>DASZLR010000238.1:0-56016 GCA_035552275.1 Pseudonocardiaceae bacterium | reverse complement strand
CGCACGCCGGCCAGATCCCGGCAGCGTTCCTGGGCCGCCTCGGCGCGCTCCGGCACCGCCTCGATGCCCAGCACCTCCGCGCCGGCCTCGCCGAACGCCCTGGCCCAAACCCCGGTGCCGCAACCGACGTCCAGCACCCGCAGGCCACGACGTACCCGCAGCGGCGCGAGCAGGCCCAGCCGCTGCGGCGCGAAGTGGTACGCCAGCGGCCAAGACGTCACCTGGGCGGCCAGCTCGGCCGAGCCGGCGGAGACGTCCTGCGCCGACCGCAGCGCGTCCAGCACCGCCGCCTCCGCGCCGTCGGCGTAATCGACGGGGCTGATGGGGCCGACGGGGCTGCGGCTGTCGCGGCTCACTGCTGGGACGGGGCGTACTTGCCGGTCTCCTCGCTCAGCAGCGACAGGAAGTCCTGCTGCTTGGTGTCGGCGGACACCGGGGCGCCGGTCTGCGGCGACCACGTCTCGACCCGCACCACCACGCCCTGGGTGACGTAGTGCGCGCGGAAGTCGGCGGTGCCGGTGGAGGACAGGGTGCGCGCGTACACGCCGGCCGGCACGTCGGTGGACATGCTCTGCCAGCCCGCCTGCGCGTAGTAGCCGTCGACCGCCGTCAGCACCGACTTCGCGGTCGCGCCGGGGCCGGGGGTGAACACCCAGATGCCTTCCCGGACGCCGTTGGACTCGGCGAAGACGTAGCCGGTGATCTTGCTGACCCCGGCGGCCTTCAGCTGGGTCGCCTCGGGCACGTTCTGCGCCACGGCATCGGCCATCGACCAGGTCTGGTCGACCTGCTGACTGCCCGGGATCGCCACGAACGGGCCGGACGGCAACTGCGGGCCGGTGTTCACCGGGCTCGGCGGGGCCGGCGACGAGGTGGTCGTGTTGCCGCCACCGCCGCCCGCCTGGTTCTTGCCGCCGCTGACCGCGAAGAAGATGCCGACGCCCGCGCCGATCAGCACCACCACGATCACGATGATCAGCGCGATCTTCTTGCCGTTGCCGCTGCCGGACTCGTCGAAGACCTCCGGTCCCTGGCGCGGCCAGGCCGAGCCGCCGAAGTCCGGCGGCAGGTCGTTGCTGCCCCACGGCGGGCTGGAATCCGGCTCACCGCCCTGGCCGGGGGTGGGCGGCCACGGGCTGCCGCCCTGCTGGGGGAAACCCTGCGGCGGAGAACCCGGCGGTGTGCCCGGAGCAGCGACCGGCCGGACCACCTGGGTGCGCTCCGGCGAGTCCGTTTCGGACGGTCCTGACGGGGCTGCCGGTCCGGCGGTGGCGCCCTTGGTCCACTCACCGGGATCGGTCTCGCCGAGCCGGACGATCTGGGTGCGCTCGGGGGTTTCACTCGGTCCCGAGCTGGGCGCTTCTGCCGGTGCGGATGGCGCCGCCGGCACCGAGGGCACCGGCGGCGCTGCTGGCGGGGGGCTGCTCGGCTGCACGACCTGGGTCGGCTCGCCCGGCCGGTTCTCCCACGGATACGCCGGCGGGGGCGGGGGAAAACCCTGCTGCTGGGAAGGCTGCTGCGGCGTCGTCGGCTGCTGGACCGGTGGTGGGGCGTCCTGTCCGCCGGCCTGGGAGAGCAGCTGGTCGCGACGCTGACGGTAGTCCTGCGCGGAGATCTGCCCGTTGGACAGCGCCAGGTCGAGCTGCTGCAGCTCGTCTTGCCAAGACATGTCGGGGCCTCCCGGTCGTTACGGCGGTGGCCATTCTGCCGAATGGGTGCTAACGGCCGCTGGCGACTGCCATTACCGAGACCCGTCCGCAACCTCAGCGCGAGCATCCGCACCGGCTTTTGTGCGATCTTGACTGTCGTCGTGCTGGCTGGCTTCCGCGCGGGCTCGTCTGGCCTTCTCCCACCGCCGGTACAGCCGTTCCGCCGGATACTCCACGAACCGGTACAGCGCCTCGGCGGTCAGCGCGACGCCGACCAGCCCGATCAGTGTCGCCGGCGTGCTGCCCAACCGGGGCGCCAACTGCCCCAGCACCGCGTACATGACCGGCAGGTGCACCAGATACACGGCGTAGGTGCGCAGCGACACCGCGGTGATCCACCGGGACCGGACGAACCGGCCGTTGGCCTTGGTGAGCAGCACCACGACCAGCAGCGCCAGGATCAGCTCCCGCTCATAGTCCGGCACTCCGGGGGTGAAGCTGCTGGTCAGGTCGGCGCGCAGGAACAGCAGGTAGAACAGGCCGCCGTAGCCGATCGCGGCCAGCGGATGCAGCCGCCGGGCCCGCACCAGCCCGATCAGCTGGCCGAGGAACAGGATCGGCAGGTAGGTGAGGATGACGCGGACCACGTGCAGGATCGGCGGAGTCTCGACGTGCACCACGGACAGCCCCACCGACAGCGCGGCGGCCCCGATCGCCGGCACCAGCCACGGCCGGGTGCGCATCAGCCGCATGGTCGCGGCCATGAACAGGTAGAACGCGATCTCCACCAGCAGCGTCCAGGTCACCGGCAACACGGTGACGGTGTTCGGGGTCGCGTAGTTGGCCAGGAACATGTTGGACAGCAAGGAGTTCAGCCCGGCCGACGAGGCCCCGCCCTCGGCCGTCATGGCGTGCCCGTTGAGCAGCAGCCAACTCAGGATCACCCCGGCCCACAGCGCCGGGGTGATCCGCACCGCCCGCCGGACCAGGAACCGTCCCGGCGGCAGCGCCAGCCCCACCTGGGTGATTACCACGCCGCTGATCAGGAAGAACGCGGCCAGCCCGACGAAGTCGATCGGCGTCTGCAGCGGGCCGGTCAGCACGTCCAGCGCGCGCTGCGCCGGCCAGGTCTGGTGCGATGCGAGGTACCAGAGGTTGATGTGCGCGAACACGATGATCAGCGCTGCCACCATCCGCAGCGCGTCCAGGCCGTACAGGTAGACGTCCTCGCGGCGGCGGTACCGGGGTCCGACGGCCGGCAGTTCCTGGGTCAGCTCGTCGATGATCAGCGGGATGCGCTCGGTCGGCGCGGCGATCGGCTCGGTCATCGCGTCGGCCGGCGACCAGCCGCGCCGGGGACGTCGGGCGCCCGGGTGCGAGGTGTTGGCGCGGGACTTGGCGGGCGCGCTCATCGCGGGGCCGCCCGCCAGTTCGCGAGCCGGTGTCCCGCCTCGGCCACCAGGCAGGTCACGGCGACGGCCGGCAGCACGGCGGTCACCTGCGACGTCCGACCCTGCAACAACGCCAGCATCGGGAACCCGGCCACGCCGGCCAGCAGCACGATCCACTGCGCCCGGGTGGCCAGCCAGTGCGTGATGGGGGCGGCGGCGATCCGCTCGGCGACCTCGCCGCCGGTGACCACGGCGAGGGCGAACAGCGGAATCGCGTAGGCGGCGGTCAGCGGGTACCACCAGCCGGCCAGCGCGGGACACACGTGCTCGGCCCAGCCCAGCAGCGCCCAACCGGCGACGCCCAGCAGCGCGGTCGCCCAGATCGGCAGGGTGCCGTCGCGGGTCCGCCGGATCGCCTGCCCGATCACCACCAGCGGGTAGCTGGACAGCACCACGGCGAGTTGGCCCAGGTGCCCGTGCGCGGCGGCGAACAGCACCCCCGCCACCGCGGCCAGCCCGATCGTCTCGACCACCGGAAGATCGCCGCGCACCACCGAATCCAGCACCGAACCCAGCCGGGCCACGATTTCCAGCGCCACCACCCAGGCCAGCGGCACCAGCACCGGCACGCTGGCGGTGACCTGGCCGACCAGACCGAGGTTGCGCGCGTAGTCGGCCAGACCGGCGGTCGCGCCCATGGGGTTGGTCCAGATGACCGTGGGCACGTGCGTGAGCAGCGCGGCGAGGGTGGTCGCGGCCAGGATCGGCGCGTACAGCCGGGCCAGCCGGATCGCCAGCGCCCGCGCCGCCGGAGCGGCGCCGGCGCTTTCGTAGCCGGCGGCCAGCAGCAGTAACAGCACGCCCAGCATGGTGAAGTCCTCGCCGATGCCCAGCGGCCGGTTGAACCAGTGCCGGATCGCGGTGAGCAGCGCGGGACTCTCGTTGTGCTGCTGCGACCACAGGCCGAGCAGGGTGCCGTAGAGGATCAGAATCGTGCCGGCCGCGCGGGCCAGCGGCACGGCGGGGCCGCCGATCGCCTCCATCGCGTCGGCGGCGTCCAGGCCGTCGCCGTACGTCGGGGCGGCGGCGTGCCGCCCGACCGGTGACTGGCTGGGTGGCGCGGGCGGGTGGAGCGCCCGGCTCACGATGGTCCCGAGTCCGGCGGCCAGGCCCGGAGCTGGTTGTCGTACAGGCTGTCGAACGCGTTCTGGGCGGCCGCGGGGTCGGTTCCGTACGCCTCCAGCTTGATCAGCTGGCGGCCGCGCAGGTAGTGCGCGCCGAAGACGTTGAGCGTTCCGCCGGGCTTGCGGACCAGGAAGTTCCACGCCCACAACAGGGTCGCCCGCTGCGTCATCGGATAGCCGTTGGTCGAGTAGAAGTTGTTGGCCTGGCGCAACGTCGACATCGGGTCCACGCCGTCCCGCACGGTCAGCACCCAGATGCCGAGCACGATCGGGCCGTCCTGGGCGCCCACCGCGGTCACCTGGGCCACGCCCGCCTTGGTCAGCATGGTCATCTCGGCGGGCGAGTAGTTCTTGTTCGTGATGAACGCCGAGGGGGTGTCGGTGAGGTTGATCAGCACCGAGCCCGGCGGTGTGACGATGGGGATGGGCGGCACCTGCTGGTAGGGCCGGCGTGGGTCGGGGTCGGGCCAGGTGATGCGCAGCGCGGCCGAGGCGGGATCACTGCCGTCGCCCCAGGCCGCCCAGGCGCCGACGGCCGTCGCGGCGAGCGCGCCGAGGGTGAGCAGGACGCCCCGCCGGCTGGTGGCCGTCGCCCCCGCTGTCGAACCCGCCTGCCCTGATGCGGGCGATCCCTGCACAGTCCCCACTGGGTCCGCTCGCCTCCCCTCCTCCGGACTCGTGCCCCGTCTGGTCGCCGGCGTTCCGTCACGCTCCGCGCCGGGGCAGTCGCCGGTGAGGGTCCATCATGGCCCAGCGGCCTTGATCATGTCTCCCGCTCGACCACGTAGGTGAAGCTCTCCCATTCGTCACCGGCCATGGTGTCGGCGGTGACGGCGCGCACCACGCAGCCACAGTAGTTGAACAGCGAGCGAACCAATTCGCAGGACAGCCCGTGCATTTCCATCTTGGGATCGATCTTGTCGGCGAAGATCACCGGGTCCGGTTCGTCGGCCCCGACATCCTCGGTGACCTGCGCCTCATCGACGTGCGCGGCCCTGATCGCGGCGGCTTCGGTCACCTCGACGGTGGCCTCGGCGGTGCTGTTGCCGGCCTTGGCCCACCAGGTCACCGCTTCCTGCACCAGGTCCACGATCACCCGATAGCGGCCGGGAGTGCTCGGCGCGATGATCGGCAGGCTGGTGTCGAACGCCTCGCCGGGCAGGATCTCGTAGGGCAGATCGACCCGGCCGTCGTCCTGCACGGCCGGCTCGCCGGCGAGGTCCAGCCAGTGGTCGCCGACCCGGATCAGCCGGCCGACCGGCCACCGGTGCGGGCTGACGTTGGTCACCCGCAGGCTCAGTTGCGCCAGGTGCCCGGCCGGGACGGTGGCCGGCGCGGACAGCAGTTCGATGTTGGCGCGCATGGCCTCGGCGGGCAGCGGGTCCGGGATCCGGGGCTGGCTGGGCAGTTGGAACACCAGCACGCCGCCGGGGCGGACGACGCGCTGGAATTCCAGCAGCGCGGCCAGTTGCACCGGCGGGCGGGAATGCTGCAGTGAGATCAGGCTGACCACGCTGTCGAAACTGGCGTCCTCGAATGGCAGCCGGCCGCCGTCGTAGTGCACGAAACTCAGCCGGTCCGGGAGCCGGTTGATCTCGTTGGCGTTGTCGATCATCGAGGCGGCGATGTCGATGCCGACCACGGACTCGGCGTGCTCGGCGAGCGCGTTGCTCAGCCGGCCGACGCCACAGCCGAAGTCGAGTACCCGCGCGCCCAGGGTTCGGTCGTGCTTGCCGAGCAGCCGGTTGATCATCTGGACCGGCTGGCGGCCGGTGGCCAGGAACTCGTCCACGGTCCACTTGCCGTCCCGGCGGCTGGGATCGGTGAGCACCGCCCAGAGCGGGTCGGTGCGGCCGAGGTTCTCCCAGGTGGACCGCAGTTCGCGCAGCGTCATGTCCGGTTGTGTCTCCTCGTGCGTGAGGCCGGCCCGTACAGTGGACTCATGGCCTGGTTTGGGCGCGACAACGCGACGATGGTACGGGCTGAGGACGCGCTGCCGGGGCGGTCCGAGCCACTTTCAGTGCCGGCCTATCACGCGGTGTACCGCGAGCGCCGGATCGTGCCGCCGTTCCCCGAGGGATTCGGCACGGCAGTGTTCGGCATGGGCTGTTTCTGGGGCGCCGAGCGGCAGTTCTGGCAGACCCCGGGAGTGTGGTCGACGGCGGTCGGATACGCCGGCGGCTTCACGCCGAACCCGACGTATCAGGAGGTGTGCACCGGCCTCACCGGGCACACCGAGGCCGTGCTGGTCGTGTTCGACCCGGCCGCGGTGTCGTATGCGGACTTGCTGCGGGTGTTCTGGGAGAACCACGACCCGACCCAGGGGTTGCGGCAGGGCGCGGACGTGGGCAGCCAGTACCGTTCGGCGGTGTACTGGGCCGACGATGTCGACGCTGCTCAGCGTGCGGCGGCGGAGGCGAGCCGGGAGATGTACCAGGCGGAGTTGCGGCGCGCCGGGCACGGCGAGATCACCACGGAACTCGCGCCGCTGGGCGACTTCTCTCGTTTCTACTATGCCGAGGACTACCACCAGCAGTACCTGTACAAGAACCCCGACGGTTACTGCGGTCTCGGCGGCACCGGCGTCTCCTGCCCCATCGGCCTGGCAACCACCGGCGAGGCATGAACGTGGTCTGCTCGGCAAACGTTCACGAATGGATGCCGATCGAGGATTTCGGAGACTCTTTGAGTTGGTTGCCGTCAGGCAAATAAGTCGCCGTCCAGTCCAGACCAGGACACTCCGCGTATTGCTGCCCGGAGGACGCTGATAGCTACAGTATGGTTACCCCAGCGAAGGAGGTGCTCATGTCGTATCCGTCAGTCGTGGCCGCGGCCCTGAGTGGTGCCTCGCTGCGCCAACTGTCGTACTGGCGTTCGCCCCGTTCCGACGAGGGACCGCTGCTGGCGCCAAGCTTCTATCGGCGGGGCGCGCGGGTCTCGTACTCCTTCCAGGATGTCGTGGCACTGCGGACCTTTGTCTATCTTCGGGCCAAGGGGATCCCCCTTCAACGGGTTCGAAAGGCGGTCCGCAATCTTCGCGATCTGGGTGAGGTGGACCACCTCTCTTCATACAAATTGGTCGCGGTCGGCAAAGACGTTGTCTGGCGAGTGTCAGACGATGCGGCAATCGACCTGACTCGCAGTCCCGGGAATCACGTCATAGCCGAGATGGTCGACATACTTGGCCCGTTCAGTGGGCTTCGTGATCGGCAGGTAGTGCCATTGCGTAAACCAAAGCCCGGCCTTGCGGTTGATCCGGAAATCCGTGGTGGATACCCAGTGATCGAGGGAACGCGAGTTCCCTACGATGTGGTCGCCGCGCTGGTGCAGGACGGTCTGGCTCCGGAAGAAGTTGTTGATTTCTATCCGTCGGTGAGCCCCGAAGCAGCGGTCGGGGCCAGGGACTTCGCGGTGTATGTGAGCGAGTACCGCGACCGAGTCCCAGCGTGAGGACGTATGCGGCTACTGCTCGATGAGGATGTCCCGATACAATTGCTGGAGCCGATACGACATCTGCTGCGAGGGCATGTCGTCGACCATGTTGACCAACTGGGCTGGAAGGGCAAGAAGGATCGCTTTCTGCTCCCGGATGCCCGCCGCAAGGGCTATGACGCCCTGGTGACCAACGACAGCGCGCAACTTGACAGCGCCGAGGAGTCGAAAGCGATCAGGGATTCCGGCCTGCACCACATTCGTTACCGACAGGACACCCGTCGGGGGCTGGATGGTTTGGCGTTGGCCATCGGCTCCGTCGTGGCGACGATCCGGCAGGTGGTCGCGGAGTTGGAACAATCTGATGGGCAGCGGCTAGTCGAGATTCCGTCGATCCAACCAGGAAAACGGCACAAGTCAATCGATCCGCGAGTCGAACCGCCGAAGTACTGGCCCAGTCGCGCAGGCCAGCCGCATAAGCCCGCCAAGACACGACCGCCCAGGAGTTCCACGATATGACGACATCCTGCGGCGGTGCCGAACTCACCACCCAGCAGGCCGCCGATCTGCTGAACGTGTCCAGGCAGTACCTGATCGGCTTGCTCGACGCGGGGGAGATCGAGCACCGCACGGTCGGCGAGCATCGGAGGGTCAAGGCGGCTTCTCTGTTGGAGTACCTGCGCAACGACGACGAACGGCGCCGCGCGGCCGCCGATGAATTGTCATCGCTGACCCGCGAGATGGGCCTGACGTGAGCTTCGCCGTGAGGTACGCCGCCGCCGTGCTCAGCATCACCGACGCGACGAAGCGCGGCGTCGCAGGTCTTGTTGCTGACGCGGAAAACGGTGCGGACGTCGTGGTGACGCGACGACGGCAGCCGGTGGCGGCAATCGTCGGGATACGTCGGTTGGCCGAATTGGAAGAAGCCGCCGCTGACCTACGAGATTTGGCGTTGGCGCTGTCGCGAACGATCACCGACACGGGACGCCGGACGTCACTGGACATGGCCATCGCCGCGTTCGGGCACACTCTCGAATCGCTTGCTGCGCTTGAGGACGAGTAGGTGGATCAGGTGTCCGTTGGCGCGGGGACCGGGCCGAAGTCGTCATCCAGTGAGCCATTGAGTTTGTCCGCGAGTTCGGGATCGGCGTGAATGTTCGCGGTACTACGCCATTCCTGGACCGTCTGCGCCAGGATTGACTGCTGCCTCAGCTCGTCGGACGTTTGGCAGGCGAGGGCGAGGTCCCGCCCGAACTGAGCCTGTTCGTGCTGGGGAAGCACGTCCGCCCAGGGAAATAGTTCGAGTAGATCTTTGGTTCGCATCGACGTCTCCTACTTCTCCACCAGGTAGCCGGCGAGGCCGTCGTTGTGCTGGCTCTCGCAGTTGGACTGCGACGACGCGAAGAAGTTCGGGTCGGCGCTGCCGTATGTGCTGGTCATGACGCAGCGGTAGAGCGGCACGGAGGGCAGATTCGGCGGCGGGTTGTCGAAGACCCAACCCAGTAGGCCGAGCTTGATCTTGCTCTCGCAGTCGGAACGAATCGAGATGAACTGGCTCTTGTCGGTCGCGTACCGGCAGGACCACAACTGTCGGGTGTCCGGTTCTTCGGTGGTGACCAGCGAGCCCAGCGGACCTTCCAGGGCGTAGCCGGCCGGCGGCGGGGCGTCGGGTGTGGTGACGTAGTGGTAGCTGTTGGCCAGGTTGTAGCGGTTCAACCGCAGCAGCGGGTAGCTCGGCGCGGGCGGCGGAACCGCTCCGTCCGGTGCGGCGGCGTTCGTGCCGGGAGCCGGTGTGACCACGGCCGAACGGCGGGCAACGGCTGTCGTGCCCGGTGGCGGGGGGAGCGCGGAGTCCGGACCGGAGCTCGCCGGCGGCGCGGCGGAGTTCGTGGTGGCTCGGCTGGGCGAGGTCGGATCGGACGAGGTCGGTGCGCCTCGGTCCGGTGCGGCCTGCGCGCTCGGCGTCGATTTCTGGTTGTTGACGAAGAACAGCAGCGGAATCAGCACCGCCGCCACCACCACCGGAACCAGCCCGATCAACAGATTCCGCCGCCGCCGGGACGTCCGGGAGTCCTTGGCCGCCCAGTCGTCGCCGGCCGCTCCACCGACCGAGCCGGCGGTCGAATCGGTCGGATCGTGCCAGGGCGGTCGGGGCAGGGTCGAGGACGGCGCCTGCGTCCCGGCGGCCATCGGCGACACCAGATCCGTCGGCGCCTCGCCGTATACCGCCGTCGTCGGTCCATCCACTATGGACGTCGACACAGCGACTGTCGGTTGGTCCGCGCCGATCGTCAACGCCACCAACATTTCCCGCGCTCGCCCTGCCGGCAGCCGGTCCGCGACCGGCCGGGTCAGCAGCCCGGTGATCACCTCGGCCAGCGGCCCCCGACACCGGCGCGGGCTCGGCGTGTCGGTCAGGATCGCGTGCATGGTGGCGGCGGTGTTGGGCCGGGCGAACGGCGAACGACCCTCCACCGCGTGAAACAGGGTGGCGCCCAGCGACCACAGGTCCGACGCGGGCGACGGCGACGACCCGGAGAACAGCTCCGGCGCCATATAGCCCGGCGAGCCCATGATCCCTTCGGCCACCGTGAGCCGGGGATCGTCCATCGCCTGCGCGATGCCGAAATCCGCCAGCTTGGCGCGGTCGCCGGGCAGCACCATGATGTTGGCCGGCTTGACATCCCGGTGCACGATGCCGGCGGCGTGCGCGGTGCGCAGCGCGTCCAGCACCTGCACCGCGATCCCGGCGGCCCGATCCTCGCCCAGCGGACCCTCGGTGGCGACCAGATCGGCCAGCGTCGGCGCCTGGGCCAGCTCCATCACGATGTGCACGGCGCCGTCGTCGGTCAGCACATCGTGCACGGTGACCACACCGGGATGGTTGAGCCGGCCGGCGGTGCGCACCTCGCGCAACACCCGCTCCAGGTGCGCGGCGCGCTCGGCGGCGGACATTCCCGGTGGCAGCCGGAGTTCCTTCAGCGCGACCTGCCGGCCGATCACCTGATCCTCGGCGAGCCAGACCACGCCCATGCCGCCCCGGCCCAACTCACGGATCACGGCATACCGCCCGGCTACCAGCCGGGGCCATCCGGTGGACCCGTCGCCGGGCATCGGAGCCTCCCCCATGACAGAGAGCGGACGACGGGATTCGAACCCGCGACCCTCACCTTGGCAAGGTGATGCGCTACCAGCTGCGCTACATCCGCACGACCGCCGGGACACGAGCGTCCCTCGGCCGGGTCATCCTAGCCGACCGGTTGTTCGACCGTAGTGACAACCTGAGTCAGAACGCGGTGACCGCGTCCGAGGCCCCGTCCGGTGTTCCGGCCGGCCTGGTCAGCAGTCGGTCGATCTCCGTCATCCGCGCGGCCGGCATCCGCCACTCCCACAGCGGCCGCACCCGCGCCACGATGTCCGGGCCGAGCCAGCCGGCGATCTGCTCGCGTAGTTCCCACTCGTCGAAGACCAGCTCGTAGAAGCTCACGATGGCGGCGTTGGCGAGAAACTGGCCGGGCTGGTCGAAACACCAACGGACGAACGTGTAGATCCCCGTCAGTGACTCCCCGTCATCGCCGCGATGGGCCTCCCAGACCAGCGGCAGCAGTTCGCCGAGGAACACGTGACAGGACCAGTCGTGCTCGATGGCCGGTCCGAGAGCAGGAAGCAGCTCTACTGCCTTGCTCTTCCATTCGGCCACATGTGCAGACAGTACTGACGGCCGGAGCCGTTCCGTCGCTTCGCCGACCGTTCGACGCCGGTCTGTGACGTCTTCGATACTGATCGTCACTAACCGTGATGGGGAATCCCCGATACGCAGTCAGTTGTGGCATGGTTTGAGAGATCGAGTAGCCCGGCACTCGGACCAGGGGGCGAGCGAAACGATGACGATGGTCGGTGCGGCCGGCGATTCCCGACCCGGCGATATCCCCACCCAGTCGTCGTGTCCACCCGATGATCTGCGATTGCTGGACGATCATGAGCTGCTCGGCAGGCTGCGGGCCGGCGACGACGACGCGTTCGGCGAGCTGTTCGCCCGGCACGGCTCGGCCGTCCGGGGATACGCGCTGCGCTGCGCCGGTGATGCCGGGGACGCCGAGGACATCGCGGCCGAGGCGTTCTTCCGGGTGCTGCTCGCGGTCCGCCGGGGCCACGGCCCGGCCGACAACGCCCGCGGCTACCTGCTCACCGTGGTCCGCCGGGTGGCCGCCGAATACCGGGTGCGCCGGCGGGACGTGCCGATCCCCGACGAGGATCTCAACCGCGTCCCGGAACCCCCGATCGACCGGGCCGCCAACCACGCCGAGGCGTGCCTGATCGCTCGCGCCTTCGCCACCCTGCCGCAGCGCTGGCGCAGCGTGCTGTGGCAGATGGAGGTCCAGGGCGAGCGTCCGGCGGTGGTGGCCGAGGAGTTCGGCCTGTCGGTGAACGCGACCGCGGCGCTGGCCCGGCGGGCCCGCGTCGGGCTGCGGGCGGCCTATCTCCAGGCGCACCTGACCTCGACCAACGGTGCCTCCGGCTGCCGGATCGTGGTGGACAAGCTGGGCGCCTACACCGCCGGCACCCTGCGCGGCCGGGCCAGCCGGCAGGTCCGTGGGCACCTGGCCGGCTGCGACTCGTGCCGCGCGCTGCACGCCGAACTGGCCGATGTGTGCGTGGGCCTGCGCCGCTACGCCGGCCAGTGGGCGCCGCCGATCCTCGGCGCGGCCCTCCCAGCGCACGGCGCGGTCGCACCCGGGGCAGCGGCACACGGTGTGATCGCACATCACGTCGCGACGCTCGCCGGCAAGGCCGCCGCGGTCGGCGCGCGGCTCAAGTTCGCGGTGGCGGCCGCGTCCGTGACCGTGGTCGGCGGGGTCGGGGTGGTCGTGGTTCCACTGCTCATCCACGGTCTGCCCAGCGACAACGCGGACGGCGTGGCGCTGGACCTGCTGCCGCCGACGGTGCTGTCCACGCCGGTGTCGGTCCCGTCGTCACCCACCGGTCCAGGCGGTCCGACCGGGTTTACCGGGCACGCGGCGCCGGCCGGTGCGCGGCTGGTCCCGGACCGGCCGGTGTTCATCGAACCGCCGCAAGGCCCGTCGATCACCTCGGCGCCCAGCGTGTCGGCCGGCGTGGTCCTGGCCGACGATGGCCAGCCGAAGTCGAGCGGCCACCCGGGGCCCGGCAAAGCGGGTGGGAGCAACGGCCAGAGCAAAGACGGCGGCAAGGACAAGAACAGCGGCAAGAGTGACGGCGACCAGAGTCCGCCGGGCACCACCAGCTATCAGGTCTTCGCCGGTCCGGTGTCCACGCCGGATAGCAGCACCAGCGCCCCCACAACATCGACCACCCTGTCAACCACCCGGTCGGCCAACGGCAGAATAGAACGATCATCCCGACGGCACGGGGTTTCACCCGCCGGGCATAGTGCCGCGCCGGTACCGTGGAGGCACGGTCGGTGACCGGCGCGACAGAGGGTGCAGGAGGCGGTGATGGTTCGGCTGGTACGGGGCGCCGACGGTCGAATGTGGACGGTCCGGAGTCGGATGGAGTGGTCCGCGCCGGCCACCGTTGACGACTTCGAACGGGACGTGGCCAGCGGCTATGTCTCCGGCGTGGCGCTGCTGATCCTGTTGGTGCTGCTGGTGGTCGTGCTGATCGCCTGGACGCCCAGCGGAGTGGTGGTGCCCAGCTGGCTGATCCTCATCCTGGTGCTCGCGCTGATGTTCTTCCCGATCCGCTGGGCGCTGCGCCGGCCCTGGTCGCTGGTCGCGAACACTCCCGGCAACGACGAGGACCAGCCGGCCGAGCGATGGACCGGCATGGTGCGCGGCGTGATCAAGATCCGCCAGATGACCGCCAAGATCGCCCGCGACATCGAGGTCTACTCAACCCCGGACACCGACGGCCCGCTGCACCCGGTCGACTAGTCCGGGTCGGATCACACCCGCTACGCCTGTTCGATGCGGAGGTGGTTGCCCGCGGGGTCGCGCACGGCGGCGTCGCGGACGCCCCAGGGCTGGCTGACGGGTTCCTGCAGCACCTCGGCGCCGGGCGCCCTGGCGACCTTCTCGAAGGTCGCGTCGAGGTCGTCGCTGCGGAAGTGCAGCGGGGTGCACAACTCGCCCTTGGCGAGCAGCGCGGCGAGAGCGTCGCCGTCCTCCTTCGAGCGGCCGGCCTGCGGCTGGGACAGCACGATCTGGATCTCCGGCTGGCTGTCGGTGACCAGCGTGATCCAGCGGAATCCTTCGCGCGCGACCTCGTTGCGCACGGTGAGCCCGAGGACGTCGCGGTAGAAGACGAGGGCGGCGTCGGGGTCGTCGACGAGGACGTGCACGGCGCTGATGGAAACGGTCATGAGCAGGATGTTAGGTGGGCGCCGACACCGATGCTTCTCCGAAACTGCTCGATCGCCGGGCGGGCCGGCGCGGCCGGGTCAGCACCATCACCTGGCACCCCGGCACGACCTCCAGCTCGCGGTGGTCGTGGGCCCGGTACGCGCTTGGCGTCTCGCCCATCACCTGCGTGAACCTGGCGGAGAAGGAGCCGAGGCTCGTGCAGCCGACCGCGACGCAGGCGTCCGTCACGCTCATGTCGCCGCGCCGCAGCAGCGCCGTGGCCCGCTCGATGCGCCGCGTCATCAGGTACGTGTACGGCGTCTCGCCGTATACCTCGCGGAAGCGGCGGCTGAAATGCCCGGTCGACATCAGCGCCGTGCGGGCCAGGGCGGCGACGTCGAGGGGCTGGGCGTACTCGCGGTCCATCCGGTCGCGGGCACGCCGCAGGCGCCGCAACTCGTCGAGGTCCATGGCACGCATGCTGCCACTGTTCTGGCTCTGCACTGGTCCCGCCACAGCTGACCGGCATCCGGTCGACTGGCGGGCCGAATCGGGCGAGACTGGCCAGGTGCCTGAACTGCCCGAGGTCGAAGCGCTCGCGGCGCACCTGCGCGCGCACGCCGTCGGCCGGGACGTCGCCCGGATCGACATCGCGTCCCTGTCGGTGCTCAAGACGTTCAGTCCACCGGCGACGGACCTGGTCGGCCGCTCGGTGTCCGACGCCGGCCGGCGCGGAAAGTACCTGTACCTCGCCTGCGGCGACCTGTTCCTGGTCACCCACCTGGCCCGGGCCGGCTGGCTGCGCTGGCTGGACACCCCGTCGGCCGCACCGCCCAAGCCCGGCCGTGGGCCGCTGGCGCTGCGGGTGCACCTCGGCCCGCCCGGCCGCGCGCCCGGTTTCGATCTCACCGAGGCCGGCACCAAGAAGGGCCTGGCGGTGTGGGTCGTCGCCGACCTGACCGACGTGCCGGGCATCGCCAAGCTGGGTCCTGACGCGCTGTCCATCGGCCGGGACGAGCTCGCCGACCTGTTCGCCGGCCGCACCGAACGGCTGAAAACCGCGCTCACCGACCAGTCCGTGCTCGCCGGCATCGGCAACGCCTACTCCGACGAGATCATGCACGTGGCCAAGCTGTCGCCGTTCGCCACCGCCGGAAAACTGTCCGCCGCCGCGCTGGACGACCTGCACGCCGCCATCGGCTCGGTGCTCACCGACGCGGTGGCCCGGTCGGTCGGCCAGCACGCCGCGCTGCTCAAGGGCGAGAAGCGATCCGGGCTGCGGGTGCACGCCCGCACTGGGCTGCCCTGCCCGGTCTGCGGGGACACCGTGCGGGAGGTGGCGTACGCGGACAAGTCGATGCAGTACTGCCCGACCTGCCAGACCGGCGGGAAGCCGCTGGCCGACCGCCGGTTGTCCCGCCTGCTGAAGTAGCCGGTGAAAATGCTGGTCAGGTAGTCGCGCCCGGGGTGGCGGGATGATCAACGGCGGGTACCCTTGCTTCCACCCATTCGCACAGCGGAGCATGAGGGCGTGGCAAACCTGTTCAACGACCGGCTGCTGGCGGTCGTTGTCGCTGTCATCGCGGTCGCGGCATTCGCCTTTGTGCTGTGCCGGCGCATCCGGGCGCACTCCTCGGTGGAGGACGCCACCCTCGCCGCGCTGCAACGCATCTCCAAGGCCACTCCCGACCTGCGCCAGGGGCTGACCCAGGACGCCGCCGACCGGGCCACCCCGCATCTGCGCGAACTGCTGCGCTGCGTGGCGGTCGGCATCACCGACGCGGCCGGCACCCTGCTGTCCTGGGACGGCGAGGCCAACGAGCATTACCGCGATCTCCAGGAGTCCATCGGCCGGGCCATCGCCACCTATCGCCGGGAGCACGTCGACCACGAATCGCTGCCCTGCCAGCGGCGCGGCACCTGCCCGATGCGCGCGGCGGTGATCGTGCCGCTGGTGGTCGAGGGCACCGTCGAGGGCACCCTGGTGGTGGTCGGCTGGGGTCGCGGCCGCACCCTGCTGCGGATGGCCGACGAGGTCGCCACCTTCGTCCGGGTCCAGTTGGAACTGGCGAAACTGGACGACTCGCGGCAGCAGCTGGCGCAGGCCGAGGTGCGGGCGCTGCGGGCGCAGATCTCCCCGCACTTCATCTACAACGCGCTGAACACCATTTCCTCGATGGTGCGCACCGACCCCGAGCGGGCGCGCGAGTTGTTGCAGGACTTCGCCGACTTCACCCGCTACTCGTTCCGCACCAGCGGCATGTTCACCACGCTGGCCGAGGAACTGCGCAATGTCGACCGCTACCTGACCCTCGAAGCGGCGCGCTACGGGCCGACCCGGCTGGCCGTCCGGCTGAAGATCGCGCCCGAGGTGATGTCGGTGACCGTGCCGTTCCTGGTGTTGCAGCCGTTGGTGGAGAACGCGGTGCGGCACGGCCTGGCGAACAAGCCCGGCGGCGGCACGGTGACGGTGATCGCCCAGGACAACAGCACCGAGGCGCTGATCAGCGTCGAGGACGACGGGGTCGGCATGGACGCCGACGAGTTGGCCGATCTGCGCGACACCCACCGCACCGGCGCGCACGTCGGCATCGGCAACATCAACCAGCGGATGCGTTCGGCGTACGGCGAGGAGTACGCGCTGATCGTGGAGACCGCGCCGGGCGCCGGGATGAAAGTGATCCTGCGGATCCCGAAGTTCAGCCCGAACGTGCGGCCGGTGCTGCCCGGCTACACCGACACCCAGGCCGAGGCGGCCGATCGTGCCGATCGCGACGACCCCGGCCGTCCGGCCGACCTGGACGCCGATCTCGACCGGATTGATGACGACGACGCCGATGAGATCGGTGACGAAATCGACGCGGACGGGGACACCGGCGAGCACAACATTCGGGAAGTCGGCGCGATCAGCCGGGACTCGTAGTCTGGACGTCATGACCGAAACGCGGACACTCACCGACCGGCTGTCCGGCCGACTGCCCGATCGGCTCGCCGACGCGCTGGCGCAGCGCGCCGACCGTCGGCCGGTGGTGGCGGTGGTCAGGCTGCATGGCGTGATCACCGCGACGCCCTCGCCGGTGGGCCGGGGCGCGATCAACCTCGCGTCGGTGGAAACCGCGCTGAGCCGGGCGTTCAGCCACGAGCGGCTGGCCGCGGTGGCGCTGGTGGTCAACTCGCCGGGTGGCTCGGCGGCGCAGTCGGCGTTGGTGGCCGACCGGATTCGCGGGCTGGCAGCCGAGAAGAAGGTCCCGGTGCTCGCCTTCTGCGAGGACGTGGCGGCATCCGGCGGGTACTGGCTGGCTTGCGCGGCCGACGAGATCTACGCGCACGGCACCTCGCTGGTCGGCTCGATCGGTGTGGTGTCCGCGAGTTTCGGCCTGGTCGGTCTGCTGGACCGGCTCGGGGTCGAGCGCCGGGTGCACACCGCCGGCGTCCGCAAGGCCCGGCTCGACCCGTTCCGCCCGGAGCAGCCCGAGGACGTGGCCTGGCTGACCGGCATCCAGGCCGACCTGCACCAGCAGTTCACCGACTGGGTGCGGGATCGGCGCGGCGCCAAGCTGGTCGGCGAGGATGGCGCGTTGTTCTCCGGCGAGGTGTGGACCGGCGCGCAAGCCCTGCGGCTGGGCCTGATCGACGGCCTGGGCACCCTGCGCACCGTGCTGGGCGAACGGTTCCCGGACGCCCATCCGGTGTTCGTGGAACCGCGCCGGTCACTGTTGACCCGATTGGGTGGCGGCGGCGCGGCGGCCCGGTTCGGGCTGGGCGCGGGAGCCGCCGATCAGCTGCTGTCCGCGCTGGACGCGCTGGAACAACGGGCGATCTGGTCCCGGTTCGGGCTGTAGCTGACTGTTAGATGGCTGTGAGTCACCTGATCGTGGGTTGCCCTGAGGTGGACAGCGCGGCACTCGACTGGGCAAGATTCGCGGCACAGTGAGTACCCACGACGGCAATCCAGGGCTGGTCGTGCTGGCCGTGGATGACGAGCCGCACGGCCTTGACGAGCTGTGCCACATCCTGCTGGACCATCCGGCGGTGCGCCGCACGCTCAAGGCGCTGGACGCGGCCGAGGCGTTACGGCAGGTCGGCGGCGGTGATCCGGAGGTCGCGCAGCGCCGGCGCGCCCGCCAGGCGCCGGTGGACGCGGCGTTCATCGACATCAACATGCCCGGCCTGTCCGGCGTCGAGCTGGCCCGCGTGCTGTCCGCGCTGAAACCCGCGCCGGCGCTGGTCTTCGTCACCGGCACCAGCACGGACGCGGTCGAGGCGTTCGACATCGGCGCGGTCGACTACATCCTCAAACCGCTGAGCCCGGACCGAATCCAGCGTTCGGTGGAACGGGTGCTGGCCAAGCTCGGGCCGCGCACGTCCGCGCCGATCCTCACCGAACCGGCCGACGACGAGGTGATCCCGGTCGAGCTGGCCGGGGTGACCAAACTGGTGCCCCGGTCGGCGGTCCGCTGGGTGGAGGCGCAGGGCGACTACGCCCGGCTGCACACCGCCGACGGCTCGCACCTGGTGCGCATTCCGCTGGCGCAGTTGGAGGAGAACTGGGGTGAGGCCGGGTTCGTGCGGATCCACCGGTCGTTCCTGGTCGCCGTCGCGCTGATCACCGAGCTGCGGATGGGCGCGTCCGGCTACACGGTGGTGATCGGCGAGAGCGAGAAGGAGTTGCCGGTCAGTCGCCGGCACACCCGTCAGCTCAAGGACCGGCTGGTGCGCTCGCCGAAGAACTCCTGGGGCAACGGGACTGGGAGCAACGGGGGGAATGGAGGGAATGGGACGGGCGGATGAGCGGGCTGACAAGCTGATGACCCGATGAGCAACAACGGACCGGGACCGGACGGCCCAGGGCCGCAGCGACCACCGGGGCCGCCGGGTCACGATCCGTGGCGGCCGGTGTCGGCGCGGCGCACCCGACGCCGCCGGGTGGTGCTGTCCGACTCGCGCAACCCGGCCACCGTGGTCCGCACCATCACCGAGTTGGAGGAACAGACCAGCGTCGGCGAGGTGTTGGTGCGCAACCTGGTCCGCGCCCAGCTTCGGCTCGCGCTCTACCTGGCCGCGATCGTCGTGGTGCTGGTCGGCGGCCTGCCACTGGCGTTCTACTTCTCGCCGACCTTCGCCCACGTCACCGTGATCGGCGTCCGGTTGCCGTGGCTGCTGCTGGGCGTCCTACCCTTTCCACTGCTGTTCGGCATCGGCTACTGGTACAACCGGCTGGCCGAGCGGCACGAGCGGGACTTCGTCAACATGGTGGAGAGCTGACCCCGGCAGGTCGGTGGGATCGGCAGAATTCGGCACTGACGGGTAGCGAATAGAGCGGCGGCGTTGGAACTGAACCCGTGGGCGATCGGGGGCATCGCGCTGGTCGGCGCGGTCACGTTCTACCTGGGGTTCCACAGTTCCCGGCTGGCCAACACCACGCCCGACTTCCTGCTGGCCCGCCGGCTGGTGCGGTCCCGGCGCAACGCCGCCGCGATCGCCGGCGAGTATCTGTCCGCCGCGTCCTTCCTCGGCATCGCCGGGCTGATCATGAAGGACGGCATCGACGCGCTCTGGTACGCGATCGGCGCCACCGCCGGATATCTGGCGCTGCTGCTGTTCGTGGCCGCGCCGCTGCGTCGGTCCGGCGCGTACACGCTGCCCGACTTCGCCGAGGTGCGGCTGGGCTCGATGGCGCTGCGCCGGCTGTGCACCGCGTTCACCGTGCTGGTGGTGATGTTCTATCTGTTGCCACAGTTGCAGGGCGCCGGGCTCACCCTCGCCACGGTCATGCCGGTGCCGAGCTGGGCCGGCGAGTTGGCGGTGGTCGCGCTGGTCACCATGAACGTGTTCGGCGGCGGGATGCGGGCGATCACCGTGGTGCAGGCGTTTCAGTACTGGCTGAAGCTGTTCGCCATCGCCGCGCCGACGTTCGTGCTGGTCGCGGTGGTCGCTGAGGGACACGCGAGCGCCCCCGCGCTGTCCAGCGGCCTGCCGCCGATGTTCTCCCAGGCGACCACGGTCTCGGTACGCACCCCGGTCGAGCTGGACGTCGGCGCGCCGGTGCGGCTGCAGATCCACGGCACCGTGGACGGATTCGCCACCAACGGCACCACGATCTGGTATCCGGGCATCACCGAGAACGTCAGCGCCGGGACCACTGTGGACTTTCCGGCGGGCGCGGCGGTGCCGACGATCGCCGGCTCGACAGCGGACAACGAGTCGTGGCTGACGCCGGAATCCAGTGGCAGCACCGGGGTTCTGGCCACGTATTCGCTGATCATCGCGCTGTTCCTGGGCGCGATGGGCCTACCGCACGTGCTGGTTCGCTTCTACACCAACCCCAGCGGCCGGGCGGCCCGGCGCAGCACCCTGCATGTGTTGCTGCTGCTCGGGGTTTTCTACCTCTTCCCGACGATCCTCGGGGCGATGTCCCGGCTGTACGTGCCGGAGCTGCTGGTCACCGGCCAGACCGACGCGGCCGTGCTGTTGTTGCCCGGCAAGCTGTTGCCCGGCATGGCCGGCCTGGTGCTCACCGCGGTGTTGGCCGCCGGCGCGTTCACCGCGTTCCTGTCCACCTCGTCCGGCCTGCTGGCCAGTGTGGCCGGCGTGCTGTCGACCGATCTGCTGCCCGGCCGGGTGCGGGACTTCCGCTGGGCGACGCTGCTGGCCTGCCTGGCGCCGATGGTGCTGGCCGTGGTGCTGCCCGCCGAGGACGTCGCGCTGTCGGTCGGGATGTCGTTCACCCTGGCGGCGTCGACGTTCTGTCCGGTGCTGGTGCTGGGAATCTGGTGGCGGGGCCTGACCTGGGTCGGCGCGGCGGCAGGCATCGTGGTCGGCGGCGGACTGGTGGTGGCCGCGCTGGTGCTCAACGTGATCAGCGGGTTCACCGGCCAACCGTTGTCACCGCTGCTGGTGCAGCCGGCGTGGATCACCGTGCCGGTCGCGTTCCTGGTGGTGGTGCTGGTGAGCAAGGCGACCCCGCGCCGGCTGCCCGCCGACGTCAACCGGCTGCTGCTGCGGATGCATGCCCCGGACACGCTCGGCTTCTTCCAGGACCGCGACGGCACCGAGTCGCGCGCCGACGCACCCGCCGGCCTCGCCGACGGTCGACACCGCCGGCCCGCCAACTAGGATCGGGCAGATGAACCCGCAGCAGGTGCCCAGCGTGACCGTTGCCGACCTCGCCGATCCGCTGCCCGAGTCGGCGGTGCTGCTCGACGTCCGCGAGCCGGACGAGTGGGCGGCCGGGCACGCGCCGAACGCCGTGCACATCCCGATGGGCGAGATCGCCGCGCGGCTGACGGAGTTGCCCCCGAACAGCCCGCTCTACGTGGTGTGCCGCAGCGGCGGCCGGTCGGCGCGGGTGACGGCCTACCTCAACGCCAACGGCTGGGACGCGCTCAATGTCGACGGTGGCATGAAGTCCTGGGAGCAGCAGCGGCGCCCGCTGGTCGGTGACGGCCCTGATGGCGGCGCCGCGCCGACGGTGATCTGAGGACCTGAGCGGATGACGCGGGCCGGCGGCCGTTGGCGGGTGACCTGGGTGGCGAGCCCGCCCCCCGGTGTCGCCAGGCCCCGTGCTGTGCGGCCGCGGGCTGACTATGCCGGACCGCCGGCCTACCCCGAGGTGCCCCGGTGGGGGCTGCCCCGGCTGGCGTGGCGGCGGTCCACCGCGGTGCCCGGCGGCCTGATCGGCGCCAGCGCCGTGACCAGGCGCACCACCGGGCTGGCTCATCAGGCCCGGCTGGCCATGTTGGCGTGCTGGCTGGTCGCGGCGGCGTCGCTGCTGGCCGGCGCGGGGGAGATCTGGCGGTACGCGCTGTTGGTGCTCGGCCAGGATCAGGCGCTATCCCCGGCCGTGGTGTCCATGTCGGACATTGTGCTGAACTCCGGCGCGGTGCTGTCCATTGTGTTCGGACTGGTGGCGTTGGTGCTGGTGCTCCGGTGGCTGCTGGCCGCCCGGTCGGCCGCCGCGCGGCATTCCGGCAGCCGCCCGGCGCGTGGCGATGGCGCGGTGCTGGCCGGCGTGCTGGTGCCCGGCTGGAACCTGGTCACCGCCGGCTCGATCCTCGCCGAACTGGAACACGCCGCCCGCGCGAGCGGCGTGCCGAAAGTGCGGCCGTCCCGACCGGTGCTGGCGTGGTGGCTGGCCTGGGGTGTCGGGGAACTGCTGGCCATCGGCACGCTCTGCTGGGGCCTGCAGGGCGGGGTGGCCGCGCAGGCGTACGGAGTGCTCTGGCACGCGGCCACCGATCTGGTCGCGGTGCTGGTCGCGGTGCTGACCGGCTACCTGGTCGCGTCGATCACCGCGCTGGTCGCGCCGTCCGGGCAGAAATGGTCCCGGTACCGGCGGGTGATCCGGATCGAGACCGACCCCGAGGAAACCGACGAGCCCGTCCGCCGGCCGCGCCCGGCCGGTTCGGTCCGCTAGTCCTCGCCAGCATTTCCGATGCCCGACCCAGCCTCGACAGCCACTGTTCACCCACGACTCGGACCATTGCCAGACGTGCAGCTGCCGGACCCGCCGATGGTGGTCGCGCACCGGGGCGCCTCGGCGCACCGGGCCGAGCACACCCTCGCCGCCTACGCGCTGGCGCTCCGCCAGGGCGCCGGCGGTCTGGAATGTGATGTCCGGTTGACCAGGGACGGACATCTGGTCTGCGTGCACGACCGCAGGGTGGACCGGACCTCCGACGGCCGGGGCGTGGTCAGCACCCGAGACCTGTCCACGCTGTCCACACTGGACTATGGCTGGTGGCACCACGAGCTGCCGCACTCGGCCGACGAGCTGGTGCGGGAGCCGGTCGCGCTGCCCGCCGCGGACCGGGCCCAGCGTGGCCTGCTCACCCTGGACGACCTGCTCGGGCTGGTGCGCGACGTCGCGCCGGCGACGAAGCTGTTCGTGGAGACCAAGCATCCGGTCCGCTACGGCGGACTGGTGGAGGCGAAGCTGGTCGCGCTGCTGGCCCGGCACGGCCTGGCCCATCCGAGGTCCAAAGAGGACTCCCGAGTGGTGGTGATGTCGTTCGCCAGCCGAGCGGTCCGGCGGATCCGGCGGCACGCGCCCGCCCTGCCGACAGTGCTGTTGACCCGCCGGATTCCGCCGGCCCGATCGGACGGCTCGCTGCCGCCGTGGGCCGATATCGCCGGCCCGGATGTGGCGCTGCTGCGTTCCGATCCGGACTACGTGGCGCGCTGCCGGGCGCGCGGCCACCCGGTCTACTGCTGGACGGTGGACGATCCGGCCGAACTGGCCCGGTGCCGCGAGCTCGGCGTCGGCTACCTCGCCACCAACTCGCCGGCCGCCGCCCGTGCCGCGCTCACCGAGTACCCTGCGCCGGGATACCCGCGCGCGGTGAAGTAGCGCCGAGCGCCGAGAACGCACGGAGGAACGACGGTGGCCAAACGGGCAGCGGTGAAGCGACGGGGCGCCCCGGCAGCCGGGTCGAAGAGTGTGTCGGCCGGCGGAGTCGGTCCCCGGCAACCGTGCCCGTGCGGCTCGGGCCGGCGCTACAAGGCCTGCCACGGCTCGGCCGGCGGTCCCGGCGAGGTGATGGTGCTGCGCCCGTTCGAGGGGTTGGCCGGCGAGGTGGAGCTGATCGCGCTGCGCGAGTTCGTGCCCTCGGCGACGGTCGACCTGCCGCTGGCCGGCTCACCGGACCGCAAGGTGGTGCTGGGCACCGTGTTGCCGATGGCCGCCGCCGCGGTGGTCCGCTCGGACGGGGTCGGCATGATCGGGCTCCAGGTACAGACTCGGTCCGGTGATCTCGGCCGGGACCTGGCCAGGGCGATCCGCTGGACGCTGGACGCCGAGCCCGGCGACGCGCTGTCCGCGTTGCCCCGAGAAAACAGTGCCGAGTCAGCGGCCGAGCCAGAGACTCAGCCAGACGCTGTGCCGAATCTTCAACCGGACGCCGAAAAGCTGACCGACCTGCTCGATCCGGCCGGCGCCTTCGAGCCGGAGCTGCACGCCGACTTCCGCTGGTGGCTGCCGGAAGGAGCCGACCAGCCCGCCGGCGAGCTGGCCAGCGAGCTGGCGTTGTCACTGGAACGGGCGAACGCGGCGATCCTGCCCACCGAGCGGTTGCGTGGCGCGGACGTGCGCGCCGCCTACTGGGTCGACGCCGGGGAGAAGGCGCACCTGCGCTGGGTGCGGCCGGAGCCGGAGGAGCGGTTGCTGGCCGCGCTGGCTCGGCTGTCCGTGCGCGGCGAGCTGGATCTCGGCGAGGGCTCGCGCTACGCCGGATCGTTCCGGGCGCATGGGTTGCTGGTCCCGGTCTGGGACCTGGACCGGGAGATGCACGCCCGGGAGTGGGACGAGCCGGCCCAGCGGTTCGCGCGGCGACTGACCGGCGCGCTGGTGGACGAACCGCTGTCCGACGCCGAGCGCCGGGCGCGGGACGGCCTGCGCGGCCGTCAGGTCACCCTCAAGTAGTCCACCTCCTGTCCCCAGGGTTATCCCCCGTCATCCACAGGTTGTCCACAACTAGCTGTGGACAACCTGTGGATGGGCTGCGGCGCAAAATATTCTGACTCTCACTAGGAGTAGCTCTCAATAAGAGCTATCCTCGATGGTATGACAGATCTTGATCCCGCCCGGCTCGGCGACGAGCTGATGGCCACCACGGCGGCCCTGCGCCGAGTGGTGCGCCGGCGGCTGCGGCCGGTGGTGCCCGGTCCGGCGTTGCGCGGCGCCCAGATCGAGGTGCTGCGCGAGGTCGAACGGCGACCGGGGATCGGAGTAGCGGCCGTGGCGGCCGAATTGCGGCTGGCGGCCAACTCGGTGAGCACGCTGGTCAACCAGCTCACCGACGTCGGCATGCTGGTCCGGGAAACCGATCCGGACGATCGGCGGGCGATCCGGCTCCAGCTCACCGAGGCCGCCGCGCGCTGGCTCACCGACTGGCGTCGGGAGCGCAGCGCGCTGGTCCGCGCGGGAGTGGCCGGGCTGTCCGGCGCCGAGCAGGAGGTCATCGACCGGGCGTTGCCCGCCTTGCGCGCGCTGCTGAACCAGGTCGAGGCAATGGATCTGATGGAGGCGAGCAACGATGAGTGATCTCGCGGTGCGGTGCGCGAACGTTCGGCACGCCTTCGGCGAGACGGTCGCGGTGGACGGGATCGACCTGGATGTGGCCGATGGCACGGTCTTCGGCCTGCTCGGCCCCAACGGCGCCGGCAAGACGACCACCATTCGGATGATCACCACCCTGCTGCCCGCGCCGGTGGGCACGATCGAGGTGTTCGGCGTGGATGTGGCCCGGCACAAGCTGGGCGTCCGCCGGCTGATCGGCTACGTGCCGCAGTCGCTGTCCGCCGACGCCGACCTGACCGGCCGGGAGAACGTGGCGCTGTTCGCCCGGCTGTTCGACGTCCCCCGCGCCCAGCGAAAGTCCAATGTAGACACGGCGCTGGCGGCTGTTGGACTGGCCGATGTCGCCGGCCGCCGCGCCAAGACCTATTCCGGCGGCATGATCCGCCGGCTCGAACTGGCGCAGGCGCTGGTCAGCGCGCCGCGGTTGCTGGTGCTGGACGAGCCGACCATCGGCCTGGACCCGATCGCGCGGGCCAGCGTGTGGGAGCGGATCGCCGAGGTGCGCGCGGCGACCGGGATGACCGTCCTGGTCACCACGCACTACATGGACGAGGCCGACCAGCACTGCGACCGGATCGCGCTGATGCATCGCGGCCGGATTCGCGCCAACGGCACGCCCGCCGAACTGAAGGCGAAAGTCGCTCCCAACGCGACCCTGGACGACGTGTTCGCGGCGATGACCGGAGACGACCTCGAAGGCGACACGGGAGAAGGGATCCGGAATGTCCGCACCGCTCGACGTACCGCTCGTCGGCTCGGCTGAGACCCGCCCGGTCGGACTGGTCCGGCTGTCGCTTTCCCGAGTCGGCACCATGTGCCTGGTCGAGTTGCAGAAGCTCCGGCACGATCGCACCGAACTGCTCACCAGGGCCATCCAGCCGACGCTGTGGCTGCTGATCTTCGGCGAGACCTTCACCCGGCTGCGCGCGATTCCCACCGGCAAGGTGCCCTATCTGGACTATCTCGCGCCCGGCATCCTGGCCCAGTCCGCGCTGTTCATCGCGATCTTCTACGGCATCCAGATCATCTGGGAGCGCGACGCCGGGGTGCTGGCCAAGCTGCTGGTGACACCGACGCCGCGGGTCGCGCTGGTCGCCGCCAAGGCGTTCGCCGCCGGGGTTCGGGCCCTGGTGCAGGCGCTGGCCGTGCTGATCCTGGCGGCGATCCTCGGCGTCGGCCTGACCGCCAACCCGCTGAAGCTGATCGCCATGGCGGTCGTGGTGGTGCTCGGCTCGGCGTTCTTCTGCTGCCTGTCCATCACCATCGCCGGCCTGGTGCTGTCCCGAGATCGGCTGATGGGCATCGGCCAGGCGATCACCATGCCGCTGTTCTTCGGCTCCAACGCGCTGTACCCGGTCAGCCTGATGCCGGGCTGGCTCAAGGTGATCAACCGGGTCAACCCGCTGGGCTACGAGGTGGATGCGTTGCGCGGGCTGCTGATCGGCACGCCGGCTGACTTCGGGCTCGACTTTGCCGTGCTGGTGCTGACCAGCGCGGCGATGATCACGGTCGCCTCGGCGCTGCTCAGCCGCCTGGCCCGGTAGCGCCGCCTCGCCCGCTGAGTCAGTCGTGTTCGGTGCGTCAGTCGCGCTCGGGGTGCCTGTCTCGGGCGATGAGCTGGCCGAGGCACCAGCCGCCGCGGGTGACGCTGAACCGCCGCCAGCCGCGCGGCGGCAGCAGGTGCCCGTGCAGTTCCCAGCCGTCCGCGGTGCGCGCCCAGTGCAGGTAGTGCTCCGCCCACGGTCGGTTCGCCAGGCTCATCCGTTCTTGCAGCTCAAGCTGATCTGTCCAGGCTTCCCGGACCCGACGCCGCATCCATACCAGTGCGTTCGTCATGCCTCCATCCTTGACGAACGCGGGCCAGAAGTTAACCGAATTCTGACGTGATTCCAGCATCCAGACCGGCGGTCTCAGACCAGCGGATCGCGGCTGATCGGGCAGGACATGCACCGTGGGCCGCCCCGGCCGGAACCGAGTTCGGAGCCGGCGATCCGCAACACCTCGATGCCGGCGTCGGTGAGCCGGGCGTTGGTCTCCACGTTGCGCTCGTAGGCGACGACCACCCCCGGCGCGACCGCGAGCGTGTTGTTGCCGTCGTCCCACTGCTCGCGTTCGGCGGTCACCGAGTCCAGTCCGGTGTCGATCACCCGCAGCCGCTCGATGCCCATCGCCTCGGTGGCCGCGTGCAGGAACGGTTCCGGCCCGCCGACCAGCACGCCGCCGGAGCCGTCCGGCCGCAGCGGATACGCCGACAGGGTGTCCCGCACCGCCGGATACATCACCACCGCGTCCCGGTCGACCATGGTGCACACCGTGTCCAGGTGCATGGTGGCGCGCTGCTGGGCGATCGGCACGGCCAACACGGTGTGCGCCAACCGGTCCGCGAACACCGAGCGGGCCAACGACTCCGCCCCGGCCGGCGACGTCCGCTCGCCCACCCCGACGGCCAGCACGCCGGGCGCGAGCAGCAGCACGTCGCCGCCCTCGACCGGGGCCGAGTGCGCCCGGTACGCGCGCTGGACGTCCCGGAATCGCGGATGGTAGGCGTAGATCAGGTCGGTGAGCACCGATTCCCGCGACCGGGCCGGCAGCACCAGCGAGCCGACCGCGACCCGGTCCGCGATCCACACCGACGAGTCGCGGGTGAACAGCAGATTGGGCAGCGGGTCGACGGCGAAGTCATAGGGCTGGTGCATCCGGCGGACCAGCGACGCGCCCTCGGCGGCCGGCAGTTCCTCGAAGGTCATTCCGGCGGTGGCCACCGCCGCCAGACTCTTGGCATCCACAGTGGACAGATGGAAGCGGAGCGCGTCGGCCAGGTCGATGCCCAGCCGCCGCTCGTCCACGGCCGCCTGCACGGCCCGCGCCCGAGCTCGTGCGTCAGCGAGCGCGACGACCAGAAGTTCGGCCAGCAGCAGCACTTCGACGCCACGATCGGTGAGCGTGCGGGCGAACGCGTCGTGCTCCTGCTGGGCCCGGTCCACCCACGGCACGCCGTCGAACAGCAGTTGGTCGTTGTTGCGCGGGGTGAGTCGCTTGAGCTCCGGGCCCGGCCGGTGCAGCAGCACCGTGCGCAGCGGCCCGACCTCGCTGTCCACCCTGGGCGCCATGATCTCTGACGCTACAGCCAGGACAGGTGCCGGGCGAGTAGCGCGTAGCCGAGGAACGACGCGATGTCCAGGATCGCGTGCGCGGTGATCAGCGCCCACAGCCGGTTGGTGCGCTGCCACACCCGGCCGAACACCAGGCCCATCACCAGATTGCCGACGAACTGGCCGAAGCCCTGATACAAGTGGTACGAGCCGCGCAGCACCGCCGAGGCCAGCAGCGACCGGTTCTCCCGCCAGCCGAGCTGGCGCAGCCGGCTGATCAGGTAGCCGACGACCACCGTCTCTTCGGCCCAGGCGTTGGCGACGGCCGCGAGCACCAGTTCCGGAATCCGCCACCAGGTGTCGGTCAGTGTGGAGGGCGCCACGCTGGCGTTGAATCCCAGCGCCCGCGCGCCGAGATAGAACGGCAGGCCGGCGGCGCCGATCAACGCGGCCAGGCCGACTCCGCCGAGCAGGTCGGAGCGCAGCCGGTCGCGGTCCAGACCGACCAGCGCCGGCCGGATTCCGGCCCGCCACAACAGGTACAGCCCCAGCGTGCCCCAGGCCAGCAACTGCGCCACGTTGGCCAGCTGGAACAGCAGGTCCAGCACACTGAGCACGCTGTGCGGCGCGTTGATCGGCACCTGCTGCTTGTTGAGCGGCGTCGCCGCGAGCAGTGCGTTCGCCAGGTCCAAAGCGGACACGACACCGGCCAGGCCGAAGGTGACGGCCAGCGCGATCCACAGTTCGATGTGGACACTCCGGCGGTCGCGCGGCGCGTCGACCGTCCCCGGGGTGAGCGGGATCGGCGGGGTCAGCCAGCCGCGCAGGCGGTTCGGTGCTGAGTCGGGCACCCAGCGACGTTAGCCGGCACGCCCGGCGAGGAACGGACAGCCCACCATCCGACGTAGCTCGGCGCTGATGTCCTCGGGCGTGGTCGCCGGCCGGGTGAATCCGAGCCGGACGTCGTGATCGGCGTCGGCCAGCTCGACCCTAAGCCGCAGCCCGAACCGGTCCAGGCCCAGCGGACGGACGTGCCCACCGTGCAGCCGGGTCGGCAGCAGCCGGGTCAGCAGACCGACCACGTCCCGGTGGGACATCTCCAGATGCCGCAGCCACTGGTCCTCGTAGTCGCAGAACGGATCCGGGCTGGCGGCGGCGAAATCCTCCGGCCGCACCGACTGACTGCCCTCGCCGTCGGCGAGCACCAGCGAGGCCGGGGTCAGCCGCAGCACGGTCATCCCGTGTCCGGCGTCCAGCAGCCGGCAGTCCGCGCGCTCCTCGGCGACCGCGAGCACCTCGTGCCGGGCGCGGCAGCCGTCCAGCGCACGCAGCCAGCCGGTGATCCACAGCAGCCCCCGCACTGGCTCGCGCAGCCGCACCGGCGCGCGGTCGGCGAGCTCGATCATGGCGGCCTGCTCGCCGCGCGGGGCCAGCAGCGCGGCGGCCACCAGCGGATGATCGTCGGCCAGCAGCACGGTGACGGTGCCGTCGGCGTGCACGTGGTGCAGATGCGGCTCGATCCGGCCGGACTCGCCGGCATCCGGGTCCGGGGTCCGCATCATCACCGTGGCCCGGCCGCCTCGGCAGGCGATGGTCCGGGCCCGCTCGGGTGAGGGCGGAATCGGCGGGGTCCGACGTGCCTGGCGCACCTGTCACCTCCTAGTTAGGTAAGGCTAACCTGAGTCGAACCGGGCAGGCAATGAGTTGGGCCACACTGACGCTAGGACACGGAGTCACCTGCTGCCAAGACTCGAATACGGATGGTAACGCTGTGGATCAGGCACGGCGGGTGCTCCGCCCGAAACGGGGGATACTCAGGTCCGATTCCTTGGCACCGTTAGCGTGTGACCCGTGTCTAGCGCTGCCGAGCTCCGTACCCCAGGTCCATACGGCACTCCGCCCCTGCTGGCGCGGCTGGTGGACGACGCGGCGCTGTTCCCGCCCAGCGAGACCACGATGGCCGACGCGGTGCGTGGGCATCTGGCCGGACGGGCCGGTGAGCGGGCCGGCATGGTCGGCCTGTTCCTCTGCCCGGCGTCCCGGCTGCCCGAGCTGATCACCGAACTCGTTCGGGCCAAGCCGGCCAAACCGCTGCCGCTGTCGCTGGTGGTGGACACCGGGCTGGGTGGGGTGCCGAAGGCGGTGTCGATCGTCGAGTCGCGCACCGAGCTGCTGGCGCTGCGGATGGTCGAGATGCCGGCGCCCTCGGACGTGGACGAGGTGTGGCTGGAACGGGTGGCCGAGTTCGTGCCGGAGGACGTCGTTCGAGTGGTCGAGCCGCGGCACGGCGGGAACGGATGGCTGGAAGGCGTGGCGCGGGTGGCCGAGCGCGGCTACTGGCCGAAACTACGCTGCGGCGGCCGAGTCTCCGAAGCCTTTCCCAGCGCCGACGAGGTGGCCGATTTCCTGTCCGTGCTGATCGAGTCGGGCACCTCGTTCAAGACCACGTCCGGGCTGCCCGGCGCGGTCCGGCACACCGCCGACACGGGCGTGACCCACCACGGTTTCGTCAACCTGCTGGTGGCCACCTCGCGGGCGTTGGCCGGCAAGGACGTTCGGCTGGCGGTTCGGAAGGCGCTGACCTCTGAGGACGGTCCGGCGCTGGCCAGCGAGGCGGCCGCGCTGTCGGACGACGCGGCCCGCGCGGTGCGCGCGGTGTTCGCCTCCTACGGCTCGTACACATTGGCCGAGCCGGTGTCCGATTTGGAGGATCTCGGACTGTTGTAGGTCTTTCGGTCCGAGCTGTTCACCGCCAGTCCCGATCGTGCTCACGCGGCATTCACCTTCACCTGGCTCAGTGATGCCCGCCCTTATCCGCTTCGGAAGGAAGAGCATGATCTCCAAGTCGACCCGACGCATGGGTTTGGTCGGTGGCGCGGTGCTGCTGGTCGGGCTCGGCGTCGGCGCGTTCGTCACGAATGCCTCCGCCACGGCGAACACCGCGGGCGCGATCACCGTGCCGGCCGGGTTCACCGTGAGCACCTTCGCCACCGGCGGATCGCTGTCCGACCCGGACGACATCACCCCACTGGGTGACGACATCTATGTGGCCTATCAGAACGGCGTCGGCTCCCAGGGCGAGCCCAGTCCGACCGGGCAGACCGCCAGCACCGTTGTCGAGTACAGCGGCAAGGGCGCGAAGGTGGCGAGCTGGAACCTGACCGGCAAGGCGGACGGCCTGACCGCCGATCCGGCCGCCGGCGGCCTGGTGGCCACCGTCAATGAGGACGGCAACAGCAGCCTGTACACGATCACCCCGAGCGCGTCGTCGGGTTCCCAGGTCAAGCACTACCAGTACAGCCCCAGCAAGCTGCCGCACGGCGGCGGCACCGACAGCATCGCCGTCTACCACGGCTCGCTGTACATCTCGGCGTCCAACCCGTCCCCGAACGCCGACGGCACAACGTTCTCCGGCCCATCGCTGTACAAGGTGACGCTGTCCGGCAGCACCGCTACCGCGACCGCCGCGTTCAAGGACAACTCGACCGCGACCAGCGTGACGAACAACAAGGCCGTCACCCTCGACCTGTCCGACCCCGACTCCAGCGAGATCATCCCGACCGGCGCGCCGAGCTTCGGCGGTGACCTGCTGCTGGACAGCCAGGGTGACGGTGAGTTGATCTTCCTGACCAACCCGGGCGGCGCGGGCCAGATCGCCAAGCTGCTGAGCCTGAACACCCAGGTCGATGACACGGCGGTGGCCGCCAGTTCCTCGGGCACGTTGTACCTCACCGACACCTCGGCCAACAAGATCTACGCCGTGCACGGGCCGTTCGCCAGTGGCAGCGCCTTTGTCGCGGTACCCAACGACTCCAAGCCGCTGGCCGGCACGCTGGGCCAGCTCGACCTCAGGACCGGCACCGTCACACCGTTCGGCACCGGCTTCAACAGCCCGCACGGGCTGCTGTTCGTGCCGAACAGCTGATCGCCGGCTGATCATCGATTGATCGTCGAACCGGCCGCCCGGTTCTCGCGTTGGGCCGGGCGGCCGGGACCTTGGTCCCGGGTTGGACAGGACCCGGGTCCGTGGCGGATTGCCGCCGGCTGGCCGACGATAGGTCAGGTGAACCTTGGTGATCTTGTCGGTGTGGCGCGGTGGCAGTTCGGTGTCACCACCGTCTACCACTTCCTGATGGTGCCGTTGACCATCGGGCTGACCGTGCTGGTCGCCGCCATGCAGACGGCCTGGGTGCGCACCGGCAAACCGCACTACTACGCCATGACCAGGTTCTGGGGCAAGTTGATGCTGGTCAACTTCGCCATGGGGGTGGTCACCGGCATCGTCCAGGAGTTCCAGTTCGGGATGAACTGGAGCGAGTACTCCCGGTTCGTCGGCGACGTGTTCGGCGCGCCGCTGGCGATGGAGGGCCTGGTCGCGTTCTTCATCGAGTCCACGTTCCTCGGCCTGTGGATCTTCGGCTGGGACCGGCTGCGCAGGGGCGTGCACCTGGCCTGTATCTGGGCGGTCGCGGTGGCCAATGTGCTGTCCGCGTACTTCATCCTGGCGGCCAACTCCTGGATGCAGCACCCGGTCGGCGTCAAGCTGGTGAACGGCAAGCCGGTGCTGACGTCGATCTGGGCGGTGCTCACCAACAACACGCTGCTCGCCGCGTCCTCGCACACCCTGGTCGGCTGCCTGTCGGTCGGCGCGACGTTCCTGGTGTGCATCTCGTTCTGGCACCTGGCCCGCCGGCACCGCAAGTCCACTTCGGATGATCCGGATCGGCGGGTGTGGTTCACCTCGCTGCGGTGGGGCGCCTGGGTCGGGCTGGTCGCGTTCGCCGCGCTGGCCTTCACCGGCGATTACCAGGGCAAGCTGATGTTCCAGCAGCAGCCGATGAAGATGGCCTCGGCCGAGGCGTTGTGCCACACCGAGAAACCGGCAAGCTTCTCGGTGTTCGCCATCGGCGACGTCGCCCAGCCCAACTGTGAGAGCGTCAAGAGCCTCGACCTGCCGTACCTGTTGTCCTTCCTGGCCACCGGCGATTTCACCAGCAAGGTCGCCGGCGTGCAGGACCTGATTCCGCGGTACCAGGCCGAATACGGCGTCGACTACCCGAACGATGCCAGCCTCGGCTCGTTCGCCGGCACGCCGATCGACTACGTGCCCAACCTGGTCGTGGAGTACTGGGGATTCCGGCTGATGATCGGGTTCGGCGCGCTGGCCGCGCTGGCCGCCGCGATCGCGCTGTGGTTCACCCGGCGCGGCCGGTTCCCGGACAACAAGTGGACGGCCAGTCCCTGGGTGCACCGGCTGGCGCTGCTCGCCATCACCACCCCGTTCCTGGCCAACGTGGCGGGGTGGATCTTCACCGAGATGGGCCGGCAGCCGTTCGTGGTGGTGCCCAACCCGACCGGGGTGCACGGCGTCTGGCTGTTCACCGCGCAGGCCGTGTCGACGGGTGTGTCGGTGGGCGAGATGGTGACCTCGCTGGTCGCGTTCGCCGTGCTGTACGGCGGCTTGGCGGTGGTGGAGACCTTCCTGATCGCCCGGTACGTGCGAGCCGGCGCCACCGAGACCCGGCCGCCCGGCGAGCCACCCTCGGGTGATTCCGCGGAGTCCGACGCTGAATCCGATCCGCTGTCCTTCGCCTACTAGGAGCCACGAATGACATTGCCGACCTTCTGGTTCTGCGTGATCGCCTTCTTCTGGTCGGGCTACCTGTTCCTGGAGGGCTTCGATTTCGGCGTCGGGATGCTGCTGCCGATCCTCGGCCGCGACGACACCCACCGCCGGGTCCTGATCAACACGATCGGCCCGGTGTGGGACGGCAACGAGGTGTGGCTGATCGTCGCCGCCGGCGCCACTTTCGCCGCGTTCCCCTCCTGGTACGCCGACCTGTTCAGCGGCAACTACCTGCCGCTGCTGCTGGTGCTGCTGGCGTTGATCGGCCGGGGCGTGGCGTTCGAGTACCGGGGCAAGGTCGACTCGGTGCGCTGGCGGCGAGTCTGGGACGGGGCGATCGTGGTCGGCTCCTGGGTGCCGGCGCTGGGCATCGGCCTGATCATCGCGACCACCGTCCTCGGCCTGCCCATCGACGGGCGCGGCGATCGAGTGGGCTCGGCGTTCGCCGCGGTCCGCCCGGAGACCGTGCTCGGCGCGCTCGCGGTCGCCGGATTCGCGCTGCTGCACGGGGCCGCGTTCGTGGCGCTGAAGACCGACGGCGACATCCGGCTGCGGGCCCGACGGTTCGGCGCCCGGATCGCACCGGTCGCGTTGCTGCCGCTGGTCGTGCTGTTGCTGGTCGTCCAACTCCACGAGGGCCACCCCTGGACCTGGATCACCCTCGGACTGGCCGCGCTGGCCGGCATCGCCGCGGCGCCGCTGCTCGCGGCCGGCCGGGAGGGCCGGGCGTTCGCCGCGCTGGCGGTCGCCGTCATCGCCGCGGCGACCACGCTGTTCGGCGCGCTGTATCCGGACGTGCTGCCGTCCACAGTGGATAGTTCGTATGCGCTCACCGTGGCCGGCGCGGCGTCCGGCCCGTACACGCTGACCGTGATGACCTGGGTGGCCGGGTTCGGCGCGCCGGCCGTGCTGATCTACCAGGGCTGGACGTACTGGGTGTTCCGCCGGCGGATCGGCACCGCGCACATCCCCTCCGGGGTGCACTGATGGCCGGTCCACTGGGCGCTCTTCCCCTGCGCGGCAAGGCCACCCGCCGGGCGCTGGTGCGCTGCGCGCTGCTGTCCGCCGGTGGCGCGATCGCCCTGGTCGGCTGCGCGTGGGCGCTGTCCGCCGCGCTGGCCGCCGTGGTCGCCGGCCGGCCGGACATCACCGGTTGGCTGGTGGTGCTCGCGGTCGCGATCGTCTCCCGCGCCCTGTTCACCTGGGCGGTGCGCACCGTCGCCGCGCGGGCCGCCGCCGGGGCCAAGGAGGAACTGCGCGGCCAGTTGCTCGACGCGGCGCAGCGGCACGGTCCGGAGTGGATCGCCGAACGCGGCCCGGCCGAGTTGACCGCGCTGGCTACTGGCGGACTGGACGCGCTCGACAACTATTTCGTCCAGTACCTGCCGGCGTTGGTGACGGCCGCCGTGGTGCCGGCGCTGGTCGGGGTCGCGATCCTGGTGGCGGACTGGCGTTCGGCGGTGCTGGTCGCGATCACCGTGCCGCTCATCCCGGTCTTCGCGGCACTGATCGGCCGCTACACCGGCGATCGGGTGGCCCGCGCGGCGGACGCCAACCAGCGGCTGGCCGGCCACCTGCTCGAGTTGGTGCGCGCCCTTCCCGTGTTGACCGCGTTCCGCCGGGCCGCCGCCCAGTCCCGATCGGTGCGCCGGGTCTCCGATCTGCACCGGCGGGCCACCACGGCCACCTTGCGCGTCGCGTTCCTGTCCGCGCTGGTGTTGGAGGTGCTGGCCACGCTGTCGGTCGCGTTGGTCGCGGTCGGGGTGGGGCTGCGGCTGGTGGACGGCGGGCTCGGGCTGGCCACCGGGCTGCTGGTGTTGATCCTGGTGCCGGAGTGCTATCTCCCGCTGCGCGCGGCCGGCGCCGCCTATCACGCCTGCGAGGACGGGTTGGAGGCCGTTCGCCGGGTCACCGAGCTGGCCCCGGCGGATACCGGTGTTGGTGTCGGAGGGGGCTCGGTTCCGAAAGGGGTGCACCCGGGCGCCCTTCGACACCAGCTTGCCGTCACCGGGCTGCGGGTGCGCCGGCGGGACGGATTCGCGCCGGATGGGGAGTCCTTCACGGTCGCGCCAGGCGAGATCGCCCGGCTGGATTCACCCAGCGGCGCCGGCAAGTCCACCACGTTGGCGGTGCTGCTCGGTTTCGTCGCGCCCGAGCGGGGCGACGTCACCGTCGACGGGATGGATATCGCGGCCCTCGATCAGATGGCCTGGCGACAGCAGATCGCCTGGGTTCCGCAGCGACCACGGTTCACCGGCCCGACCGTCGCCGACGAACTGCGACTGGCCGTCAGCGATCTGGAACCGGCATCGGATGCCGAGATAACCGCGGCAGCGGTCGAAGCCGCCGCCGGCCACCTGCTGGGCCGGCGAGTGGACGAGTTGTCCGCCGGCGAGGGGCAGCGGGTGGCGCTGGCTCGCGCACTGCTCCGACTGCGCCGGGGCGCCTGGCTGTTGCTGCTCGATGAGCCCACCGCGCATCTGGACCGGGACACCGCCGCCCAGGTCGGCATGGCGATCCGGGCAGCGGCCGATGCCGGAGCGGCGGTCGTGCTGGCGACCCATCGCGAGCTGACCGACCCTGAGCTCGATCGGCCCACCCCGGATCTCGGGATCCTCGCCGCCGTCGACAACGAGCCGGCCGCGCGACGGATGTCGTTGGCGGCGTTGGGTTCCCTGCTCGACTGGCGCACGCTCGCCGGCGTGCTGTTGGGCGCGGCGGCGCTCGGTTCCGGAGTCGCATTGACCGGGACGGCGGCGTGGCTGATCGCCCGCGCCTCGGAGCATCCGCCGATTCTCACGCTGTCCGTGGCGATCGTCGCGGTGCGGGCGTTCGGGCTCGGCAAGGGCGTGCTGCGCTACGCCGAGCGGCTGGTCTCCCATGATGCCGCCTTCCGGCGGTCCGGTCGGCTGCGGGTGCGGCTGTGGCAGGCGCTGGTCGCGCTCGGCCCGGCCCGCACCGCTCGGCTGCGCCGCGACGACGGCCCGCGGCGGCTGGTGGACGACACCGACACCGTGCGCGATCTGGTGCCCAGGGTGCTGCAACCGCCGCTGGTCGCGCTCGCCGTGGCCGTGCTCACGGTCGTGGCGCAGGCGATGATCCTGCCGGCCGCCGGGCTGGCCCTCGCGCTCGCGCTGCTGGTGGCCGGGATCGGGGCGCCGCTGGTCGCGCTGTGGTGCGAACGCCGGGCCAGCACCGTGCTGGCCGCTGGCCGGCGGCGGTTCGCGGGGGCGGTGCTGGGGCTGCTGGACGCCTCGGCCGACCTGATCGCCTGCGGCGCCTTCGACCGCCGCCGGCGCGAACTGGCCACTGTGGACAGTGAGCTGGCCGGCCAGGCCCGCCGACAGGCGGTCGGCGCCGGAGCCGCCAGCGGGGTGACCGTCGCGGTGCTCGGCTTCGCCGCCCTCGCCTGCGCCTGGCTCGCCGCCTCAGCCGCGCGGGCCGGCGCGCTGAATCCGGTGTGGGCGCCGGTGCTCGCCCTGCTGCCGCTGGCACTGGCCGAGACCTTGGACGGGCTGGCGCCCGCCGCCCAGCGGCTGGACGTGCTGCGAACCGCCCTCGCCCGAATCACCGACATAACCGGGATCGCCGACACCACGATCACTGACACCGCGATCACCGAGCCGGTCGCTGTCCCGGCCGAGCCGACCACCGGCGAGATCCGGCTCGACAACGTGGACGTGCGTTGGCCGGACACGCCATCGCCGACACTGCGCGGCGTCAGCGTGCGCATCCCGGCCGGCGCCGAAGTGGCGGTGGTCGGCCCGTCCGGCGCGGGCAAGTCCACCCTGCTGGCGCTGCTGCTGGGTTTCCTGCCCGCCGAACAGGGTTTCGCGATGGTGCCCGCCGATGTCGCCTGGTGCCCGCAGGACCCGCAACTGGTGTCCACCACCGTGCGGGAAAACCTGCGACTCGGCGATCCGCACGCCGATGATGACGCGCTGCGGGCCGCCTTGCGCCAGGCGGCGCTGGACGACTGGGTCGACCGGTTGGATGTCCCGCTCGGGCCAGGCGGAGTGCTCGCCTCCGGTGGCGAGGCGGCCCGGCTGGCGTTGGCGAGGGCGTTGCTGCGCGCCCCGCGATGCCCGCTGGTGCTGCTGGACGAGCCGACCGCGCACCTGGACGAGCCGACCGCACAACGAATAGTGGCCACCGTGCGGGACAGGCTGGCCGGCCACACCCTCGTGCATGTCACGCACCGGCCGGCCGAAGCCGCCGCCGCCGATCTGGTGATCACCGTCGACAACGGCCGGGTCACCGTCGCGCCGAATCAGCACCATCACCCGGAGGTGAGCACTGTCGCACTTGTGGCGTCGTCCTGACCTGCTCGGGGGGCCGTAGCCTTGACTCAGATCATGGACCTCACGCTGGCAAACCAGGCGCTGCGCGCGTCCACCGAGATCGCCGAGGCGGCGTTGGCCACCGACGACCCGGACGCCGTGCTGCGACTCGTCGTGCGCAGCGCGGTCGAGTTGGTGGAGGCCGATCTCGGCCTGGTGATGGCGCGCGGTGAGGACGGCCAGCTCACCGTCGAAGCCGTGCACGGCCGACTGGGCGCCGACGGCGTAGATCGCTCCGGCGGCCCGGACAGCTCCGGCGGTTCAGCCGGCGAGGATCTGGTCGGCCTGGTGCTGTCCGCGCGGTCGACGGCGGCCCGGGTCGCTCGCAGCGGGGTGCCGGTCGTGGTGGACGACTTCACCACCGATCCGCGCACCGCGCCGTTCGTGCCCAAGCCGCTGCGTCGGTACGGGCCGTTCGGCGCGGCGCCGTTCGGCACCGTGGAACGTCCGCTGGGCGTGCTCACCGTGTACCGGCGGCGCGGGTCACCGCCGTTCACGCCGATCGCCTCGCACGTGCTGGCCTCGTTCGCGACGCAGGCCGGGCTGGTGGTGATGCTCGCCGAGGGGTCGACGGCCCGGCAGCGGGTCGCCGTGTACCAGGAGCGCGAGCGGATCGCCCGCGATCTGCACGACGTGATCGTCCAGCGCCTGTACGCGGCCGGTGTGCAGCTGGACCTGTTGAGCCGCAAGCTGTCCAGGCGGCTCGCCCGGCGGGACGCGGCCCGGTTGGCCGACGCCGTCGACCAACTGGACGAGACCATCGCCGAGGTGCGGGGCACGGTCCGCGCGCTGCGCAGCGCCGACCCCGAGGACGCCGGGCCACCGTCGGACCTGTTCGAGTCGGTGCGCGCGGAGACGCGGACCGCCGGTGAACTGCTCGGCTTCCCGGTCGAGCTGGCGCTGGAAGGAGATCCGGCCGCGGTACCGGTCGCGGTCGCCGATCATGTCCGGGCGGCGCTGCGCGAGGCGCTGGCCAATGTGGTGCGGCATGCCGGCGCGTCCTCGGTCAGCGTCCGGGTGACCTGTCGGGACTCGCGGCTGCGGCTTTTCGTGTGGGACAACGGCTGCGGCATTCCACCCGGGGTGAGCCGGCGCGGCCTGCGCAACCTCGCGGACCGGGCGAAGGCGGTCGGCGGCCGGTGCGATGTCCGGTCCTCGGCGCGGATCGGCACCACGGTGGTGTGGGAGGTCCCGGTGCTCGTCGGCGAAGTCGTTTAGCTCGATGTGGCCTGTCGGGCCACCCAGGCGACGGCCTGGGCGCGACGTTCCAGACCGAGCTTGGCCAGCACGGCGGTGACGTAGTTCTTCACGGTTTTCTCGGCCAGGAACAGGTTTTCCGCGATCTGCCGGTTGCTCAGCCCCTCGCCGATCAGGTCCAGCACCCGCCGTTCCCGCTCGGTGAGCGTGGCATAGACGCGGGCGGCTGGGTCCTCTGGCGGCCGACGCATCCGGTCCAGCACCCGCGCCGTGGTCAGCGAGTCCAGCAGTGAACGACCGGCGGCGACCTCGCGCACGGCGGTTACCAGATCCTGGCCGCGAACCTGCTTGAGCAGGTAGCCGGAAACGCCGGCCTTGATCGCGGCCACCAGGGCCTGTTCGTCGTCGAATGCGGTCAACACCAAGCATTTCGGCGCGCTGCCCGAGTCGTCGGTGCTGCCGTCAGCGATGCCGTCGGTCGTGGCTTGGTCCCGCAGCCGCCGCGCCAGCGCCACGCCGTCGCCATCAGGCAGCCGCATGTCGATCACCGCGACATCGGGCCGACTGTCGGCGGCGCGGACGATCGCTTCGGCGACGGTGCCGGCTTCGGCGACGACGGCGATGTCCTGCTCGCCGTCGAGCATGTCGCGCAGCCCGCGGCGCACCACCTCATGGTCATCGACCAGTAGCACCCGAACCGTCACAATGTCACGCTACGCCGAGCGGACCCCCCACCCATTCGGGTGACCAGGCGGAATGGGTGCTCACCGGCATCCCCAAGGGCTTGAAGATGTGAACATCCACAAGTGCCGGCCGGCCGAACAGCCACGACGATCGGGCGTGCACAGCCTGTGCCGACCCTGCCCACAGTTTGTCCCCAGAGTTATCCACAGCAGTGGATAACTCGCGTGCTGTGACTGCCATCACCCGAAGTGGTGAGGGGTGCGGGTGGAACAAACCGTCGACCTTCGCCGTTGACGCTGATGAAAGTTGAGTGAAGAAAGCTCAACTAACCGAGGAGGATGCACGATGGCGATTGCGCTGCGGGGTTACACCCGGGTTCCGTTCCCCACGTTGTTCCGTCAGTTCAGCACCGAGCTCGCCGACTTCGAGCCCCGTCGCGGGTTCGTGCCGGCCGTCGATGTCACCCGCGATGGCGCGGATGTGCTGGTGACGCTGGAACTGCCGGGCGTCGACGTCGAGAAGGACGTTGACGTCGAGGTCGCCGACGGGCGGCTGGCGATCAGCGGCCGGCGCTCCGCGGAGCGTGACTCCGACGAGAACGGCGTGCTGGTGCGGGAGATTCGCGCCGGCCAGTTCCGTCGGGAGTTCGCGCTGCCCAAGGGCGTCACGGCCGAGCACGTGACCGCGGACTACGACCGGGGTCTGCTCAAGGTCCGAGTGCGTGAGGTGGCCGCTCCGGCGATCCAGCCGACCAAGGTCAAGGTCCGCGCGATCGGTTCCGGCGAGTCCGCCGGCGAGGCCGGTGACGGTATCGCCGCCGGTGAAGCCGAAACGACCGACTGACGCCGACAACCGACTGACGCCGACAACCGTCGGGGCCGCCCGCTCGACGCGGGCGGCCCTGAGGTTTGTCCGCTGGGCCGTTCGAGTGAGTGATCACGAACGGCAGACTCGACAGTGGCTCGCTCAGTAAGCTGTGGATCAGTCGTGCCAGCCCGATGACCGTTGATGAGGGGGGCGCTCGGATGGCGATCGAGTTGCCGAGTGAGGTTGTTCAGCTTCTGCAGTTCATCGGCATCAACTGGCCGAACGTGAACGAGGACAAGGTCCGGGAGGCCGGCCAGCATGTGTCGACCTTCGCGCAGAACGTGCAGTCCACGCACGAGGACGCGACCGCGACGATCAAGCAGTCGGGCCAGCACTACCAGGGCGCCGGTTATGACGCCATGATCGCCGCCTGGAGTCAGAAGACCAACAGCCACCTGAACGAGCTGGTCGACGCCTGTCACGTGGTGGCCACCGCCCTCGACGGGGCGGCGGACGCGATCACCGGGCTGAAGGGGGCGGCGATCGCCGAACTGGTGGGGTTGGCGGTCACGTTCCTCGCCGATCAGGCCGCCGCCGTCGCCACCTTCGGTCTCGCGGAAGCCGGCCTCGGGTTGATCGAGGAGGCGGCGACGAAGTGTGTCGAGTTCCTGGAGCAGCAGATTATCCAGTACATCATGGGAGAAGTCATCGACGCGGCGATCAAGCCCCTCATCGAGGTGGTGGATAATGCGATGAACGGCCTCGTCTACAACGAGCTGTCCTCGGCACTCGGCGAGTCCGGCGGCGCCGGTGGCAGTGCCGGATTCCAGATGGCCATTGACGATTTCAAGTCCCACGCCCAGGTCATGTCACAGCACGCCGACACCATGGCCGGCCACGCGCAGACCCTGCACTCGACCTTGACGAATATGAGCTTCGAATGAGCGGCGAGATAGCCAAAGCGATCGAGACGGGCGTCAAGGACGTAGCCGAGCACGCCGGGCAGCGATTCGGCACGTTGGCCAGGGGTTTCTACGAGGACACCCGGAAGCGGATGGTCCGGACCGCGGAACAAACCGAGAAGACCGAGGCCGAGAACAAAAAGGCGTTCGAAGACGCGCGGAACGGCGGCGAGCAGAAGGCCAGTCGGGACGTCGCGGACGCGGCCGCCGGCGTTCGGCCCGGCGAGGGTGGCGCGCCGAAGGCGGGCGGTGCTGGCGGCACGGGCGGCGGCCGTCCGGATGCCGAGCCGCCGCGGCTCGGTGGCGGCGAGCGTGGCGGCGGGCAGCCAGCGGATGGCAACGGCGGCTGCGATGGTCGGGGCGGCGACCCGGTCGACGTCGTCTCCGGCCAGATGATCACCGAGAAGACCGATGTCGAGCTGCCCGGACTGCTGCCGCTGGTCCTCCGCCGCGCGTACGCCTCGGCCTACCAGGGTGGGCGGTCGCACGGACCGGGCTGGTCCTCGACCCTGGACCAACGGCTGGAGATCGACGAGGACTCCGTCCACTACGCCGGCGACGACGCGCAGATTCTGCACTATCCGCGCCCGAACCGGCCGGGCCAGCAGGCGATGCCGGCCGACGGCGCCCGTTGGCCGCTCACCTGGGACGACAGTACGGACACCTACCGAATCGAGGACCCGGCGACCGGCTGGGTGCGCCACTTCGGACCCAACCGAGCGAACCTGGCACTGCGGCCCATCACCGCGCTGACCGACCGCAACGACAATCGCATCAGCTACCTGCGCGGTTATGACGGATCGCCGGTCGGTGTCAACCACTCGGCGGGCTACCGCATTGGCGTCGACACGGCCGACACCGACGGCGGATTCCGTATTCAGGCCATCCGATTGCTGGACGGCGCCCGAAATGCCGACAGCGCCGATAGTGCCGAGAATGGCACCACGCTGGTCGAGTATCGCTATGACGAGCGCGGCCGGCTCACCGGAATTGTCGACTCCACCGGGCTGCCCTACGGCTATGAATACGACGAGTCCAATCGGATCACCGCATGGGTGGACCGCAACAATTACCGTTACCAGTACACGTACGGCCCGGACGGGCGGGTTGTTCGCGGTCAGGGCAAGGACGGCTATCTGTCCGCCTCCTTCGACTACGACCTCGACAACCGGGTCACCACCGTCACGAACAGCCTCGGCCACGCCACCGTCTACCACTACGACGCGCACAACCACCTCACCCGCGTCGTCGACCCGCTCGGCAACGTCGAACTCACCGAGTTCGATCGGCACCACCGTCCGCTCTCCCGCACCGACCCGCTCGGCAACACCACCCGTTTCACGCTCAGCGCGGACGGTGATCCGGCCCGGATCGACCGACCGGACGGCACGGCGGTCACCCTGGCCCACAACGACCTGCGGCTGCCCGTCGAAGTCGTCGGCCCGGACGGTGCGCGCTGGGAGTACGCCTACGACGAGCGCGGCAACGTGCTGCGGGTCACCAACCCGACCGGGGCGGCGACCAGCTACGCCTACGCCGACAACGGTGAACTGCGGTCGGTGACCGACGCTCTCGGCCACGTCACCACGGTGACGACCAACCGTGCCGGGCTGCCGTTGTCGATCACCGAGGCGAACGGCGCCACCTGGACCTACGTCCGGGACGCCCGCGGTCGGATCACCGCGGTCACCGACCCGCTCGGGGCGCTCACCTCGACGGAGTGGACCGGCGCTGACACGCCCGCGCGGCGGACGCACCCCGACGGCGCCAGTGAGGCATGGCGGTGGGACGCGAACGGCGACCTGCTCGCCCACACCGACCGGGGCGGGTTCACCACCAGTTTCGAGATGGGGCCGTTCCACCGGATCACGGCGCGCACCGACCCGGACGGCACCCGGCACGCCTTCGCCCACGACACCGAACTGCGACTGATCACGGTCACCGATCCGCAGGACCTGGTCTGGCAGTACACCTACGACCAGACCGGCAACCTCATCGGCGAACGGGACTTCAACGGCCGCACGGTCGGGTACCAGCAGGACGCCGCCGGGCGACTCGTCCGATTGACCAACGGCGCCGGCGAGACGATCGCGATCACCCGCGACGCGCTCGGCCGAATGACCCGACAGCACACCGGGGACAGTGCAGTCGACACCGCCGGGACCAGTTTCGACTACGACCCGGCCGGCCTCCTGGTCCGAGCTGTCGGACCGGACGCCGAGGTGGTGTTCACCCGAGACCGGCTCGGCCGAATCGTGTCCGAGACGGTGAACGGGCGAACCCTCACCTCCGCCTTCGACCCGCTCGGCCGGCGGATATCCCGCACGACCCCGACCGGGCAGGTGTCCACCTGGCAGTACGACGAACTCAGCCGGCCGCACACCCTCGTCACCGGCGGACAGCGACTCACGTTCGGACATGACGCCGTCGGCCGGGAGACCTTCCGCTGGCTCGGCGCCGCCAGTGCGGTGACCAACTCCTGGGACAGCGCCGGCCGACTGACCGCCCGGCAGTTGGTCCAGGTCGACGGCTCGGAGGGGGACCGCACCTCGCGACTGCTGCACGAGCGCACCTGGAGCTATCGCACTGACGGCGTGCCCACCGCCGTCGGCGACAGCGTGACCGGTGCTCAGCGGTTCGAGCTCGACCGGCTCGGCCGGGTCACCTCGGTCCAGGCCGCGACGTGGACCGAGCGGTACGCCTACGACGCGACCGGAAACCTGCGCGACGCCACCGACACCGGGTCGCCGGAGTCCGATGTGGATGGACCACGGTCGTTGACCGGAACCCTGTTGCGGCAGGCCGGGCGCACCCATTTCGACTACGACGCACAAGGACGTCTCATCCGGACGGTGCGCCGCACCCTGTCCGGCGGCCAGCGGATCTGGACCTACCGATACGACGCCTATGACCGGTTGGTCGAGGCGGTCAACCCGGCGGGCCAACGCTGGCGGTACCGCTACGACCCGCTCGGCCGGCGGATCAGCAAGCAGCGACTCGGCGACGGCGACGTGCCGGCCGAGGAGGTCAGGTTCACCTGGGATGGCGAGGTCCTCGCCGAACAGGACCACGTCCGCGCCGGCGCCGACGTGGTCACGGCGACCACCTGGGACCACGAACCCGGCACCTGGACCCCGATCACGCAGGACCGGCGCACGTTCTACGCCGCCGCGCCGCAGCGGGTGATCGACCGTCGGTTCCACGCGATCATCACCGACCTGGTGGGCACTCCCACGGAACTGGTCACCCCCGACGGGCGCGTCGAGTGGCGACAGCGAGCCGGGCTGTGGGGAAACGCGCACAACTCGCCGGGCGCGGACACTATCGACGGCATCGACTGTCTGCTGCGTTTTCCCGGCCAGTACCACGACGCCGAGACCGATCTCGACTACAACTACCACCGCTACTACGACCCGGAGACCGGCCGCTACACCAGCCCGGATCCACTCGGCCTCGTTCCGGCCCCGAACCACCACGGCTACGTGGCGAACCCGCTCGTCTGGCTCGATCCCCTCGGCCTCATCACCACTGCCCGCTACCAGCACCTCGATCGCACCGGGTTCAGCAACTACACCTTGAGTGACGCCAACGGCAACACCTACTACTCGGGTATGTTCGGACCGGGTTCGACGGCGGCGGATGTCGCCCGTCGGCACAGCGCCAATGCGAACCGTTTCGACCCCGCCAACGGCGACGCGATGAATGTGGTTCCCGGAACCCGGACATATGGCGAGTCCCGACTGATGGAACAGCGAACCGCCGAACAGAACAATACAATTATCGGCCGAGACGGCAACAACTATCGTGGCAACAGGCAGAATCCACTGGCTGGCGACAAGCTGTCAGAATATCAGGATTACGAGACGAGGAAGGCTGGAGCAGGATGTCCCTGAAAGATGGGGCGCTGAGTGATGCGCCACTGCCCGCCAGTGGTCTTGACGAGGTGGCCGCCGGGCTCGCCGAGGTCTCGGCCGAGTTCGCGGAGCAGGTCGGCGGCCCACCGACGCTGGGCGAGTTCCTGGCGGTTCTCGGCTGGGCGGTCCCGGCGAACAGCAAGGCCACGGACGACACCTTCAGCACACCGCTGACGCTCAGGGCGACCCTGAAGGGCAACAAGCGGTACCCGAATCCCGAGGCGTCGCGGGTCGGCGACCTGAACGACGCCATCTTCGTCGATGCGATGGACCACCTGGTGGCCGTGGTCGACCAGGTGAGCGCTGCGACCGGAACCTCGGTGACGCCGGCCGAGTTCGCCTCGGCCATCGCCCAGGCGCTGCGGACCGGGAAGATCCCCCTCGCCGACGTCGATGGCGAGGACGTACGAAAACTGGCCGTCGAGGCGCCGAAGAAGCGTTATCCCAAGCCTGCTGTCGGCGACGTCCTGGCGATCCCCGCCCGCCGGGGCGGCTACCACCTGGCGGTGGTCGTCGCTCGCGACCGGTTCGGCACCGCGCTCGGGCTCTTCCGGGGCACGTCCGCGGTGCCTCGGCTCGGTCCGACCGTCCGCGACGCGCCGTTGCCGCACGCTGTGTACACCGATGACCAACTCGTCATCACCGGGGTCTGGCGGGTTGTCGGCCACGACGAGGGCCTGCTCGCCCTCTTCCCCGCGGAGCCGGCGGTCTACCACAAACCAGGCCAGTGGCCAGGCATTGACCTGGGCGAGTTCGGAGCCGCGGAGACGGCCGACGGGACGATGCGACTGATCGGGTCGGCGGAGGCCCGCGACGTGGGCCTCCAGGACGGCACCTACCGGCAGACCGTCCTGGCCGAGCACCTGCAGCGTCGGCTGGACGACGACGCCGAGGGGTCGCGGGACTGATCCAGTTCGCTGGCGATGTCCAGCTACTGGCCGAACACCTCGTCCCACGCCGCCGCGACCTGGTGTGCACAGGCCTCCGGCGGCACTCCGCCGACGCCGGTGCCCAGGCCGGGCATGGCGATGCTGCGCACCGCCGACCGAACCGGACGGCCGTCTTCGAGCACACCGTTGCGCCACAGCCGGAACACCGCCCGCGCCGCCAGATACGGATGCACGGTGTCGGCCGGCAGCACGGTGCTCGGCTCGCGCATGGTCGGCGCACTGATCAGCCACGCCGGCCCCGGCGTCGGATCGGCTCCGGTCGGCACGATCACCGCCTCGCCGACCGGCAACTCGCCGCCGTGCAACGCCAGAATCGCGCCCCGCACCCGCTGCTCGATGCCCGGCCAGGCGTCCGAGTAGGTGGCGTCGATGCCGCCGCGCATCAGGCCGTAGGAGTTCGCCGGGCTGACCGCGGCATCGGCGGCCACGTCCAACACCGAGCCGCGGTGCACGTCCACGTTCGCCCGGCCGGCCGCCACCGCCTGCCACTGCGCGGCCATCGGCTCGGCGATCGAGCACAGCACAACGCGCGGCCAGCGAGCTCCGGTGGTCGCCGTGTCCGGCGAATCGACGGTCACGACTACCAGCATCGCAGGTGAGGGCCGCCCACGTCACTAGTTGATCTTCGGGCGAACGGGTGATACCGGACAACCGGGTCGGCGTCTCATCTAGGGTGGCGAGGTGTCGCACATCGGTTATTTCGGGCCACAGGGGACGTTCACCGAGCAGGCGGCCCGCGGCATCGCCGACACCATCGCCGACCCCGACGATCGCGCCGGCCGTGAGCTGATCCCCGTGGACACCGTGCCGGCCACCCTGGCCGCCGTCCGCGCCGGCGAACTCGACGCCGGCTGCGTGCCGGTGGAGAACTCGGTCGAGGGCGCGGTGACCGCCACCATGGACGCGCTGACCGAGGGCGATCCGCTGGTCGCGGTCGCCGAGCTGGTGCTGCCCATCCGGTTCAGCGTGCTGGTCCGGCCGGGGACCGCGCCCGCCGACATCCGCACCGTGGCCAGCCATCCGCATGCCTTGGCCCAGGTGCGGCACTGGCTGGCCCGGGAGCTGCCCGACGCCGACCTGCTCGCGGCCAAGTCGACGGCCGCGGCGGCGGTCGGCGTGGCCAAGGGCGACTTCGACGCGGCGGTGACCGCGCCGGTGGCCGTCGGGCACTACCCGCTGGACGTGCTCGCCGACGACGTCGCCGACGTCCGCGACGCGGCCACCCGATTCCTGTTGCTGCGCCGGCCCGGCCGGCTGCCCGAGCCCACCGGGGCCGACCGCACCTCGCTGGTCGCGGTCACCGCCGACCGGACCGGCGCGCTGGCCGACGTGCTGGTCGAGCTGGCGCACCGGGAGATCAACCTCACCCGCATCGAGTCCCGACCGACCAAGGGCAAGCTCGGCGAGTACCGGTTCTTCCTGGACCTGGACGGGCATGTGGCCGAGGCCCGGGTCGGCGACGCGCTGGCCGCGCTGCGTCGGCGCTGTCTGTCGGTGCGCTTCCTCGGCTCGTATCCGAAGGCGACCGGCGGGCCGACCAAGCCGGCCGCCGGCGCCCGGGACGCGGATTTCACCGCTGCCAGCGATTGGCTGCGCGCGGTGCGGACGGGGGAGGGCGCGTGACGAATCTTCGGCTGGTGCTGGCCAGACATGGCGAGACGCCGTCCAACCTGCGGATGGCCCTGGACTCCGCGCCGCCCGGTCCGCCGCTGACCGAGGAGGGTCACCGGCAGGCCGCCGAACTCGCGCGGTCGCTGGCCACCGAGCCGGTCGTCGCGGTGTACGCGAGCACCGCGGTGCGGGCGCAGCAGACCGCCGAGCCGGTCGCGGCCGCGCACGGGCTGCCCGTCGAGGTGATCGACGGCGTGCAGGAGGTGTTCGTCGGCGAGTTGGACAACCGCACCGACGAGGAGTCGCTGCGCGCGTTCTTCACGGTGTTCTCCCGGTGGGCCGAGGGTGATCTCGGGGTGCCGATGCCGGGCGGGGAGAGCGCCGAGCAGGTCATCGAGCGGTATCACCGGGTGCTCCGGGACGTCGTCCGAGGCCGGCACTCACACGGCGTCGTCGTGGTGCTCAGCCATGGCGCGGCGATCCGGCTGGTCGCGCCGACGCTGGCCACCAACGTGTCGCTGAGCCGGGTGCAGCACGCCCTGCTGCCCAACACCGGCCGGGTGGTGCTCGACGATGATCCGGCCTCGCCCACCGGCTGGCGGTGTCTGGAATGGACCGGCCTCACCCTGGACTGAGACGGGGGCAGGTGTCCCGCAAGATTCTGACCGGCGTCAGCCCCAGCCCAGCTCGTGCAGGGTCTCGTCGTCCAGACCGAAGTGGTGCCCGACTTCGTGCAACACGGTGACCCGAACCTGCGTCACCACGTCGTCCTCGGTCCGGCACAGCCGCAGGATCGGCCGGCGGTAGATGGTGATCCGGTCCGGCAGCACCCCGGAGTAGTACGACGTGCGGTTCGTCAGCGACACGCCGTGGTACAGGCCGAGCAGGTGTGGATTGTCCGGATGGATGTCCTCGACCAGCACCACCACGTTGCTCATCGCCGCGGCGAACCGGGCCGGAATGGTGTCCAGCGCGTCCGACACGAGTTCCTCGAACCGCGCCATGGTCATCTCGACGGCCATGATCCTCACCCGCCTGGCGCTGTCGTGGCCCCGCCGCCGGGCTGCGCGGCCGGTGGGGCCACCGCGCCGCCGATGCCGCGAATCGAGTTGGTCACCGAGGCCAGCGCCTGGCCGCTGGGCGCCAGCTCGCCGACCTTGCAGTTGACCAGATGCGAGCCGGCGGTCCAGCTTTCCTGGCTGACGGTGTCCCAGGTCAGGGTCAGTCCGTAGCTGGCGAGGTTCGCGCCGCCGGTGTAGTTGGTGGCGATCGGCGGGCACAGGCTGGCCAGCGCGGTCTGCTGATCGCCGATCGCCGGATAGCCGCCGGGGAACCGCTGGTGCAGGTCCACGACGCCGACGATCTCGTAGGCGTGCGGGTTCCCGCAGTCGGTAGGGCCGCCCGCCACACCGTTCACCAGCGCCAGGCAGGTGCCCTCCGGGTACACAGTGGACTGATCCGCGCCCTTGGCCGAGCCGGTGTCCGACACCAGGCCGGTCAGCGTGGCGATCTCCACCCCGCAGCGCAGCGTCCGGTCGCCCGATGACCACTGGGTGCCGGTCGGCTTCAGCGCGCCGACGGTGAAGCGGCCGTTCGGGTCCAGTCGGCCCAGATAGGTGGTCACGCTGCCGGTGCAGTTCTGCTGGGTGATCCGCTGCCAGCTCGCCGTGTCCGGAAACGGCGCGTCTGACGGATAGCCGGATGACAGGTCGGCGCTGCCGGTCACCTCGAACACATGTGCCCCGCCGCAATCCACCGCACGCAGATCTCCGGCGCCGTTCTGTGTCCACATCAGACAGTCTCCGACCGCGGCGTCGGCCGCCACGGTGGCCGGGTCGGTGGCCTGGCCCGACGTCGACGGCCCGATCGGCCAGCCGAGCAGCACGTTGCCGGCGAGCACGATCAGCGCGCCGACGAACGCGCCCAGAACGCACCGGCGGGTGCCGCCGGTCGGGGTCGTCGGGCGCAGCCAGTCGAAGGTGCCGGACATCGCTGTCAATCATGCCCCGATCTCTGACCAGTTCAGGGCCGGGGGCGCGCGGCTTGTGCCAAGCTGGACATCGTGTGGCGGGAGGGCCGATGACAGGCGAGACCAACAGCGGTGACGGGCGATACACGCTGCCCACCCCGGACCTGAGCGTGTTCGGCGACGCACCGGCCGAAGGCGCTGGCCCGGCCGAGGGCGGCACCTCGGCCGAGGGCGCCGATCCTGCCGGCGGTGCGGCTCCGGACGAGCCGTGGGCGCACCCGCACGGCGGCGTCCGGTTCCAGGACGCGGCGACCACCCGCGCCCGGCCGCCCAGCCTGGCCGAGCAGCGGGCCCGCCAGCAGGCCGAGGAAGCCGAGGAAGAGGCGCGCGAGCAACAGTTCGTCGCGGCGGGCCGGTCCCGCGGCCGGCGGCGACTGGTCTTGATCGCTGGCGTGGTGGTCGCGATCGCGCTGGTGGCCGGCCTGCTGTACCTGCTCAACCCGCCGACGGTGACCGCGAACTGCGTGGCCGCCGACGGCAGCAGCGCCGACACGGTGGCCAACGACCAGTACTGCGACGCCTCCTACGTGACCAGCCACGGCGGCTACGTCCAGAACGGGCTGATCTTCTGGCCGATCGGCAACGGCCTGTACCAGCACTACCGCTACTACTACGGCGGCAGCGTCACCGGCGGCCGGGTCACCGGCGGCAGCTTCACCGCGCCCAGCCGCGCCACGATCAAGACCAGGTCCGGCAGCACCATCCAGCGGGGTGGCTTCGGCGTCGGCGGCAGCAGCGGTGGCGGGAGTGGCAGCAAGAGCGGCAAGACAGGTCGCAGCGGCGGCCGTCGATAAGCAGGTAGCGAGGAGATCGGGTGCGCCGAGAGGTTTCCCGGCCCCGGATGGGTTGGCGGACGACCATCCAGGGCCAGGGCGTGAGCGCGGACGGCCCGGGTGGCCGGCCGCGCTGGGACGAGTCGGCGCACTACGTGCTGGAACCGGACGAGGTCGCCGCCCTGCGCGCCGACGCCGAGCTGCTGCACTCGATGTGCCTGGAAGCGGTCGACACGGTCGTCACCACCGAGCGGTACCGCGACTTCGGCCTGCCCGAATGGGCGTGGCCGGCGCTGGCCGACTCGTGGAAACGCCGCGACCCGCACCTGTGCGGCCGGTTCGACTTCCGCTACGACGGCGGCGGCCCGGCGAAACTGCTGGAGTACAACGCCGACGCGCCGACCACGTTGGTCGAGGCGGCCGTGGCGCAGTGGTCGTGGCGGGCCGCCGTGTTCCCGGATGGCGCCCAGTGGAACGACATTCACCGGCGGCTGGTGGCTCGATGGACCGAGCTGACCAGACTGCTGCCTTCGGGGAACGTGCACTTCACCTGGTCCGGCGCGGATCCGACCGGCGCCGACCGGGCGCTGTCCGGTTATCTCGGCCAGACCGCGGCCGACGCCGGTTGCGACGCGGTCGCGCTGGCCATCGAGGACGTCGGCTGGGACACGATGCTGCACCGGTTCGTCGATCTGGAGGACGCGCCGATCAGCACGGTCGCGAAGGTCTACCCGTGGGAGTGGGTGGTGGGCGACCGGTTCGGCCGCAACGCCATCGACGCGCTGCCGGACACCCTGTGGATCGAGCCGCTGTGGAAGCTGCTGCTGGCCGACAAGGCGCTGCTGGCGGTGCTGTGGGAGATGTATCCGGGGCACCCGAACCTGCTGCCGACGTTTCTGGACGAGCCGGGAATGCTGACCGAGTACGTGCGCAAGCCGAAGCTGGGCCGGGACGGCGCGAACATCCAGATCATCGCGCCGGGCTACGAGACGCGGACCGCCGGTGTGTATGGCCAGGAAGGCCATGTCTGCCAACTGTTCGACCCGCTGCCCGAGTTCGACGGGCGCCGGCCGGCGGTGGGCGTCTGGATCGTCGGTGACCAGGCGGTCGGGCTCGGCGTGCGGGAGTCGGTCGGGCTGGTGACCGACGAGCATTCGGTGTTCGTGCCGCATCGGGTCGGCTCGTGATAATCCGGTTTCGTCGGCGGCTAGGCTGAACTGCTGTGATCGAGCTGAGGACACTGCGCGACAATCCGGACTTGGTGCGGGCCTCGCAGCGCGCCCGGGGCGAGGACGAAACGCTGGTCGACGCGCTGCTGTCCGCCGACGAGCGCCGCCGGGCCGCGGTGGCCCGCGCTGACACGCTGCGGGCCGAGCAGAAGCGGTTCGGCAAGCAGGTCGGCGCGGCCAAGGGCGACGAGCGCGCCACGCTGATCGCCAAGGGCAAGGAACTCGCGGCCGAGGTCAAGGCGGCCGAGGCCGAGCAGGCCAGCACCGAGGCCGAGCTGAACCAGGCGCACCTGCGGGTGCCCAACGTGATCGAGGACGGCGCCCCGGCCGGCGGCGAGGACGACTACATCGTGCGCAAACACGTTGGCACGCCGCCGGAATTCAACTTCACCCCACGTGATCACGTTGAGCTGGGCGAACTTCTGGCCGCCATCGACACCGAGCGCGGCGCCAAGGTCTCCGGCGCGCGGTTCTACTTCCTCACCGGCGTCGGCGCGCAGCTGCAACTGGCCCTGCTGAACATGGCCATCGCCCAGGCACTGGAGGCCGGGTTCACGCCGATGATCACGCCGAGCCTGGTCCGCCCGGAGATCATGGGCGGGACCGGTTTCCTCGGCGCGCACGACGCCGAGGTGTACCGGCTGCGCGACGACGACCTGTACCTGGTCGGCACCTCCGAGGTCCCGCTCGCCGGCTACCACGCCGACGAGATCCTGGACCTGCCGGACGGGCCGCGCCGGTACGCCGGCTGGTCGTCCTGCTACCGCCGGGAGGCCGGCTCGTACGGCAAGGACACCAAGGGCATCATCCGCGTGCACCAGTTCGACAAGGTCGAGATGTTCTCCTACTGTCCGCCCGAGCAGGCGCACGAGGAGCATCTTCGGCTGCTGGCCTGGGAAGAGCAGATGCTGGCCAAGGTCGAGCTGCCGTACCGGGTGATCGACGTGGCCGCCGGTGATCTCGGATCCAGCGCCGCACGCAAGTACGACTGCGAGGCGTGGCTGCCGACCCAGCAGACCTACCGCGAGCTGACCTCGACCTCGAACTGCACCACGTTCCAGGCCCGCCGGCTCAACGTCCGGTACCGAGACGCCGACGGCAGGCCGCAGACCGTGGCCACCCTCAACGGCACCCTGGCGACGACCCGGTGGATCGTGGCCATCCTGGAGAACCACCAGCTCGCGGACGGCTCGGTCCGGGTGCCCGAGGCCCTGCGGCCGTTCCTGGGCGGCCGCGAGGTGCTCACCCCGGTCGTGCGCGCTAGTTGACCAGGTACTTCTCTGATTGTGGCAGTCGGACGGACCGGAAACCCGCTATAATCTTCGTATGCCTGGTGGGAGTCAGTTTCGTGTCGAGCCGAGTTACCTCAAAGGTTATTCGGGCCAGATCGACAGCAATGCCGGCCACCTGAGCCAAATAGCCCAGTACCTGTCGGCCAATGCGAACCAAACGAACGAGATGCAGGGGCTGCTGCAGTCGATGGCCGGGTGCTGTGCCGAGTTGTTGAGCTGGCAGCTCGGCGTTCTGGGCAGGATGCAGCCGGAACTGGCAGACACCGGCAAGGCCGTGGATCAGACGGCTAGCAACTACACGCACACAGATCAGCGGAACGCCGCCCTGCTGGACGAGGCATACTCAAGCGGTCGCACACCGAACAGCGGCGGTCCGCGAGCCAGCTGATGAACAAAAATCGTCCAGCACTGAATGGCGGGTAATATGGCGAACTTCACTGATCCCATGAATCCTCCGGGGCGACTGCAACCACCAGGAAGCTACGGAGATCAAGTCAAGCACGACATCGATCAGGCACTCGGCATGATCCATTACGTGGTCAATCTGATCGACCACTTCACGGGGTGGAACATCGAGCAAGAGATGCTGGACTGGGTCGGCGGCAACTATGGGCAACTGCTCAGTATCCGCGACTGCTGGAACAACGCGGGTTGGGCTCTGGACGACATGAACACAAATCTAACGTCTGGACTATCGACGGTTTACGGGCAGTCAAATGGCGCTGTGGTCGACCCGCATTGGTCAGGAAACGCGGCTGACGGATTCTACCGTTACATGACCGAATGGGGTGCGGCGCTGGATGAAGATCGTGACGCCTGCTTCCTTGTTCGGGACCAGATGAATCAATTGGCGGAGCAAGCCAAGGACACCATTACAGTTATCCTCCAGGGCATCAAGACCCTGGTCAGCCTGCTCGGTTCAGCCAGTGCTTCGATCGAGATTCCCGCATGGGGCGAGTTCGAGATCGCCAAGGCTGTCTGGGAGGCGATCAAACTGATCAACAACATTCGCAAGATTGTGTCGGCCTTCATCAACACCGTGAAAGTGGCAATCGATACGTTCCACGAGCTCACGGACCTAGCCAAAGCGAGCAACCCTACTCTTCAGGTCAATGTCCCGGCCGCCGCCTATGGCGGGCCAGCCAATCCGGGAGTCTGACGGGAATCGCAAGGGAGAATCGCATGAACAGTTCGTTCGTAGCCTCCATAGCGGCGATACGGCAGCGGATGGCCGACGCCTCGGCCGAGTTCGATCAAGCTCGCGGCGAAGTCGCTGCTGAGATCGAGCGTGCTCAGGAGCAGTTTAGGCCGCCGACCGACGCCCAGGAGCGCGCGCTAACAGAACATTACCGATCTGGCGCCGCCGGGCCTGCCATGCGAGACCTTCAGCGTCGAGTCGACCGCGGCGAAACTACCTGGGACGACATTAAATCCGGTCGAGCTGAGCCGGAGCTGGTGCAATCATACCTGAACAGCCAGTCGAAATTGGGCTCGATGATCAAGGCGGCGTCTGAAGGCCAAGACCTGGACGAGTTCTTGGCCGAACAGCATGAGATGGGGAACAAGTTCGCACCTGCTCGCCCAGTACAACCGTCGCCGCCACCGACAGCCGAGCCGAAACCACCAAGGTCGGCTCGTCGCAGAGTTGACGACGATGACGATGAGGACCTGTCAGGGAAAACGTGGCTGCGTTGACAAAAAATCGCTCGACCGCGATCAGGAGCCCTTGTGATAGATACCGAGTAGTTTTACGCTGAGCACCGTACCAAGCGCCGCCACAACAATCCCAGCGAGGCAAAGTATCCAGCTCGGTACTTTTTGGGCGCGTAGTACCAGCGACATGACTGCCAGCGCGATCCCGATGGCGACGGCCGCAATCGCGGCGATCATGCCCGTCCCACGATACAACGCCGCGAACACGACGATCGCGACCACACCAACGACAATGACAAAAGCATTGATCCGCTGGCGTGAGAGTCCAACAAAGTCGAGTAGCTCTTCCCACCATGGCATGTACAGATGTTAGCGTGCGCCGGGACGGGCAGGGCGCTGCGTGACCGGGCACCCACTTGATGAGGTCTCTGCCCGGACGCGTGGCTCACCTGCCGAGCGAGCCGTGGCTCACTTCGGTGAGGAACGCTCGCCATGGAGCCGACCCGAACGCGAAGGCTGGCCCGTCCGGGTTCTTGCTGTCCCGTAGGCGCGTTGACTCGCCGTCGAAGCGAACCTCAACACAGGCGTTGGCGTTCGTGGTGTAGCTGGCCTTGAACCAGCCGGTGCGCCTGCCGGTCTTGTTCATGGAGTCCATGGTGCTCATGATATTTCCTTGACAACCTCGTTGATGAGGGCCAGCGAGCGGTTCTTGTCCAGGGCGACTTCGACGGCTCCGGCATGGGCGAGGCTGTACTCCTTGACAGTCGTCGGGTCTTCGATGACCTCGGTCGACGTGACGGTCTC
>DASZLR010000237.1:0-2722 GCA_035552275.1 Pseudonocardiaceae bacterium | reverse complement strand
ATGTGGTGTGCCACCAGGCCGCCGTGGTCGGGCACGGCCTCGATCCGTCGGACGCGCCGCGCTACGCCGGCAACAACGATCTCGGCACGGCGGTGCTGCTGGCCGCGATGCACGCGGCGAACGTGCGCCGACTGGTACTCGCGTCGTCCATGGTCGTCTACGGCGAGGGCCGATACGCCTGCGCCGAGCACGGCGAGGTGCGGCCGGGCGCACGGCGACAGTCCGACATCGATGCCGGCCGGTTCGAGCCGCCGTGTCCGGTCTGCGGGGCGGCGCTGCGTTGCGTGACCGTGCCGGAGGACGCGCCGCTGGACCCGCGCAGCACGTACGCGGCGAGCAAGGTCGCGCAGGAGCATTTCGCGGCGGCGTGGGCGCGGCAGACCGGCGGCCGGGTGTGGGCGCTGCGCTATCACAACGTGTACGGCGCGCGGATGCCGCGCGACACGCCCTATTCCGGGGTGGCCGCGCTGTTCCGCTCGGCGCTGGCCCGCGGCGAGGCGCCGACGGTGTTGGAGGACGGCCGGCAGCGCCGGGACTTCGTGCACGTCCGGGATGTCGCGGAGGCGAACGCGCTGGCCGCTGACGCCGCTGTCACCCCTGCGGCTGAGTCGACTGACGGCGAACTGGTGCCGGTGAACGTCTGTTCCGGCGAGCCGCACACCGTGGGCGACCTGGCGACCGAGTTGGCGCGGGCGTGCGGCGGCCCGGAGCCGGTGATCGTCGGCGGCGCGCGCCCGGCGGACGTCCGGCATATCGTCGCCGACCCGACCAGGGCGACGAAACTGCTCGGTTTCACCGCCGGAACGAGCTTCGCGGACGGGGTGCGGGCGTTCGCCGCCGACGCGCTGCGCTAATTGTTCGCGCTATTCGCGCTATTCGCGCTGGACCTCGCGGGCCCACGCGGACAGGCCGGCCACGAACCCGGCTCGGTCGGCCGGCGAAAGGCTTTCCAGCACGCGCAACAGCGGCGCGGCGCGGGCCGCGACGAACCGCTCGACGGCGTCGCGGTGCCGCTCGGCCAGCGACACCAGGGTGCGCCGCCGGTTGTCCGGATCTTCCCGGCGGTCCACCAGTCCGGCGCGGCTGAGCTCGCCGACCAGCTCACTGGTGGTGGACAACGACAGGCCCATCCGCCCGGCCAGGTCGGTGACGCTGATCGCCGTCTCCGCCACGAGTTGTGGCAGCACCGCGCCGTGTCGGGCGGTGAGCCGGTGCGGCCGGAAGATCGCGACCAGTTCCTCGGGCATGTCGCCGTAGGCCCGCCGGAAATACGCCTCCACCAGCGGCACGAAGCCGATGGCCTGACGAACTTCGTCGGCGCGCGGCACCCGAGCTCTGCTGGTCGTCATCGTGGCAGTGTATAGTTTCGGATATCCGAACCGTTCTGATAGGCGAATCAAGGAGGGGCCATGGCCGACCCGGTGACCCTGATCAACGTCTTCGAGGTGCCCGCCGACCAGGTCGACGCGATCGTCGCCGACTGGCGCCGGCGCGCCGAGCTCATGAGCACCATGCCCGGCTTCCGGGACTACCAACTACACCGCGCCATCTCCGCCGACGCCCGGTTCCAGCTCATCAATGTCGCGCACTGGGACAGCGCCGAAGCCTGGCAGGCGGCGACATCGAACCCGGAGTTCCAGGCCCAGATCAGCGTGGTGGCCAACAACCCGAACGTGACCGCGACCCCGGCTCTCTACCAGGTGGCCGAGGTCGCTTCGGCGGCGAACGCGTAGCGGGTGCTCAGCCCACGTGGTTCTGCTCGTCGGCCCAGTAATCGGCCGGCGGGATCCTGTCGTACGGGTTGGGCATCGTCGCCGGCGTGACGTAGACATAGCCGGCGCCGCGGGTTTTGGCCAGGCCGATCGCCTGTTCCAGCTCGCTGGAGTTCGGCGCGTCGTACACGATGTGCCAGAACTTGGTGGGACTGCTGGGATTCCACCCGGGTGCGGTGTAAGGAGGCTCGCCGGCAGCGGGATGGCCGGTGTAGGCGGCGTAACTGCCCTCGAAGGTGACGAGGACGTCGGCGGCGTCCTGATAGCATTGGGGCACAACGGTTCCCGGATTGCTCACGGTGATCGCACCGGGGTGGTTGTGCTTCACGTAGTCGGTCAGCGTGCGGTAGGCGTCCGACCAGACCGTCGAAGCCGCCGCCGGGCCGCACCGATTCTGTGCCTGGTCGAAGAAGATCCCGCCCATGTCGTTGCCGTACAGCCGGTACCATCCGTCCACATCGGACTCTATTTGCGCGGTCCAGGTCGCGATGTCGGGCGGTCCGGAGCGGGTGGCCAGGCCAGTGGTGCCGAGATAGCCGGTGTCGACGTAGCCGATCACGGTGATCCCGGCGCGGTGCGCCCGCCCGATCACGTTCGCCCAGCCGGGATTGACCGCGCTGGTCGGGCCGTTGTTGACGTTGGCGACCAGCAGCGACACCCGATCGGTCGAGCCGATCAGCTCGGTCCAGTCCGCCGCGCCGGTCGTCGGGTCGAGGTAGGCCGGGACCGCGACATGCTGCGGGATTCCCGTCGGCCCGCCGGCGTCGGCCATCAGCCCGCTGCCGATGGCCGATAAGCCCACGATGACGGCCGCACCGGCCAGCAGCCCGATGGTCCATCGGACGCGCACGCGATCACCTCAGGCGGACATCGGAGGGGCACACCGATGCATCGCGGCGTGGAGCACGAAGGTTACGCGCCGGTTGGCCGCTTGCCCAACAGGATCAGCA
>DASZLR010000236.1:0-5228 GCA_035552275.1 Pseudonocardiaceae bacterium | reverse complement strand
GAGCACCTCGCCGGCAAACCCTCGCCGGACACCTTCCTGGCGGGCGCCCGTGCGCTGGGCGTGCCGCCGGAGCAGGCGGCCGTGTTCGAGGACGCGTTGGCCGGGGTGGCGGCCGGCCGGGCCGGAAAGTTCGGCGTCGTCGTCGGCGTCGACCGGGTCGGCCAGGCGGACGAACTCCGCCAGCACGGGGCGGACATCGTGGTCAAGGACCTCGCCGACCTGCTGGACCCGCGATGATCACCCAGGAGGCGTTCGCCGTCGAACCCTGGCGAATCCGGGAAACCCGGCTGGACATGGACTTCCTGGCGCAGACCGAGTCGGTGTTCGCGCTCGCCAACGGGCACGTCGGCTGGCGTGGCAACCTGGACGAAGGCGAGCCGCACGGCCTGCCCGGCTGCTATCTCAACGGTGTCTACGAGACCCGCCCGCTGCCCTACGCCGAAGCCGGCTTCGGCTATCCGGAGTCCGGCGAGACGGTCATCAACGTCACCGACGGCAAGGTGATCCGGCTGCTGGTTGATGACGAGCCGTTCGACGTCCGCTACGGCGACCTGCGCTCGCACGAACGAGTGCTGGATCTGCGCACCGGCCTGCTGACCCGCCAGGTGGAGTGGACCTCGCCGACCGGACAGACCGTGCGGGTCACCTCCGAACGGCTGGTGTCGTTCCAGCAGCGCGCCATCGCCGCGATCCGCTACCAGGTCGAGCCGGTGGACGTGCCGGCCCGGATCGTGGTGCAGTCGGAGCTGGTGGCCAACGAGCAGTTGCCGGTGATCACCGGCGATCCGCGGGTGGCCGCGAAGCTGGACGCGCCACTGGTCTCGGAGGAGCACGAGGCCGTCGACGAGCGGGTGGAACTGGTGCACCGCACCAGGGACAGCGGCCTGCGCGTGGCGGCCGGAATGCGACACGAACTGGACGCGCCGGCCGAGACGGCGGTCCGGTCCGAGGCCACCGAGGACGTCGGCCGGCTCACCGTGTCGGTGCTGCTGCAACCGGGACAGCGGCTGTGCGTGACGAAGTATGTCGCCCACGGCTGGTCCCGGCATCGTTCGCTGCCGGGGGTGCGCGCCCAGGTTGACGCGGCGCTCGCCGCCGCCTGCCAGACCGGTTGGGACGGTCTGGTCGCCGAGCAGCGCGATTTCCTCGACGCGTTCTGGGCCCGCGCCGACGTCGAGCTCGACGGCGACCCGGAAGTGCAGCAGGCCGTCCGATTTGGACTGTTCCACGTCCTGCAGGCCGGCGGCCGGGCCGAGCGTCGGGCGATCCCGGCGAAGGGCCTCACCGGTCCCGGCTACGACGGGCACGCGTTCTGGGACAGCGAGATCTTCGCGCTGCCGGTGCTGACGTACACGATGCCCGAAGCCGCCTCGCACGCGCTGTACTGGCGGCACAGCATTCTGGACCAGGCACGGGCGCGGGCGGCCGAACTCGGGTTGCGCGGAGCGACCTTCCCGTGGCGCACCATCAGCGGGCCGGAGTGCTCCGCGTACTGGCCGGCCGGCACCGCCGCGTTCCACATCAACGCCGACATCGCGCGGGCGGTCACCCAGTACGTGGACGCCACCGGCGACGAGGACTTCCACCGGGGCGCCGGGCTGGAAATGCTGGTGGAGACCGCGCGGCTCTGGCAGTCACTGGGTCACCCGGACGCCGCCGGCCGGTTCCGCATCGACGGCGTGACCGGCCCGGACGAGTACAGCGCGGTCGCGGACAACAACGTCTACACGAACCTGATGGCGCGGCACAATCTGGACGCGGCCGCCGACGCCGCGACCCGCTTCCCCGAAGAGGCCGGCGCGCTGGGCGTGGGCACCGAGGAGATTGGCGAGTGGCGGCGCACCGCCCGCGCGGTGGTGGTCCCCTACGACGAGGCGCTGGGCGTGCACCCGCAGTCGGAGGGGTTCACCGATCACAAGGTGTGGGACTTCGCCGACACCAAGCCGGACGACTATCCGCTGATGCTGAAGTTCCCGTACTTCGACCTCTACCGCAAGCAGGTGCTCAAACAGGCCGATCTGGTGCTGGCGCTCTACACCTGCTCGCACGAGTTCACCGCCGAGCAGAAGCTGCGCGACTTCGACTACTACGAGCCGCTGACCGTGCGCGACTCGTCGCTGTCGGCGTGCGTGCAGTCGGTGCTGGCCGCCGAGGTCGGCCATCTGGAACTGGCCCGCGACTATCTCAGCGAGGCCGCCCTGATGGATCTGGCCGACCTGGAGCACAACACCAGGGATGGCGTGCACATCGCCTCGCTGGCCGGCGCCTGGCTGGCGTTGGTGGCCGGGTTCGGCGGCATGCGGCACCATCCCGGCCAGCCGCTGGCGTTCGCGCCGAAGCTGCCGCCGGGGATCACCCGACTGGCGTTCCGGCTGCTGTTCCGTGGCCGGCTGATCAAGGTCGAGGTGCTGGACTCGCAGGCCCGGTACACCCTGCTGGACGGCGACTCGATCGAGCTGCGGCACCACGGCCGGCAGTTCACCGTCCGCAGGGGTGAGCCGGCGGTGCGCTCGGTGCCGCACTATCCACATCGGACTCGGCCGCAGCAGCCGCCCGGCCGTGAGCCGGTGCACAAGTCCCCGGGGAGCGAGACATGACCGAACCGCGCCGGCTGACCCGTTTCGAGCGCGGCGATTTGGTGTTCGATGTTGTCGACAGTGGACCGATCGACGGGGATACCGTCGTTCTGCTGCACGGTTTCCCGCAGACCTCGGCGTCCTGGGACGCGGTGCGCGCACTGCTCAACGAGCGCGGCTACCGAACAGTGGCGCCTGACCAGCGCGGCTACTCGCCCGGCGCCCGACCGGCCGCGCCGCAGGACTACCGGATGTCGGAGCTGGTACGGGACACGATCGCGCTGATCGACGCGCTGGACGTGCCGGACGTGCACCTGGTCGGGCACGACTGGGGCGCGGCGGTGGCCTGGGCGACCGCGATCGGGGCGCCGACGCGGGTGCGCACGCTGACCGTGCTGTCGGTGCCGCATCCGGCCGCGTTCCTGCGTTCCATGGTGCGCAGCGCGCAGTTGCTGCGGTCGTCGTACATGTTCCTGTTCCAGGTGCCGCGACTGCCTGAATGGCTGTTCCGGCTGCCTGGCGCCGCCGTTCGGGTACTGCGGTCCAGCGGCCTGAGCGCGCGCGCCGCGCAGCGGGACGCGGCGCTGCTGCTCGACCCGAACGCGGCCACCGCCGCGCTGAACTGGTACCGGGCGATGTCCCCGATCCGGCGGCCGCGCCGGAGTCGGAAACCGGACCAGAATCGGCACAGTCGGGACAGTCGAAATGGTGGCAAGCCGTCGTCGCGGGTGACGGTGCCGACGGCGTACCTGTGGAGCGACAAGGACATCGCGCTGGGACGCAAGGGCGCGGAGCTGACGTCGCGGTATGTCACCGGGCCCTACGAGTTCCGGGTGCTGCCGGGTGTCAGCCACTGGATTCCGGACGAGGCGCCGGAAATCGTGGCGGAGGTGGTAGACCAGCAAGCCGCCGCGCATCCGCCGGCCGCCAGCTGAGGACCTGTCGCCGAGGCGAGTCCGGATAGGACAGTCAGTCCTGCTTCGCCAGGCTGACCCGGACCAGGGCGGCTGCTAGTTCGGCTAGTTGGTCACCGTCCACCATCCGCGCCAGTCGGGCCGGATCTCGTGGTAGGTCAAGCCGTTGCGCGCCGACCATCGCCCGCTGGTCGAAGTACGGGCGCAGCTCCGGCCACACCGCCTGCGCCTCCCGGCAGAAGATGTGCGCGCCGGTCTCGCCGATGCGCGGGAACTCGGTGATCAGCTTGCGCAGCCGCGCCCTGTCGCCGTCCGCTGCGGCACGCATCCGGCGCAGGTCGCCGTGATACCGGTCCGCCGCGAGTTGGGCCCCGGCCTCCAGATAGCGCGCGGTGCTCTCGTCGTACCGGACGTACCCGCCGCGACCCAGCGCGTCCACCCGCTGCTGCCAGGTCGAGTCGAGCATCGCCGCGGGCGTGCGCCAGCCGGCGTGGAACAGCTCACGGGCGGCCGCCACGGCGCTGTCGGCCCGGATGCGCACCGACAGCAGCGTCGTCAGCACCAGCAGTTGGTAGAGCGGGGATGGCTTGTCCCGCAACGTGATGCCGGCTTCCGCCGCGTAGCTGGTGCCGTGCTCGTGGAGCAGTTCCTCGATGGACGATTCCGTGACCGACGAAGCCATGCCACCGGTCTACCCCAACCGGGCACGGACCAACCGCGCGTGGACTCGACGTCAGCGGGTACCCGAAGGCCGAACCCCACTGATCGGAGGTCGGGGTGCACCCGAAGCCGCAGGACGAGCCGCCCGTGGAAGAGCCGCTGGCCGATGTGGCCGAGCAAGGCATCGCCACCGCCGGTGACGAGACCGACGATCCACCCGACCTGGTGGACACCGAACCGCCGGCCGAGGCGGACCCGACCGATCTGGTCGAGCAACACCAGGCGGTCACCTGGGACGAGGATGACTACCGGTGACCGTACTGTCAGCCGAGAGCGTGCGCGGCGACCTTGAGATCGTCGAGGAATTCCTGGTAGGCGGACTCACGGTCCGGGGCGCGTAGGACCGCCGATGGGTGCACGGTGGCCAGGATTCGGCACTCCGCGCCGACGGTGTCCTTGATCGTCGGCGGCGCGGGCAGCAGCTCGCCACGGAAATGGGTCAGCCGGAATGCCGGCCCGCAGACCGCCTGCGCGGCCGTCGCGCCCAGGCACACCACCAGTTCCGGCTGGACCACCCGGAGTTCGGCCGTGCTGCCGCCCGCAGTTGGGCCAGGCCGGCGGAGTCCGGCACGAACTCCGCCGCCGACATCTCACCGCTCATGATCGCGCCCGTCCATGCGCGGGCAGCCGCTCCTCGCGTATTCGGTCGACCATGTGCGGATAGTGCAGCTCGAACGCCGGCCGCTCGGAGCGGATGCGGGGAAGTTCGGTGAAGTTGTGCCGTGGCGGCGGGCAGGAGGTCGCCCATTCCAGCGAGTTGCCGTAACCCAAGGGGTCGTCCACCTCGACCGGTTCGCCGTAGCGGTAGGACTTGAACACGTTGTAGATGAACGGCAGCACCGAGGCGCCCAGGATGTAGGAGCCGATGGTGGACACCGTGTTCAGCGTCGTGAAGCCGTCCGAGGGCAGGTAGTCGGCGTAGCGGCGGGGCATGCCTTCGGCGCCCAGCCAGTGCTGCACCAGGAAGGTGGTGTGGAAGCCGATGAACGTGGTCCAGAAGTGCAGCTTGCCCAGGGGT
>DASZLR010000235.1:0-50689 GCA_035552275.1 Pseudonocardiaceae bacterium | reverse complement strand
GGTGGCATGTCTGGTCCTGACGGCATGCGCTGGCAGTTCCGCACAGTCGGAGTCCTCGGCGGCTGGTCATCCGAATATGGTGTTCGTGTTGACCGACGACCTGGCCGCGAACCTGGTGCAGTACATGCCGCACGTGCAGGCGCTGGAGAAGGAAGGCACCTCGTTCAGCAACTACACCGTCACCGACTCGCTGTGCTGCCCTTCGCGGTCATCAATCTTCTCCGGTAAGGATCCACACGACACCGGCGTGTTCACCAACATGGGAAATGACGGCGGCTTCAACGTCTTTCACTCGCGCGGCGAGGAAAACGACACCTTCGCGACCGCGCTGCAGAAGGTCGGCTATCGCACCGCGATGATGGGCAAATATCTCAACGGCTACGATCCCACGGCGAAGCTGGGCGGCAGCCAGCCGTACGTGCCGCCGGGCTGGGACGAGTGGGACGTCGCCGGCAACGGCTATCACGAGTTCAACTACGACCTCAACCAGAACCATCAGGTTCAGCACTACGGGAGCCAGCCCTCCGATTACCTCACCGACGTGCTGTCCGGCAAGGCCACGAATTTCATCGACTCCCAGGCGTCGGCGCACAACCCGTTCTTCATGGAGGTCGCCACCTTCGCACCGCACGGCCCGTACACGCCGGCACCGGCCGACGCCAATTCCTTCTCCGGGCTGAAAGCGCCGCGCAACCCGGCCTACGACACGCTGCCCACGGATGCGCCCGCGTGGCTGGCCAACCACCCACCGCTGACCCCGAAAGACGAGCAGAAGATCGACACGGACTTTCGCAAGCGGGTGCAGGATGTCCAGTCGGTGGACCGGATGATCGCCTCTCTCGAACAGACCCTCAACAAAGACGGGATCGCCGGCAACACGGACGTGATCTTCAGCTCCGACAACGGGTATCACATGGGCGAGTACCGGCTGATGCCCGGCAAACAGACCGCCTACGACACCGACGTGAGTGTGCCGTTCGTGGCGGCCGGACCGGGAATCAAGGCCGGCCAGACGGTGTCCGCCCTGGTACAAAACACCGACCTGTGCTCGACCTTCGAGACCATCGGCGGGGCCACACCCCCGGCTGACGTGGACGGCCACACCCTCACCCCGCTGCTGGCCGGCCAACCGCCAACGGACTGGCGCACCGCGACAGTGGTCGAACACCACGGCCCGGACACCGACCCGGCCGACCCGGATCACCAGGGCAACAACCGCGGCGCCCCGCCCTCGTACGAGGCGCTGCGCACCAGCACGTACACCTACGTCGAGTACACCAACGGCGGCACGGAGTACTACGACCGGCAGACCGACCCGTTCGAGTTGCACAACACGGTCGGCACACTCTCACCCACGGAGCTGACGAACTTGCACAACGCGCTGCGCGCGATGACCACCTGTCACGGCGCGACCTCATGCTGGAACGCCGGACACCTCGCACAGTAGCGTGCATCAACCACCTGATCAGATCGCGGCGGTCAGCCCGTCCGGGCAATGACCGTGTACGGACCGACCGTGCGACTGGTGAACCGCGGATCGTGGAACAGGGCAGCCCGGAACACCACGGTGTCGATCTCGACGTTGGGCTGGGCCGGGAACACATCGCGGCTGGTGGTGATCACCAGTCGGGTCGACTCGTGCCTGAACACGAACACCGTCGGCGGAGCGGCCGGGCTGGTGTCCAAATCGGACAGCAGCGCGCCGGCGTTGGCCGCCTTCGCCCAGCCGGCGATCAGCGCGTTGCGCTGGTCGTAGTCGCCGAGCGGATCGGCGTAATGCTTGGTGCGGGCCTGGAAAAGCCAGTATGGCGTGGTGCTCATCAGCAGCGCCTGGTCGGAGAGCACCACCAGTTGCGGCGGCTGCTTGCCGGTGAGCTGGTGGATGGTCGAGTTCAGCTGCGGCACCCAGTAGTCGTCGTCAGCCGGGCTGGCGTGGCCGAGCGCCGTTACCCCGGTCGGGTAGTAGTCGTGGAACGCCGCCGGGTCCGGGTCGGCCACCCCCGGCGCGGACTGCACCAGCGACAGCAGCACCGCGAAGCCCACCGCGAGTCCGAGCACCCGGACCTCGGCACGCCGTCGGGCCAGCCACTGCCGGCCCAGCCAGCGGGCCAGGTCGACGGCGCCGAGCAGGCCGGCGGCCGCCAGCGCCACCACCAGGATGTTGTAGATCCGGAACGCCAGCAGCGTGGTCTGGAACGCCAGCGCCGCGAAGGACAGCAGGTACCAGAGGTAGCCGACGCCGACCACCCCGGCCAGCGCCGTCGCGACCGGGTCGCGGCGGGCGTTGAGCACGATCCAGCCGGTGCCGAGCAGGCACAGCGCGCCGGTGACGGACAGCTCCAGCATCGGCGTGGGCAGCGTCGCACCGGCCAGCGGCAGGAAATGCTGGGCCGCGTTGGTGGTGTGCCCGCCGGACAGCACGGCCAGCAGGTACGGCGTCCACACCGTCAGCAGCACCGGCACCGACACCAGACCGGCCGATACCAGGCGCACCAACACTTTCCCGGCCAGCGTGCGCACGTTCGGGTCGCCCTCGGCCCGTCGTCGGGCGGCCAGCAGCACGGCGAGCGCGCCGAAGAGGATCAGCAGCAGCGCGAAGAACAGCAGGTACAGCGTGTAGAGCACGCCGTAGACGCCCATCGCCAGACCGAGCGTGACCACCACGCCCCGACCTGACCGGTGACCAGCGGTGATCTCCCGCAGCATCCGCCAGGCCAGCACCGCCAGCGGCGGAATGGTCGCCGTGATCAGCCAGGAGTACGGCTCGTCGGAGCCGAACGTCAGCCCGATCACCGACGTCAGCAGCGCCAGCAGGAACGCCGTCGGTCGGCGCAGCACCACCGACCACAGCGCGAACACCACCACCGCGGTGACCGCCAGCGTGAGGATCGCCCACGGCTTGTACGCCGCCCAGGCCGGCTGCCCGATGATGTTCGCGAACCGGCCGCCCAGCCAGAACCAGGCCGCCGGGTAGAACGGCGCGACACCCCGGTAGGTGAAGTCGGCCAGCGCCGGCGCGGACGCCAGCCGGGTCAGGTACTCGGTGCGAAACGTCTGGTCGACGCTGATCCCGCCCAGGTACAGCCGGGTGCCCAGCAGCATGAACGACAGCGCGATGGTGGGCGTCGCGGCCAGCACGCCCCAGCACAGCGGGCTGGCCCAGCGCGGCCAGCGGGCGCGCACCGCACTCCACGCCACCAGCGCCAGCCCGACGATCACCAGCACGGACACGCCCAGCGCGATCGCGTCATTGGGCACGAAGGTCGGCCGGGACGCGTGCGCCCGGCTGATCACGAACTGCAACGCCACCGACAGCAGGGCCGCGAGCAGCCCGCCGACCACGATCTCCAGCCCGGCCCGTCCCAACCGGCGGCCGGTCGGCAGCCCGGAATCGGTCGAATCGGCGGACGACCCGGTGGCCGGCATCTCCTGCCTGACTTCGTCGGAACTGGCCAACAGCCGGGTCATCGGCGGCCTCAGCCGGTCAGACCGGAAGTCGACGGAACAGGGCGCGCGGCAGGTGCCGAAGTACGAACATCACCCAGCGCATCGGGGCCGGCGCCCACGCCTGCTCAGCGCCGGTGCGCACCACGGTGACGATGACCTCGGCGACCTCGTCCGGGGTCTGCGCCAGCGGGGCCGGCGACAGGCCCTCGGTCATCCGGCTCTTCACGAATCCCGGCCGGACCACGCTGACCTTCACCCCGTGCGGCCGCAGCGCCTCGGTCAGCCCGGTGTAGAAGGCGTCCATGCCGGCCTTGGTCGAGCCGTACACGAAGTTCGACCGGCGCGGCCGCTCGCCCGCCACCGAGGAGATCGCCACCAGCGACCCGTGGCCCTGCCGCTTCAGCCGATCGGCCAGCGCGACGCCGACGGTCACCGCGCCGGTGTAGTTCGCCTCGACCATCTCGCGGGCCGCGGACACGTCGGTCCACGCCTTCTCCTGGTCGCCGAGCACGCCGAACGCGACCACGGTGACATCGATGTCGCCGTCCGCGAAAGCCTTCCCCACGACTTCCTCGTGGGTTTCCGGCGCCCGCGCGTCGAACGGCAGCACGCTCACCGTGCAGCCCTTCGCGCGCAGCGAGTCGGCGGCGGCGTCGAGCCGCTCGCCGGGCCGGCCGGCCAGCACGACGCGCAGCGGCCGGTTCGCCGCGTACCGGGCCGCGACCGCGAGCCCGATCTCGGACGTGCCGCCGAGCAGGAGCAGGGACTGGGGATTGCCAACGCCGTCGATCACAGTTGCAGCCTTCGGGACATGTCGGACGCGAATATTCCAGTGGGGTCGGCCGACGCGCGCACCTTGCGCCACTCGTCGATCCGGGGGTACATGCGCTGCACCGCTTCGGGCGTGGTGCGCGACTCTTTGGCCAGGTACAGCCGGCCGCCGGCGTCCAGGATCAGCTCGTCCAGCCGGTCGCACAGCTGGGAAAGCCCCGGCCTGACCGGCATGTCGACGGCCAGCGTCCAGCCCGGCGTGGGGAACGACAGCGGCGCGCGGTTGCCGGGGCCGAACCGCTTGAGCACGTTCAGCGCGGACACGTGGCCGGACTCGGCGATCATCCGCACGCTGGACCGCACCACGTCCGCCCGATCGAGTGGCACCACGTACTGGTACTGCAGGAATCCACGCGGACCGTAGCCGCGGTTCCACTCGCCGGCGATGTCCAGCGGGTGCAGGAAGCCGGTGATGTTCTGGATCACGCCTTGCCGGGTCGGCGCTTTCCGGTACCAGACCTCGTTGAAGAGCTTCGCGGTGACCTTGTTCAGCATGCCCGGCGGGAAGATGTCGGGCACGGTCAGCAGCTGCGGGGCGTCGAACTTCAGCGGCTGGGCGCGCAGTTTTTTCGGCAGGTCGTCCAGGGTGGCGTGGTTGCCGAACATGATGGTGCCGCGGCCGAGGTGCGCACCGGTGGTCACCGCGTCGAACCAGGCCACCGTTTCGGTGTACTTGTGGTCCTGCTCCTCCTGGACGGCGATCAGCTCATCCAGGTTCTGGGTCTGCACGAAGTCGACCTTGAAATAGGCCGTCTCCACCCGATTGAGGCTCAGCGTCGCGGACAGCACCACGCCGGTCAGGCCCATCCCGCCGACGGTGGCCCAGAACAGGTCCGAGTCCGGCCCGTCCGGGGTCAGCGTGTGCACCTCGCCGTCGGCGGCGACCAGGTCCATGCCGAGCACATGGTTGCCGAAGCTGCCCTCGACGTGGTGCGCCTTGCCGTGGATGTCCGAACCGATCGCGCCGCCCACGGTGACCTGGCGGGTGCCCGGCAGCACCGGCAGCCACAGCCCGTAGGGCAGCAGCCGGCGCATCAGGGTGTCCAGGCTGACGCCGGCCTCGCAGGTGACGGTGGCCGCGTCGACGTCGATATGGATGATCTTGTCCAGCGCGGTCATGTCGATCACCGCGCCACCGGCGTTCTGCGCCGGGTCGCCGTACGACCGGCCCAGCCCCCGGGCCAGCACCCCGCGCTCACCGGCGGACCGGATCGCGGTGATCACGTCCTCCGGTCCGCTGGGCGTGATCAGGTGGGCCATCGTCGGCGACGTGCGGCCCCAGCCGTGCAGTGGCCGCAACTCATGCTCGGCAGGCTTCACTCGGCTGAGGGTAGCCGCCCGCCCGCGACCGGAGTCCATGAGGCCGCGCCGCGCCGCGACAATGCTCTTCTAGAATGGCCGCGACATGTCGATTGACGCGCGTTCGGAAAATCTGGGGAGTGAGCCGGTGACCGTGGCGGAAGCTCAGGCGTCCCGGCCGGGACTGGTCAGTCAGCTGTCCCGGTTCGTCGTGGTCGGGGTGCTCGCCGCCGGTGTCGACTTCGGCACCTATCAGTTGTTCCTGCATCTCGGCCTGCCGGCGTACGGGGCCAAGGCGTGCAGCTTCATCCTCGGCACCACCACCGCCTACCTGCTCAACCGCAAGTGGACGTTCAACGCCAGCGGCGGCACCGGCCAGGCGGCCAAGTTCGCGATCTTGTACACGGTGACGTTCTTCGTCAATGTCGGCGTCAACCAACTCGGGCTGCTGGTGTTCGCCGAATACCACTGGCGGGTCGGGGTGTCCTGGGTGTTGGCGCAGGCGGCGGCGACCGCGATCAACTTCGTGTTGCTGCGCACCGTCGTCTTTCGGGACTGATCGACGCCTCGACGCCCGGCCGGAATGATTGCGACTATTGTTCATGAGTCGAAACTCCAAAACCCCCACCGCAACCGCTGACGAGCCGAACCAACCCGGCCGCGGGAGGAATTGACGTCTCATGGCGAACAGGACCGCAGAGCAAGCCGCCGACTTCAACGCCGAGTTGGAGGCGCTGATCGCTGCGGAGGGGCCGCCGTCGGGCGCGCTGCTGCAGCGCATCATCGCGCCGCGCGCCGGTGACCCGCTGGACGTGCGGGCGCTGTATCTGGACGAGGACAAGGGCAACCGGCACCGGTCGCGGGCCAGCCGGCGCACCCTGCTGGAGATCCCGGGCGACTCGGAGGTCTCGTTCGCCTCCTACTTCAACGCGTTCCCGGCCAGCTACTGGCGGCGCTGGACCACCCTGGACGAGGTGGAGCTGCGGCTGCACGTGGACAACCCGTGCCGGATCGACGTGTACCGGTCCAAGGCCGACGCCACCCAGATCCACGTGCAGGGCCAGGTGGTCGAGGAGGCCGGGCTGGTCAGCTTCACGCTGGACCTGAAGCCGTTCGAGGACGGCGGGTGGTACTGGTTCGACATCACCACCGAGTCCGAGCAGGTCACCCTGCTGGACAGCGGCTGGTACGCCACCGTGCCGGCACCCGGTCGCGGCGCGGTCGCCGTGGCGATCACCACGTTCAACCGGCCGGACGACTGCGTCGGGGCGCTGCGGGCGTTGGGCGAGGACCCGCTGGTGCTGGACTCACTCGAAGCGGTGATCGTCGCCGACCAGGGCACCCGCAAGGTCCGCGACGCGGGCGGCTTCCTGGAGGCGGCCGAGTCGCTCGGCGGCCGGCTGCGGATCCACGACCAGGGCAACCTGGGCGGCAGCGGCGGGTTCGCCCGAGGCATGTACGAGGCACTGACCAACACCGACTGCGAACAGATCCTGCTGATGGACGACGACATCGTCATCGAGCCGGACTCGGTGCTGCGGGCGCTGGCGTTCTCCCGGTTCGCCGAGAATCCGATGCTGGTCGGCGGCCAGATGCTCAACCTCCAGGCCCGCTCGCACCTGCACTCGATGGGTGAGGTGGTCGACCAGTACAAGTTCATGTGGCGGGCCGCGCCGAACGTGACCTACGACCACGACTTCGCCCAGTACCCGTTGCGCGACGACGACTCCGCGGACATGCACCGCCGCATCGACGTCGACTACAACGGCTGGTGGATGTGCATGATCCCGCGCTCGGTCGCCGAGCAGCTGGGCCTGCCGCTGCCGCTGTTCATCAAATGGGATGACACCGAGTACGGCCTGCGGGCGGGCAAGGCCGGCCATCCGACCGCCAGCCTGCCGGGCGTGGCGATCTGGCACATGCCGTGGTCGGACAAGGACGACGCGACCGACTGGCAGGCGTACTTCCACCTGCGCAACCGGCTGGTCGTGGGCGCCATGTACGGCCGGCACCGGCGGCCGACCGAGATGCTCAAGCACATGACGAAGAGCACGCTCAAGCACCTGCTGTCGCTGGAGTACTCGACGGTGGCGTTGCAGGACCGGGCGATCCAGGACTTCCTGGCCGGCCCGCAGGGGCTGTTCGACCTGCTGCCCGGCGCCTTGCCCGAGGTGCGTCGCCAGCGCGCCGAGTACTCGGACGGCCAGGTGCTGCCCTCGGCTCGGGACCTGCCGCTGCCGTCGATGGACGCGGTGCGGGCCGAGCGGTTCCTGAAGCCGCCGACCAACCCGGTGACCATCGGCGCGACGCTGGCCGAGAGCCTGGTGCACAACGTGCTGCCGGTGAAGCCGACGAACCACCAGCGTCCGCAGCTCAACATCGCGGCCCGGGACGCGCGGTGGTTCCTGTTGTCCCGGATCGACGGGGCGACGGTGGCCACCGCGGACGGTCGCGGGGTGGCGTTCCGCAAGCGCGACCCGCGGATCTTCTGGCGGCTGCTCAAGCAGGCCGCCGGCAACCACCTGCGGCTGGCCCGCGAGTGGCCGCGGCTGAGCAAGGTGTACCGGCAGGCCAAGCCGGAGCTGACCTCGCTGGAGTCCTGGCGCGAGGTGTTCGAGAGCGCGCCCCCACAGGGCTGATCGGCCGAGGATGACCTCGCTGGCCGGCTGGACACGGGTGTCCGGCCGGCCAGTGTCGTGCTCAGCTGTTTCCGGCGGCTTGGTTCAGGCGTCTTCAGGCGTCTTCAGGCCCTGACCGGCCCGCCGTAGGTCCGCTCCGGGGCGCCGTAAACCTGCTTGCCGATCCCCTGCACGGCGTCCACCAGCGCGGCGAACACGTGGGCGAAGTTCACCGTGACGGTGGAACCGTTGGCGGCGGTGATCGTTTCGAACTCGCCCTCGCGCATCAGGTCGGGCAGCCGGCTGGACAGCGCGCCGGCGTCGCCGTCGCTGATCGCGATGAGCAGCGGTTCGGCACTGTTGGCCAAATGGAGCACCAGGGCGTGTTTTGGTTGGCTCATGACATCCAGGTCAACATCATTATGATCATTCCGCAACACGTGTTCGCTGGTGGCACACTGGTTTCGCGTAACGCGAAATGACAGCCGCGGTGACGACCGGTGGACACCCGGTGACCCGGTCAGACCCAGTCCAAGATCGCACGAAGCGGACGAACCATGACGCTGACTAACTATCTGACTAACTACTTGGACCCGGTGGGAACATAGCCGACGTGAGTTCGGTTCCGCCTGACCCCGATCCGCGGCTCGTGGCCGCCGCACTCGACTGCTTCCTCAGCTTCGGTGTCCGCAAGACGTCGCTGACGGACGTCGCCGATCGGGCCAGTGTGTCCCGAGCGACCGCCTACCGCGTGTTCGGCGACAAGAACGGCCTGGTCCGGGCGGTCGTGGAGGCCGAGGTGACCCGGTTCCTGGACCGGTTGGACGCCGAGGTGATCTGGGAAGCGCCGATGGGCGACGCACTGGCCCAGGCGATCACCTTCACCCTGGACTACCTGCGCGATCACGCGGTGTTGCAGCGGATCATCAGTCGCGAACCGGAGCAGATCACCGAGGTGGTCGTGCAGCGGCCCGGCGAGCAGTCGCTGGTCCAGGTGTTCCTGCCGGCGGTGGTGGAGCGGTTCGTGCGCACCCACCACGACGTGCTGCGGGTGCCGGTGGACCAGGCCGCGGAATGGCTGCTGCGGATGGCGCTGAGCCTGCTGCTCAACCCGGACACCACGCTGCCCGACCCGCGCGCCGTCGCCGACCTGCTCATCGCCGGCTTGGTCGCCCCAGGTCAGGACGACACCGCCAATGGCGCGGGTCGCGGCGACGACCCGAGACAGCCGCTGCCACACGCCGACGACGAGCGAGCCAACCCCAGCTCCACCTGATCGGGTGGTTGGTTCCCGACCCGCCACCCATTGCTCGTACGACTCGTGCGGATGTCGCGACGCGCAGGCGCACTCCAGGCACACGCGAAACCGTTCTGCCCGGGGTACAAAGAATTGATAGGCCATCTTTGGCGCGCCAATTCTTGCCGCGACGATGCGAATATGTCATCCGCCCCACTACAGACCCCCGCCCTCCCAGGGGGCGAGCCCAAGTCCAGCTTAGTCGCCCCGTCGCGGTCCGCGCCGCCACTGATCCGGACTTGTGGACAACTATGCCGCCTGTGGACAACTCGACGGCTGAACGAGCGTTCGTTGGTAGAACGGCGTCATGGCAATCACGAGAACAGATCGATCACCCCGACAGTCACGTCCAGCGAACCGGTCACTTCTTCCGGTAGAAATGCTCCCGCTGGCCCTGCCGCACCAGGCGCAGCCAGTCGCCGAACGCCCTCGGGTCGCGCCGCACCCACAGGAAGTACAGGCCGAACCGGATCACCTCAAGCGCGCCGATCTTGCGCATCCCCGGCTGAGACAGCAGATAGCCCCGGTTGCGGTAGGTGTAGTACCGCTTGATCGGGTCTTCCGGGTCCTGCGCGTGGAACCGGCCGCCGAGCATCGGCTTGAACTCGTCTGAGCCGTCCGGGTGCAGGTACGCCACCCGCAGGCAGGTGCCGAACGGCAGGCCCGACCGGACCAGGCGGCGGTGCGTCTCCACCTCGTCGCCGCGGAAGAACAGCCGGTAGTCCGGCACGCCGACCACGTCCAGCGTGCTGGCTCGGAACAGCGCGCCGTTGAACAGCGAGGCGATTCCGGGCAGGAAGTCCGCGCCCAGCTCCTCGGTGCGGCGCTTCCAGGTCAGCCCGCGCCGCAGCGGGAACGCCAACCGGTCCGGGGTCTCGATGTTGGTGACCATCGGGGAGATCTCCGCCAGCCCCCGCCGGTTGGCCTCGTCCAGCAGGGTGGCGAGCACGGTCTCGTCCGCCGGCCGGCCGTCGTCATCGGCCAGCCACACCCACTCCGCGCCGAGCGCCAGGGCGTGCAGGATGCCCAGGGCGAAGCCGCCGGCCCCGCCGAGATTGCGCCGCGACGCCAGATAGGTGGTCGGGATCGGGCAGCCGGTGACCACCTCACGGGCCGGGTCGTCCGGGCCGTTGTCGACCACCACCAGGTGGTCTGGCGTCCTGGTCTGGGACGCCAGCGCCTTGAGCGAGTCGGCGAGCAGTTCGCGGCGGTGCCGGGTGACCACCACGGCGACCACGGCGTCCGCACCCAGCGCCGCGGGAACGCCGGGCGGTCCGGCCGGTGGCCCGGATGGCACGGGCTCGGTGGGGGTCATGATCAGCCCTCGGGTTCGCCGGGAAGGGGTGCTCGGCTCATGTTTCCTCGCTGCCCGTGGACAGTACGGGAGCGACACCCAGCCGTTCCAGGGCCTCCACGCTCATGTTCTCGTACGGGTCGCGGCCCTTGTAGCCGGTGATGACCTCGCGCAGCGAGCCCTGCCGGCGGATCCGGCCCTCCTCCATCCACAGCCCGGTGTCGCACAGCTCCATCAGGAACTCGTCGGAGTGGCTGGCGAACACCAGGATGCCGGATCGCTTGACCAGGTCGTTGAGTCGGTTGCGGGCTTTGTCCAGGAAGGCCGCGTCGACCGCGCCGATGCCCTCGTCCAGAATGAGGATCTCCGGGTCGATCGAGGTGACGACACCCAGCGCGAGCCGGACTCGCATGCCGGTGGAGTAGGTGCGCAGCGGCATCTGCAGGTAGTCGCCCAGCTCGGTGAACTCGGCGATCTCATCGGTCCGCTTCTCCATCTGCTTGCGGGTCATGCCCAGGTACAGGCCGCGGATGATGATGTTCTCCAGGCCGGAGATCTCCGGGTCCATGCCGACGCCGAGGTCGAACACCGGCGCGATCTTGCCGACGATGCTCGCCTGGCCGCGGGTGGGCTCGTAGATGCCGGACAGCAGCCGCAGCAGGGTCGACTTGCCGGCGCCGTTGTGGCCGACCAGGCCGACCCGGTCGCCTTCGCGCAGCGACATCGTGACGTCGTGGAGCGCCTCGATGATCGGCACCCGCTGCTCGGTGCCGATCTTCCCGCCGACCTTGCCCAGCACGGTCTTCTTCAACGACCTCGTCTTCGCGTCGAAGATGGGGAAGTCAACGGAGGCATTCCAGACATCGATACTGACCATGGTTGTTACGGCCTCACTCAGACCCAATAGGAAACGCGGGCGCGGTAGTTGCGCATGACGACCAGCGCCAGCGCCCAGCCGGCGATGGTGATGCCACCCACCACATACCAGCTTGCCGGGGAAAGCTGCTGTCCGGTCAACGGCGCCCGGACGATCTGCACGAAGTGGTACAGCGGGTTCAGATCAAAGATGATCTTCGCCCACCCATGTCGGTCGCTGGTGAGCAGCGAGTCGGGCGACCAGACGATCGGAGTCATGTAGAACAGCAGGTTGATCAGGCTGTTGATGACCTGCGGAATGTCCCGGTACCGGGTGGAGATGATGCCGAACAGCAGGGCCAGCCACAGCGCGTTGAGCGCGAGCACGAGCAGCCCCGGGACGGCCAGGAACCAGGACCAGCTCAGTCCCGGATGGCACATCGCGGCGTTGTGCGGACCGCAGACGCTGCCGTTCATCGTGTACGGCTTGTCCAGGTAGCGGAAGAAGATCGCCAGCACCACGACGTAGATCAGCACGTTGTGGAAGAACATCAGCGTCTGCCGCCACACCGTACGCAGCGCGTAGACCGACAGCGGCGCGGGCAGGTGCTTGATCAGCCCCTCATTGGAGATGAACGTGTCCATCCCCTCGGTGAGGCTGCCGCTGATGAAGCTCCACACGATGAAGCCGGTCGTCACGTACGGCAACTGATATTCGATCGGGTTGCCGAACAGCAGGCCGTACACCACACCCAGGCCGATCGAGGTGACCGCCATCGAGATGGTGATCCACAGCGGGCCGATCACCGACCGGCGATACCGCTGCTTGATGTCCTGCCAAGCGAGGTGCGACCACAGCTCGCGCTGCGTCAGGCCCTGCCGGATGTCGTCCACCGCGCGGGCGAAACTTCGGCTGGGCCTGGCGTCGGGTGCCAGCTCGGGCTGGTCGATCGTGCTCATCGCTTGCACGATTAGTGAGGGTACCGGCGGCGCGTCGGCTCCGGTTAAGGGGCGATGATCCACCCGCGATCCGCCCGCGATCCGCCGCCGTCCCGCCGCGAGTTCACGGTCGGCGAGGTCCGACCGGATCGGACCGGACGTCGACCAATAGCATTCAGCGAGTGGGCGCTGTGCATACCTCTCGGGTCGTCGCGGTGGTGCCGGCGCGATCCGGTTCCAAGGGTGTGCCCGGCAAGAACCTGGCGCTGGTCGGCGGCCAGCCGCTGATCGCCCGGGCGGTGTCGGCGCTGCGTGCCGCCCGCCGGGTGGACGACGTGGTGGTCAGCACCGACGGAGCCGAGATCGCCGCGGCCGCGCGGGCCGCCGGAGCCGTGGTGGTGGATCGGCCGGCGCGGCTCGCCAGCGACACCGCCACCTCCGAGTCCGCCGTGCTGGACGCCCTGGACGCCTGGCGAACCCGCGACGGCGAGCACCGGCCGGATCCCGACGTGGTGCTGCTGGTCCAGTGCACCTCGCCGTTCATCTTGCCGGCCACCGTCGACGGCGTGCTGTCGCTGGTCCTGGACCAAGGCCGGGACTGCGCGTTCACCGCCGTGCGCACCCACGAATTCCTCTGGCGTCGTGGTGCGACCGGCATCGCCGAGGGGGTCAACCACGATCCGGCGGTGCGCCCGCGCCGCCAGGACCGGCCGGCCGAATACCGGGAGACCGGCGCGGTGTATGCCATGCGCACCAACGGTTTCCGGCAGGCCGGTCACCGATTCTTCGGTGATATCGGCATCTTCGAGGTGCCGGCGGCGGACGCCATCGAGATCGACTCGGCCGACGACCTGGAACTGGCCCGGTCGCTGGCGGCGAGCCGGCCAGCCCCGGCGAACAACGACCTCGACGTCGACGCCGTGGTGACCGACTTCGACGGCGTGCACACCGACGATCGCGCGCTCGTCCTCCAGGACGGCACCGAGGCGGTGCTGGTCAGCCGATCGGACGGGGCCGGAGTGGCCCGGCTGCGGGCGGCCGGCGTCCCGGTGATGATCCTGTCCGTCGAGCAGAACCCAGTGGTCGCCGCCCGCGCCCGCAAACTCGGCGTCGAGGTGTCGCACGACCTCGACAGCAAGGGCGACAAGGGGGACAAGGCCACCGTGCTCAAGGCGTGGCTGGCCGAGCGCGGGCTCGACCCGGCCCGGACCGCCTACCTCGGCAACGACCTGCGCGACCTGAGCTGCATGCGGATGGTGGGCTGGCCGATCGCGGTGGCCGACGCGCATCCCGAGGTGCGCCGCGCCGCCCGGCTGGTGCTCACCCGCCCCGGCGGCCACGGCGCGGTCCGCGAACTCGCCGACCTTGTACTGTCCGCGCACAACCGCCAAGGGAGCCGGCCATGACGAACCCCGCCGTGACGATCGGCGACCGCTTGGTCGGTACGGGCCAGCCGACCTACACCGTCGCCGAGATCGGCCTGAACCACAACGGCAGCGTGGACATCGCGAAGCGGCTGATCGACGTCGCCGTATCGGCCGGCGTGGACGCGGTCAAGTTCCAGAAGCGCACCCCCGAGATCGCCACCCCGCCGGATATGCGCGATGTCCGGCGGGACACGCCGTGGGGCGAGATGAGCTACCTCGAGTACCGGCATCGCGTCGAGTTCGGCGTCGCCGAGTACGAGGAAATCGACCGGTACTGCAAGGAACTGGGCGTGGCCTGGTTCGCCTCGCCGTGGGACGTGCCCAGCGTCGAGTTCCTGGAACGGTTCGCGGTGCCCTGCCACAAGGTGGCGTCCGCGTCGCTCACCGATCTGGACCTGCTGCGCGCCCTGCGCGACACCGAGAAACCGATCATCGCCTCCACCGGCATGTCGACCATGGCCGAAGTCGATCAGGCGGTGGAAGTGTTGGGCGGGGACCGATTGGTGCTGCTGCACACCACGTCGACCTACCCCTGCCCACCCGAGGAAGCCAACCTGCTCGGCATCACGACGCTGGCCGGCCGGTTCGGCGTGCCGGTCGGCTACTCGGGACACGAGCGCGGGCTCCAGGTCTCGGTGGCCGCGGTCGCGCTCGGCGCCTGCGTGCTGGAACGGCACATCACGCTGGACCGCACGATGTGGGGCTCCGACCAGGCGGCATCGCTGGAACCGGAAGGGCTACGGCGGCTGGTCCGCGACGTTCGCATCGTGGAGACGGCGTTGGGAGACGGCGTGAAACGGGTGTTCCCCGGCGAAGAGGCACCCCGCCGACGGCTGCGACGGATCTGAGATGACCGAGCTGACCGTGGAATCGCTGCCGGAATCGGCGAGCGCCGGGCAAGGGATCGACCTGGGTCCGCTGCTGGCCGCGTACGCCCGGCACGACCCGCCCCGGTCGATCGCCGTCGTCGGCAACGCCCCGCTGCGGCCGAACGCCGAGCGCGCCGCCGCCATCGACTCCGCCGACCTGGTGCTGCGGATGACAACCTTCGCCCTGGACGAGCCCGCCGATCCCACGGCCGACGACACCGAACCCACTTTCGGCAACCGCACCGACGTCGTGGTGCTGCATCGCGGCACCATCGCCAGCCCGTACACGTTCGCCGACTACACCTCCCGGCTCTATCTGCACATCGAGCCGGGCCGGATGCACTGGGAACCGGACTTCCGGCCGTACTGGTGGCCCGAGGATCTGGGCCAGGTGCACATTCCGAACTACCAGTTCTCGCTGCCGCTGGTGCACCTGCTCGGCCTCGATCCGATCGAAGCCAACTGGGCCACCACCGGCACCACCAGCGTCTACCTGGTCAGCCAGCTGTTCCCGGACGCGGAGATCCGCCTCGCCGGCTTCAGCCTGCTGCACGACCCGGAGCAGGTCATGTTCGAGCACGCCTGGGGCACCCCGGTGCACGTGACCCCGGAACACCGGCTGCGCGCCGAATCGGCGCTACTGCACAGCTGGGCCGCCCAAGGAAGGATCACGATCCTGCCATGAACACCGGACCGAACACCGGACCGAACTCACTGCGCGACCAACTGCGCACCGTCGCCGGCGAGGTCGGTCGGCCGGCGCTGCGCCGGCTGTGGGCCCGGGTCGAGGACATCGCCGCCCGGCACGCCGGCAAGGTCGCCGAGGATCTCGCCGTCGTGCGCGGGGAACTCGCCGAGGTGCGGGCTGCGGTGGCCGGACTGCGCGGTGAGCTGGCCGAGGCGCGCGGCCGGCTGGAGCCGGTGGAGGTCGAGCTACACCGGATCGGCGCGCAGCAGGCCGCCGTCGAGACTCGGACGAGCGCGCTGGAACGGCCGGCGGTCACCGGCGACCCGGATCAGCGGTCGGTCGCGCTGGTCGAGGAGATCCGTGCCGAGCACGCCCGAATCCGGGCCCGGCTCACGGCCGTGGCGCACTACGAGGAACGGCTGGGCAAGGTCGAGGAAGCCTTGCGCCCCACCGAATCCCGCTGACGAGCCCTTACAGGTACTGGCCCGATCCGCGCAGGTGCGGGCCCTCGTGCTGGGGGGCGTCACCGGTGCCCGGCGGCAGCGCGCCGCGGCGCATCTGCTCCAACTGCACCCGGGCGGCCATCTGCTGGGCGAACAGCGCGGTCTGGATGCCGTGGAACAGGCCCTCCAGCCAGCCGACCAGCTGCGCCTGCGCGACGCGCAACTCGGCGTCGGAGGGCGTGCTGTCGTCGGTGAACGGCAGCGACAGCCGCTCCAACTCCTCGCGCAGCTCCGGCGCGAGGCCGTCCTCAAGCTCCACAATGGACCTTTTGTGGATCTCGCGCAGTCGGTTGCGGCTGGCGTCGTCCAGCGGAGCGGCCCGGACTTCCTCAAGCAGCTGCTTGATCATCGTGCCGACCCGCATCACCTTGGCTGGCTGCTCGACCAGATCGGCGACACCGTCACCGCCGGTCGCGGTGTCGCCGTCGGGAATGCGGGCGGCGCCCAACGGCGTGCCGTCGGGTCCGACCACCACGACATGCGACCGGTTGTCGGTCTCCGCGGACTCCCTGGGCTGACTCATGTGTTCCAGGGTAGTGGCCGGGGCAGGCTCGACCCTGGCGAGGCCACGCTCGCGGACATCCGTACCTTGTCCACATGGCGTTGGACGTCGCTCGAATTCGCGGATTGTTCCCCGCGCTGGGCGACGGTTGGATCCATCTGGACACACCCGCGGGTATGCAGATTCCCGATCAGGTGGCGACGGCGGTCTCGACCGCGTTGCGCGCGCCGGTTTCCGGGCTGGGCGGGGTGTTCCCGGCGTCGCAGCGAGCGGCGTCGATCGTGGAGGCCGCCCGCCGGTCGATCGCCGATCTGGTCGGCGCGGACCCGGCCGGGGTGGTGCTCGGGCCGAGTTCGGCGGTGTTGCTGCGCCGGCTGGCGGACGCGCTGAGCGTCGGCTGGCTGATCGGCGACGAGGTGGTGGTGTCCCGGCTGGACGATCCGGCGAACACCGTGCCGTGGCTGGCCGCCGTGCAGCGCTGTGGCGGGACCGCCCGGTGGGCCGAGATCGACATCGAGACCTGTGAGCTGCCCGCCTGGCAGTACGACGAACTGGTCACCCCGCGCACCAAGGTGGTGGCGATCACCGCCGCGTCCGGCGCGGTCGGCACCCGGCCGGAGTTGCAGCGGATCTCCGAGGTCGGCCGGGAGGCTGGCGCGCTGATCGTGGTGGACGCCTCGGCCGCCGCGCCGTTCCTGCCCATCGACGTGACCACCATGGGCGCGGACATCGTGGTGGTGTCCGCCAACGCGTGGGGCGGCCCGCCGCTGGCCGCGATGGTGTTCCGAGACGCGGCCGTGCTCGGCCGGCTGGCGTCCTGCTCGCTGGACCCGGCTGCTCACGGACCGGAACGGCTGGAACTGGGGCCGCAGCCGTATCCGATGCTGGCCGGGCTGGTCGCCTCGGTGGACTACCTGGCCGAACTGGACGACGCGGCGCTGGGTCCGCGGCGGGAACGGCTGCTGACCTCGATGGGCTCGATGAAGGCGTACCAGGCCGGGCTGCTGGCGAACCTGATCAGCGAGTTGCGCGCGCTGGATCACGTGATGGTGATCGGCGACGCGATGCGGCGGGTGCCGGCGCTGGCGTTCGCGGTGTTGGGCGCCAAGGCGCAGGACACCGTCGAGCAACTGGCCGAGCGCGGCATCTGCGCGTTCGCCGACAGCGGGCAGAGCGGGGTGTTCGCGGCGCTGGGCATCGGTGAGGTGGGCGGCGCGGTGCGACTGGGCTTGGCGCACTACACGAACACCGCCGAGCTGGACCACCTGGTCCAGGCGGTGTCGGAACTGGCCAAGCCCGCCGAGTAGCCGAATTCGCGAAGCAGCCGAATTCGCAAGTGATCGTTCAGCGCACCCGCAGCAGCACTTTGCCGAAGACCTCGCCGGACTCCATCGCCCGATGCGCGTCCGCCGCGTTCGCGATGGGCACTGTCACGCCGATCACCGGTCGGATCTGGCCGGCGCCGACCAGCGGCCACAGCCGCTCGCGCAGATCCTCGATGATCCGGCGCTTGCCGTCGTGGCCCTCGACCGGGCGGGCCCGCAGGCTGGTCGCCGTCACGCTGGCCCGTTTGGACAGCAGCGCGCCGAGATCGAGCTCGCCCTGGGCGCCACCCTGCAGGCCGATGACTATCAGCCGGCCGCCGATGGCGAGCACGGACACGTTGCGGCCCAAGTACTTCGCACCCATGTTGTCCAGCACGACGTCGGCGCCGTGGCCGTCGGTGGCGGCCCGCACCTCGGCCACGAAATCCTGCTCGCGGTAGTTGATGAGGATGTCCGCGCCCAGTTCGCGGCAGCGGTCCAGCCGCGCCGCCGAGCCGGCGGTCACCGCGACGCGCGCGCCGAGCGCCTTGCCGACCTGGATCGCGTGCGTGCCGATGCCGCCCGCGCCGCCGTGCACCAGCAGCACCTCGCCGTCGGTGAGGTGGCCGAGCATGACGACGTTGGACCACACGGTGGCCGCCACCTCCGGCAAACCGGCGGCGTCGGCCAGGTCCAGCCCGTCGGGCACCGGCAGCAGTTGCGCGGCCGGCACCGCGACCCGCTCGGCGTAGCCGCCGCCGGCCAGCAGCGCGCAGACCCGGTCACCGACCCGCCAGCCCTCGACGTCCGCGCCGAGCACGGCGATCGTGCCGGAGCATTCCAGGCCGGGAACCTCGGACGCGCCCGGCGGCGGCGGGTAGAAACCCTGACGCTGCAACAGGTCCGCGCGGTTCACGGCGGACGCGACGACGTCCACCAGCACCTCGCCGGGGCCCGGTTCGGGATCGGGCGTCTCCGTCCACTCCAGCACGTCGGGCCCGCCCGGCTCACGAATCGTGATCGCATGCATGCCGTGGACGTTAATGCTGTGGCGGCCGGCACGCGCGGCCGGCAGCATTGTCCGGCATGACCGGTCACCCCGAACCGTGGCCCGACCCATGGCCACTGTGGCGGCTGGCGCTGCGCACGCCCAGGTTGGAACTGCGCCCGGACGACGACGCCGGGCTGCTCGAACTGGTGGACGAGGCGCACCGGGGCGTGCATCCGCCGGCGGAGATGCCGTTCTGCCACCCCTGGACCGACGCTCCACCGGCGGAGCTGGGCGCCAACACCCTGCGCCACTACTGGGAAATCCGGTCGCGACTGGGTCCGGACGACTGGACGATCAACTTTCTGGCTCGGCTCGACGGCCGGGTGATCGGCACTCAGGGCCTGACCGGGCGGGACTTCGCGCGCATCCGGCAGGTGAGCACCGGATCGTGGATCGGATCGCGGCACCAGGGACGGGGCCTGGGCACGGAGATGCGCGCGGCGGTGTTGATGTTCGCCTTCGATCAGCTCGGCGCGACGGTGGCCCGGTCCAGCGCGTTCGCGGACAATCCGCGGTCGCTGGGCGTCAGCCGCCGGCTCGGCTACGTCGACGATGGCACGACAACCGACCTGCGCCGTGGCGTGCCAGCCACCCAGGTTCGGCTCCGACTGGCCGCGCAGGGCTTCCGACGGCCGTCGTGGCCGCTGGACGTGACCGGGCTCGCGGCCGTGCGATCGACGCTGGGCGTCGCGGCCGGCGTAGACAGGCCTGGGTGCGGTGTCCGGTGACACCGCACCCAGCTTCCCTTCTTGCCCGTAATATGCGGCACGCCGCGACGCGGCATTGGCGTGGAACTCCACCCAGGATCGCGACGACACGCCTGGCGAAGTGAAGTTCAACAGCGTCGAGGTGCGGCGAGGGACGCTTGCGCGCCTGCGCACTCGAAACGCCGCTCAACCGTTCACATTCGCCGTCGAACCGGCTTCCTCAGGCCCGGCGGCGGGTACGCGGCTGGCAGCGCACCGCTGGTTACGAAGTGTTCCCGCACTGCATCACCTGCCCTTCCCGGCGGGCCGCCGCCACCCACGCACCGGGTGTGGCGCACGGTGTCGGAGGCGACCTGTCGTCCGCGTCTCAGCATGCGCTCATCACGGTTCTGTTTCAACCCGAATGACCCGTCTGAACTGGATAAATACTCTGAATCGGTCCAACATGGACGCCTAGTCACCGGGTGTTCGACCGATCACCATCCGTGGTGCGCCGGTGAGGGAGCGTGCGATACACCCGTGACGCGCCGCAGCCCGGCCCGCTACCCTTGCGGTCGTACCAGGTGAGCGCCAGGTGCGACCGGGAGGCGTGGCAGAGCGGCCGAATGCACTCGCCTTGAAAGCGAGAGACCCCTAACCGGGTCCGGGGGTTCAAATCCCTCCGCCTCCGCTCTTGCTCCGCGGATGTTTTCGACCATGGCAAAACCCGCCCCCGGGACGAATCCCGGGGGCGGGCGGTCGGATTACCACATTGCCGCACGGCGACGATGGGTCCGCGTCACGCCTTGGGCGTGGCCGTGATGGAAATCGTGTTGCCCGGTCCGGCCGTGAACGCGTTGATGAACGACTGGAAGAAGCCGCACCCGGTCAGCTGCGGGATCGCGTAGGTGCCCGAAAGCGTGCCACCGGACAGCAGCGTGAAGCCCGGTCCGGAGGACAGCGCGATGTCGGCCGGCGAGCTGGTCTGGCAGGTCGAGCCCGCGGACAACAGCGACATGCCGACGACGGACACGCTGGTCAACTGAATGTTCTCCTTGGCGTCAGCCGTGACGCCGGTTGACGACAGGTTGATCGTCGTCGGGCTGGCCGAGGTCAACTTCACCTGCGCGGTGCCCGGGATGAACCCGTACAGGTTGAAGTTGGCGGTCGCGGTCGGCAGGGTCAGGTCGCCCGCCACGCCGCTCGGGCTGATCGAGACGTCCAGCGAGCCCGGTCCGAGCGGGACCGTCGCGCCCAGCGCCTTGACCTGTGTTTGACCACTGATGCCATAGGTCACCGAAGGCGGCGCACCACCGCTGGTGCTGGTGGTCGGCGGCGGTGTCTGGGTCGTCGTGCAGAAGGCGCCCGTGTCGGGTTGAGTGCCACAGCTCGGTGTCGGTGTGGTGGTTGGCGGTGTGGTGGTTGGCGTGCAGTAGCCGAGATCGGGATTCGTGCCACAGGTCGGCGTGGTGGTGGGTGGCGGTGTCTGGGTCGTCGTGCAGTAGCCGCGGTCGGGATTCGTGCCGCAACTCGGCGATGTCGGGGTGGTAGGGGTGGTCGACGTGGTCGAGGTCGATGTCGGCGGTGGCGTCACCGTGAAGGTCGCCAGCTGCATGTTCTGGCCGGAGTTCGCGGTACAGGTGGTGTTGTACGGATCAGGCAGGCTTGTCGGCTGCCCGCTGGAGGTCACGATGTGCAGGCTCATGGTGAAGGTGCCGCCCACGACGATCGTGCCCTGACCGGTCGTCGCGAACTGAATCGACGGCGCGTTGCCAGTCGCGGTGGTCGTGAAGGCCGAGCCATCCTGCGGGATCGGCGTCGTCGGGATGGTCATCGGGATGGTCAGGTTGAGCGTCTGACCGCCGGGCTCGGTCAGCGTCGCCGCTGCCGACGCCGTACCCGACAGGCTCGCGCCGCCCACGAGGTCCAGGCCCTGGGTGGCCGTCGAGGGCACAGTCGCGGCAACCGTGACGGCGATCGCCCCGGTCGGCGTGTTCGCCGGAATACTCGCCGGCAGATTCACCGAGATATTGGTGGCGAGTGTCTGATCCGCCAATGGCGGGAAGGGACAAGTCCAATTCAGCGAGAGGCTGGCGGCCGAAGCTGTACCGCCCCCAGCCAGCACCACGGTGGCAGCCACGGCGCCGGCGGCGGCGACACCAGCCAAAGCTCGTAACACTGACTTCGATCTCAGGGTCACTCTCATGCGTTGTCTCCCAACACTTCGGTAAAATGGGCATAAGAAATATCATTACACCGGCATCACACCGGCGAGCGAAAATACCGCGTTGTGATCCAGGTCTCAATCGCAAATTCGGACCGACTGCGAATGGTGTCCGACTTGTTGCCAAACCCCACGGCGACTTATCAGCGAAAAGCGCGTGATCGCCCGGATAGTCGCTGACAGATGATAAATCGGTAGTGTACGTATGGGCATCTTCCGATAACCATACGTACGCACTTAGCTACTTCGGGTTACGGTATCGCTCGGCCGCCCGGCCCCATATTCGTCCGCCCGCTCTAGGGTTAACGTGAATGTAACGACGTGGCGGCAACTTGCCGTTGTGGGCACCACGGTCGCGTGGAAAACTATTCAGGTTTCGTGGAATCGCAAGCTTTCGTGAGAAATTCACCTTGTCACGGAGCGGTCACAAGGCTTGCCTTTTTCTATAAATGATCTTATCTTCCCTTTTTATGACTAGTTATCCCGGACGACAAATAGTCGGGTCCGCCATCTGCGGACTGGTGTTCGGCGGGTTTATCGTTGCTGGTCAGGTCGGGGACCACGTCTCGTACGGCGATCAGGCGAGCGACAACACTGCCAGCGCGCCGGCCGCTCCGACCTCGCCGCCGCCACCGTCGACCACGTCGCCAGCTCCCACGACCTCGCCAACGTCGGTCACGCCCCCGGCCCCCACCTCACCGCCGACCACACCCGCGACCACACCACCGGAGTCGACCATGACTCCGTTGGCAGAGGCTGTGGCGCCGCCGATCTCGGTCAAGCCGGCGACCGCACCGATCGCCGTGCAACCGGTGAGTTACAACGTGCCGAAGTCCACCCCCGCCCCGGCGGCGCCCGTCGCACCGGCGCCCACGTCGCCCGCACCACCTCCGCCGACCACCACCCAACCGCCGGCGCCCGCACCGTCGCCGGCTCCCCTGCCGGGCAAGGGAAAGCACAAGGGGTTCGGCGAGGGGCATCGCCCATTGCGTCACCACGACTGACCGCGCGGGTCAATCCAGCTAGCAGAGCTCCGCTCCGACCGTCAGAACTCAGGCGCGGTCGGAGCGGAGCTCTCTGCTATCCCGCGTCCGGCGCGGTCAGGAACAGCTCACCGGTTTCGCGTTCTGCGGATCGAGCGCATTCTCGACCAGGCCGTACACGCCGTGGTCATAGCTGAGGTCCGCGTGATCGGTGAAATCGAACGGGCAGTAGTTTTGGAGCCACTCATTGTGCACGCCTGGCTCATTGATGAACGACGAGCCGGCAGGGGTGACGACGGTTTCGTTGTGCGTCTCGATAACCGTGTAATCCACACCCGGCACAGCGATCGGCCCGTTGCTCAGGGCGTTCACCACCGTTGAGCCTTTCTCCTGGTCGACGCAGCCCGCGCAGGCGGCTCCCACGAGCAGGTTCGCGCCCGGGAAGAAGCCGGCCAGCGTGGCCAGGCCGTCGAGCGTGGTGCCGTGCGTGGTCGGGGACAGACCGACGTAGCTGTGCACCTTGCTGGCCCCGCCGAGCAGTTTGAGGTAGTACTCGCCGATCAGCCCGCCTTGCGAGTGCCCGACCAGATCGACCTGACTGGCGCCGGTGTTGGCCAGCACCTGGTTGACGAACGAGCTGATTTCCTGGGTCGAGGTGACGACCGGACCCATGGTCTGCAGGACGCCGTACGGGCTGCCGCCAATCGCGGTGTCGTAAACGCAATAGCCCTGGTTCGCCAGCGTCGGACCGAGGCCCGACCAGTCATCGATCATGTTGGAGAAGGTGCCGTTGATCAGCACGACCGGTCGGGGATGCGCGGCGGTCAGCTGGCAGCCCGGCACGTTGACTCCGGCCGGTGACGCCGCCGGGTTGGGCAGCGACTCGAACACCCCTTGCGGCAGGCTGCCGGTGACCGGGTACTGCGTTGCCGCGCCGGCCGGCGACGCGCCGAGCACCAAAGTGGCGACGAGCGCGCTCACCGCGGCGACGCCGAGCGAGGCGAGCGACAGCTTGGTGCGGGTCAGGTGCGACGACAACTTTCTGGTGGACATCTGTGGCCTCCAGCTCGAATCTGAATCATGGACGTTTCAGACATGTTTTACTGGAGAGTAGCGGGCTGTGGCGCACGGCACAACCGTTGAATCGCACGGCCTCGATCCGCTGGTCGCATACCCTGAAGAGGTGACTCAGCCCGGACCGCAACGCCCCTACGGGGGTCGCTCGGCGGCCGAGCGACGGGCGGACCGGCGGGCCAGGCTGATCGACGCCGGCCTGGAGATGTTCGGCACGGTCGGCTACCCGATGTCCCCGGTGAGCCGGATCTGCAAGGTCGCGAACCTGTCCACCCGCCAGTACTACGAGGAGTTCGCCAGCCGCGAGGCGTTGCTGCTCGCCGTCTACGACGCGATCAACTCGGACGCGCTGGCCGCCGTCGCGGCCGCGCTCGATGCCTTGGACGACCCTTCGCTGGCGGCGCGCTGGCAGGTCGCGCTGACCGCCTACGTGCGGGCGATGGCCACCGATCTGCGCCGCACCCGGGTCGCGTACGTCGAGATCGTCGGGGTGAACCCGGCGATCGAGGCGCACCGGATGGAGCGCCGACGGCTGTGGAGTTCGTACATCGAGAGCACATTGCGGGTGCCGATCGAGGCCGGCGAAATCCCGGATCGCGACTATCGGCTCGCGGCGGGCGCGTTCATCGGTGCGGTCAACGGAATGCTGCAAGATTGGTGCGCCACCGACGATCGCGCGCCGCTGGACGACGTGATCGCTGAGTTGGCCAGGCTTGCCTTGGCGCTCATGGTCAGGTGACAAGGTTCCCGACGAGGCATTTGGCGGTCTATTCTCGCCCGGTTGGGCGGCGATCGAATGAGTGCCGGGAGGGCGTGTGCCGGACGGGGAGAAGCCCCAGGCCCAGGAGTGGGCCGAGCGCGTTGGCCACGCGGCGGGCTGGCTCGCGCGCGCCGGCTGGCGGGTGACCCAGGCCGTTCCCGGTGGCGCGGCCGCGCAGCGCCGGATGCTCGAATGGGAGGACGCGGTGACGACCGAGGTCCGCAGGCGACGCGAGCACATCGGTGACACGCCGGGGTTTCCGTGGCGGCCGGTGATCGACACGACGTCCGGCGAGCGGCGGATGGTGACCGTGGTCCGCGCGACGAACGGGCACCTGGAGCCGCTGCGCGCCGGCATGGCCGAACTGCTGAACCGGTCCGCGCACTCGGATTCCGACGCCGGTCGGGTCTACCTCTACACCGCGATCCTGCGCCAGCTCGTGCCCGATGAAGCGCGCATCCTCGCCGAACTCACCGACGACCAGCCCCGCCCGCTGGTGAACATCGCGGTCCGCGGCCCGCTCGGCGGCGTCCGGCGGATGGTTCTGGAAGACGCGTCCACGGTCGGCCGGGACGCCGGACTCGCGGTACCCGACTACGTGCCGTTCTACGTCGGCCGGCTGCACCGGTTCGGCCTGGTGGACATTGGCGAGGAAGACCCGGATCTGGCCGACCAGTACGCCATCCTGACCAACGAGTCGGTGGTCAAGAGCGCCGAGCGCGCCGCCCGTCGGGCCTGGCGCGTTCCGCCGCGCACCATCCGCCGCACTTTGGTGATCTCCGAACTGGGCAAACGATTCTGGGCCGCCTGCGACCCAACCATCTCCGGCCCGCGCCAGCTCACTCAATAACTCCGGACATGCGCAAGACCAGGCTCCCGGTATACCCCAGGTCACCTGGCCCTACGACTCGCCCGACACCCACGGCGCCGAACTCTCGACACGAATCGTAGCAAGCGCCAGACAAGCGATCAACTGGTCTAGTCTCTGTTGGTGCATTCGGCTCAAGATCCTCCGCTGTCCGCGTTCGCCGACGAGTCCTTCCAGGAGCACCCCGACGACGGCTTCTACATTCTGGCTGCCGCGATCTTCGAACCGTCGGCGCACGAAGATGTCCGGGCGGTCATGCGTGGCCTTCGTGGCCGCCATCCAAGCAAGCTGCACTGGAAGGATTTGGAGCGTTATCAGCGACGCACGGCAATCAAGACCGTCGCCGATCTCGACGGCTTCCATGTCGTCACCATTGGTTCACCGGTGCCGAGCCGACGTCAGGAACGAGCACGAGCGGCCTGTCTGACCCGGTTGGTATGGGAACTGCACGCACTCGGCGTCCGCGCACTGCACATGGAGGCTCGTCAACCGGAGTTGAACCGGCGGGACGTGAGGACGGTTCTCAACGCTCGGTTCGCCCTGCCCGGCGGCACGGATTTCCAAGTCCACCACCGGTTTGGTGTGGACGAGCCGTTGTTCTGGGTCGCGGACATCGTGGCAGGGGCGATCCGGGCGCATCGGCAAAATGATTCGGGCTGGCGAGAGCTCTTGGTGGCCTGCTTGCACGAGGTTGAGGTGCCGACGGGCTGTTGACATGCGCAAGGCCAGGCTCCCGGTAATGCCCCGGGTCACCTGGCCTGACGACTCGCTCAACACCCACGGTGTGAAGCTCTCAAGCCCAAGCGTACCACAAAGGACAGTCAGGCTCTGGCGCGTGCCGGACATGCGCAAGGCCAGGTTTCCGGTCTGCCCCGGTGCACCTGGCCTTACGACTCGCCCGACACCCACGGTGTCGAACTCTCACCGCCCATCGTAGCAAGCGCCAGACAAGCGATCAACTGGGCTAGTCTTGGTTGGTGCATTCGGCCCAAGACCCTCCGCTGTCCGCGTTCGCTGACGAGTCCTTCCACGAACATCCCGACGACGGCTTCTACGTCCTCGCCGCCGCGATCTTCGATCCGACCGTCCACGACGACGTCCGTGAAGCCATGCGCGACTTTCGCGGTCGTCGCCGGGCCGGCAAGTCGCATTGGAAGGAGATGAACGACGAGTGGCGACGCTATGCCGTCAAACGGGTAGCTGATCTCGATGGATTCCACGTCGTCACGGTCGGGTCGCCGGTGCCGCTTCGCCGCCAAGAACGAGCACGAGTGGCTTGCCTGACGCGGCTGGTGCTCGAACTGCACGCGCTCGGCGTCGGTGATCTGCACATGGAGGCCCGCGAATCGGACCTGAATCGGCGGGACGTCAAGACGGTGCGGAACGCTCGGTACTGTTTGCCTGAAGGGTCACACTTCCAGATCCATCATCAACGTGGTCTGGTTGAGCCATTGTTCTGGGTGGCCGACATCGTGGCCGGCGCCGTTCGGGCGCACCGGCATGGCGATTCGGACTGGCGGGGGTTGCTGGGCGACTGCCTGCACGACGTTGAGGTGCAGACGCGCTGTTGATCGGGCCCAGATATGCGCAAGACCAGGCTCCCGGTATACCCCGGGGCACCTGGCCTTACGACTCGCCCGACCCCCACGGGGCCGAACTCTCAGGACTCAGTGTACTACAACGGCTCGTTAGGCGCTCGTCTGAATAAAGGCACTCCACTCGGCGGCCGGGAAGGCGAGCACCGGGCCGGTGGTGTTCTTCGAGTCGCGGACGCCGACGGCCGGGCCGGCGAACGCGACCTCCACGCAGTTGGCGTTGGACGTGCTGCGGGAGCTCTTGCGCCATTGGGCGGTGCGGACATCCAGGTTAAACATGGCGACTCCTCGCTCATAGCTGCTCGGCCAGCGCGGAGATCAGATCCACCGACTTGGCCGGGCTCAGGGCTACACCAAGGATATTGCTGAGCCTCAGCCGGTACGCCTCCAGGTCGTCCTTCTCCTCCATGAACAGGCAGGTTGTCTGGTTCTCCACATAGATCACGCTTGGCTCGTCCGGAAAGTCCAGGGTCTGGAACGGCCCTTCCAACCCCGCGTGTGCACCACTGGCACGAGGAATGACACGGATCGTGACGTTCGGCCGGTCCGCCTCGTCCACCAAACGGCGTAGTTGCCTACGCTGCGTGCTCGAATCGCCAATCACCTGCTGCAAGGCGGCCTCGCTCACCACCGCCAGATACTCGACATCGCGCCGGCGCAGGATCGCCTGGCGGGCCATCCGCGCGCCGACCAGCTTGTCCAGTTCGCCCTCGGTGATCGCCCTGCTGACGCCCTGAATCATCGCGCCGCAGTAGTCGGCGGTTTGCAACAGACCAGGCACCACCAGCGCCTCGTAGTTCTGGATGCGGTTGGCCCGGCGCTCGAAGTCGATCAGCGTCTGCCACAGCTCGGGCAGCCCGGAACCCTGGGCGAACCACAGGCCACGCTCGTCGGCTTTCCTTACCAGGTCAAGGAGTTGGTCGCGGCGGTGCTGCGGCACTTGGTACAGGCCGAGCATGTTCGCCACGTCGATGATGGTCAGGCCGCGCTCGCCGGTCTCGATTCTGCTGACCTTGCTGGCCGACATGCCCAGCGCCTTGGCGACCTGGGCCTCGGTCATGTTCTGGTCGGTGCGCAGCTGGCGCAGTTCGGCTGAGACGCGGCGGGATCGGATGCTGGAATTCGGGGGCTTGGGTTTCTCGGTCACGGCACGAGCCTTGCCCGTGCCAGGGTGGCACGACAATCACTCGTTTGGTTGTCTTGCAATCGGTTTCCGCACGCTGCCACCGTCTCCGCAGCAGTTCGTTTCTACGCGCCGAGGAGAACGAGATGACCAGCACGCTCCAAGAACTCACGATAGACAGGGCCACCGACAGCACCGCGCTGTTGGCGCAACTGCGGGCCGACGCCGAGTATTTCCGACCTCGACTGTTCGCGATCTACGGGGTTTTCCACCGCGGCGGGCGGCCGTTCCTCGGCTGGGGCATGGAGCTGACCGCCGGCGAGGACGGCGACACGATCTTCTACGAGCCCAGCGGCGCTACCCATCACGCGTCGTCCGCTGAGCAGGTGCTGAGGCTGCATCAACTCATAGCTGACGTTCAGCTCGCGTGGCTGGACTAGCCACCACCGGGCCGCTACCGTGCCCGGTGACAGCGGGAGAGCGGTCGTCAGGGGATTGCCATGTCAATGTCGGTCAACACGAATGAACTTTCGGCGGGCGTGAACAAGGTGGCGTCCTTGTTCGGTGACTGTGAGACAGCGACATCCGGGGTGGTCGAGGTGTTGGGTGGAATGACAAGCGCGGCCGGGCATCCCGGACTGACCAGCGCGCTCACCGGATTCACCGAGTCGAGCGCGAAGGCGCTGCTGTCCACCGGAAAGGCGCTCACCTTCATCGCCGCCGGCCTGAAACAGAACGCGACCGAGTACGCGAAAACCGAGTCCAGCAACACCAGCAACATCAACGCGGCCGGCCCGCATGGTGCGCGATGAGCGGCGACGTCACGATCAACGCGCCGGCCGGCGACCCGTCCGCGCTGATGCAGCTCGCCGACCAGCTCGACCAGCACGCCGGCAAGGTCGGCGATCTGGGCGCGAACACGCTGAAGACGACCCAGGGCATCCAGGCCGGGGCCGACTGGACCGGCGACGCGGCGAACAAGTACGGCACGTTCACCGGCGATGTGGCACACGGCGTGGGCAGCATGGAGTCGCCGCTGCACAACGTCGCCAACGCGATCCGCGGCTACGCGGGCGTGTTGCAGCGGGCGCAGAAGAGCGTCGCCGACGCGGTGACCACCGCGAACAACGCCGCCAAGGCCAACGACCCGAACACCCAGGCGCACGTCACCGCGGCCCAGTCGGCGGCCAGCGCCGCCCAGGACGACGTGAACAAGGCCGGCGACAGCGCCGCCCACGAGATCGAGGGCGAGAAGAGCGCCTTCAATGAGTTCCTGGAGAAGCTCAAGCCTTACGCCGAGGCAAACGACTGGGCGCACATGCCGCTGGATTTCTCGGCGTCCGATTTGTGGCTGGACAAGCAGCTGGAGGCATGGGCAAAGTCTGCTGGCAAAGGAGTCGACGCGGCCAAGGCAGCCCGTACCGAACTCGACTCGACCTTGCAGCAAGCGTTCGACGACCAAGTCGGCAGCGTCGCCCACGACTTCGACAACGGCGCGGCGTCAATGGAGGACGTTACGAGCGCCTTTGCCAAGTACGACCAGGGAGCCAAGGCGGCGATCGCTGGTGCCGATGGTGCGGTGAGTAGCGCGGAAACCGGTCTGAGTATCGCCAAGGCCGCAGGCGCAGCGTCGAAGGTGATGGGCGGCCTGGCGGTCGTCGGCGACGTCTACACCATTCTTCATCCCGAAGAGACAGGCGCGGCTGGCACGGTGAAGCAGGTCGCCGCAGGCGCCAACATCGCCGGAACGGCAACGGCGTTGCTCGCGGTGAACGCCTCGGCAGACTGGATTCCAGTCGCCGGTGAAGCGGTCGCGGCGGGCACCGGCTTGTATCTGGCTGGAGACGCCCTGTACCACATTCCGGCTGTCCACGATGTCGTCAACAAGGCCGCTGGCGCGGTGGCGAATGTCGCAGTCGGCGGAGCCAAGGACGTTGCCCATGCGGCATCGTCGGCGTGGCACGCCGTCACCAGCTTGTTCTGAGACCTGCTATCTCTGTGCGTACCGAGACGAGGAATGTGATGCCGCAGACCCAGGAACGGGATATCGCCGAAGCTGAGCAGTTGTTCGCTGAAACGCAGGACCGCGGAACGGTCCCGCTGCCGCAGCTCACCGATGTCGACCTGTGCGTGTTCTCCGAGTCGTTCTTCTCGGTGCTGGACGATGAGGTGTGGCAGCGATGGCTCGGGTTGGCCGAAGCGGAGCGCGTCGAATTGGCCCAGCAGGCACTTGGCTTCCTTGAGTATCGCAAACTGCTGCGCCGGATCGACTCGGCCGAACCTGGCGGCGAGCCTTCCTACAACATCCAACCGAAACTGGGATTCATCCTGGGCGCGCGCAAACAGCCACAGTTTGTCGGGATCTGTTCGGTGCCTGGACAGCTTCGGGTCGGTGATCTTCGACTGTTCGGCCTGCGGGACGAGGTGCATCCTGACCCCATCGTGTTGCTGGAACGAAGCACTGCACGTGGCTTGGGTTCGCTCGGTCGGATTCGCCAGTACGCACTGGCCACTCCGGACGCAGCGGGCGGTGTGGCCGCCGATTGGATGCGTGAGTCATTCGAGTCCGACCCCGGCGCTGGCGCAGCGCCGCGTCTTCTCGAAATTTACTGGACACCAGAAAATGAGCCGCTGAAAGGCGAGCGACTGTCGGTGTCGACCCTGGAGGGACAGTTCTCGTTGACCCACACTCAAGGCACGGCGCTGGTGTGCGCGGATCGTCTGTTGGATCAGCGTGATCTCGCCAGTTACCTGGCGGCGCGGCTGCGGGCGGCTCGCGGATGAGTGACCGAAGGACTTTCGCGGGTAGGTTTCCGCGCACATTCCGAGTTTTCATGTGGCTATATTTCCTCATGTTCACTATTGCTTTGGCTGCCCTTATTCCAGCCTCCGTGAAGGACTTGTCTACCCTGGCGACACCCGGACAAGTCGGCTCCGTCGTAGTGACACGATGCAATAACGCCGCCTTCCCTGATTGCTATGGCGACTTCTCCTCGGCGGACGGGAGCGTGTCGATCACTGACACCAAAATTGCTGGTGCCGGCTATGATCATGTGGGTGACAAGTACACCGCTTACGGCGACCCGGCAACTAAATCGATCAGCATTCCTCGAAATGGCGGTGACATCGCAATCGATATCGTCGGCCCTCTGATCCTGTTGCTGGTATGGGTTCCGTCGTTTTTGTACTGCGTGTACCTGCCGATCAGACGGCGGCGGTTGCGACACCGGCAGAGGGCCGTCAGTCAGGGATGAGTCCACGCCGGAGTTTTGCGGAGATTTTTCCGCGAACCAACCGTGTGCTTGTCTGGATCTGGTTCGTGGTCATCATGATCGCCTTGTTGGGTAGCGGTTTCTACGCCATACGCGAGTTGGCCGATCCGGCCACCGACGGGCATGTCGGCTCGGCCGCGATCCTGGAATGCGACGACCAGGGAAAGTATCGCTACTGCTTCGGTGATTTCCGGTCCAACGACGGCCAGGTGTCGTACACCGATACCCGGATCTGGGGCGAGGACGGCGCGCACGCGGGCGTTGGTGCTATTGGCGGCCTGGGCTCTCGGGTTCTGGTACTGCGTCTACCGGCCGCTCAAGCGGCGGCGACAGCGGCGGCTGGCGGCGGGAGTTGAGTCGGCGGCCGCCCAGTGGCCAGGCGATGGCGGCGATCACCAGTCCACCGACGGCGGCGGCAACGAAACCGCCGGCCGGGCCGGCGTGGTCGATGGTCGCGCCGATCACCGGTGAGCCGAGCGCGCCGCCGAACGTCAACGCCGTGCTGTACAGCCCCATGCCCACGCCCCGGACCGAAGCGGGCAGCAGGCCGCTGGCCGCGTCGGCGGTGGCGGCCAGGGTCGGCGCGCACAGAAAGTTGCTGGGCGCCAACAACAGCGCCAGCAGCCACCAGTTTCCGCCGCCCACCACGGCCGGCAGCAGCAACAGCGCCAGCAGGATCATCAGCACCAGCGGTCGCGGGGTGCGCCGCATCGCGCCGTAGACTAGGCCGCCCACCAGCGAAGCCACGCACATCAGGATGACCACCGGCCCGGTCCAGCTGAGCTGGCCCGACCCGCGGAGTGCCGAGACCGCGGCGACTTCGGTGCCGGCCAGCACGAACACCGCGCCACCCCCGGTGACCAGCACGGCGAACAGCGGTGCGGTCAGCCAGGTCCGGCGGGCCGGACGTGCCGCGCCGCTGCTGTCCTCGCGGCGCATCGGCGGATTTACCACGTACAGCGCGATTCCGGCGATGACCAGCAGTCCGCCGACGGCGATCAACCCGACGGTGGTGGAGAACCGGGTGCAGATCAGCACGCCGACCGCCGGCCCGACCATGAAGGACAGCTCGATGCCCATCGAGTCCACCGCCAGCGCGGTCCGGCGGTGCTCGTCCGGCACCGCGGCGGCCATCGCCTGCCGGCCGATGGACATCACCGGCAGGGTCAGCACCCCGCCGGCGAACCCGGCGACGGCCAGCACCGGATAGGGCATCAGCCACGACGTCAGCCAGAAGGTGCCCTCACCCAGAATGGTGATGATCAGCATCCGCCGCAGCCCGAACCGGTCGATCACCCGGCCCATCAGCGGCGCGCCCAGCCCCATGCCCACGGTGGCGACCGCGCCGACCAATCCGGCCGCGCCGTAGCCGTGGTGCAGGGTGAGGACCACGTGCAGGGTGAGCACATAGTTCGCGCCGCTGTACGGAATCCGCGCCAGGACCATCAGCGGGATCAGCACTCGCACGCCGGGCAGGGCGAGGATCGGGCGGTAACGCTGAAGCACCACGTCCATGATGCCAGCGCATCGCTGTCACCTGGCGCAACCTGTTATTCACCTGGGCGAGCGTCCCGCACTTTCTTGACTCATTCCAGAAAAGGTGATTGTCTGGCGACGCTGACGACGTGGTCCGCGACAATCGATCATGAGAACCGATGAGGAGGACGGGCGTGACCGAGGTTCCACCCACCACGACCAACGCCGGCATCCCGGTGGCCAGCGACGACCATTCGCTGACCGCCGGCGCCAACGGCCCCATTCTGTTGCAGGACTTCTACCTCATCGAGAAGCTGGCGCAGTTCAACCGCGAGCGGGTGCCCGAGCGGGTGGTGCACGCCAAGGGCGGTGGCGCGTTCGGCTTCTTCGAGACCACCGAGGACGTCAGCCAGTTCACCAGGGCGGCGCTGTTCCAGCCGGGCGTGCGGACCGAGGCGCTGGTGCGGTTCTCGTCGGTGGCCGGCGAGCTCGGTGCGCCGGACACCTGGCGCGACCCGCGCGGCTTCGCGATCAAGTTCTACACCGGCGAGGGCAACTACGACCTGGTCGGCAACAACACCCCGGTGTTCTTCGTCCGGGACACCATCAAGTTCCCCGACTTCATCCACTCGCAGAAGCGCCGCTCGGACAACCACTTGCGGGACAACAACATGCAGTGGGACTTCTGGACGCTGACCCCGGAGTCGGCGCACCAGGTCACCTGGCTGATGGGCGACCGGGGCATCCCGAAGACCTGGCGGCACCAGAACGGCTACGGCTCGCACACCTACCTGTGGGCCAACGCCGGCGGCGAGAAGTTCTGGGTCAAGTACCACTTCAAGACCGACCAGGGCATCGACTTCTGGTCCCAGGCCGACGCCGACCGGATCGCCGGCGAGGACTCCGACTACCACATCCGCGATCTCTACGACTCGATCCAGCGCGGCGACGCGGCGAGTTGGACGCTGTACGTGCAGGTCATGCCCTACACGGACGCGGCCGACTACCGGTTCAACCCGTTCGACCTGACCAAAGTGTGGCCGCACGGCGACTATCCGCTGACCAAGGTCGGCCGGTTGGTGCTGGATCGCAACCCGGAGAACTACTTCGCGCAGATCGAGCAGGCCTCGTTCGAGCCGTCGAACCTGGTGCCTGGCATCGGCGCCTCGCCGGACAAGATGTTGCAGGGCCGGCTGTTCGCCTACGCCGACGCGCACCGCTACCGGATCGGGCCGAACTACCTGGACCTGCCGGTGAACCGGCCGGTCGCGCCGGTGCACAGTTACGCCAAGGACGGCCCGATGCGGTACAGCACCACTCACGACCCGGTGTACGCGCCGAACACCGCCGGCGGCCCGAGCGCCGATGCGGTCGTCGGCGCGGACGACACCGCGACCTACGGCATCGAGCAGGAGATCGTCCGTTCGGCGTATCGGCTGCACGCCGAAGACGACGACTTCGGCCAGCCCGGCACCCTGGTCCGCACGGTGCTGGACGACGCCGAACGGGCTCGGCTGATCAGCAACGCGGCCGGCCACCTGAAGAGCGGGGTGTCCGCGCCGGTGCTGGCTCGGGCGCTGGACTACTGGCGCAGTGTCGACAAGGAGACCGGCGACAAGATCGCCGAGGCGGTGCGGAAGTGACCGGGCCGAAGTAGCCGTGCGGAAGTAGCCAAACCAGTCGGTCGCGGCACGTCCGAAGAGTGCGCGCGTGGGCGGTGTGTCCTGGCATATCACTCACGCGCGCACTCCTATGCTCTGTTCAGGTGTTTATCGAGACACCGACGACACGCCCGGAGATGGTTCTGGCGAGTGGTGTCACCGGAAACTGCTCCTGCCGGGTTACCCGGTTCGCTCGTTCGAGTTGGTTCGTGATTTTTCCTCATCTTTTTCTCGCTCGGCGGTGATCGCCGTTCGTCCTACCGCCGCCTGGATGTGGTGACGAGGGCCGCGAGGTGCCAGCTGTTCGTCACGATCCGTTATCAACAATCACGGCTTAGTAGTGATCGCTGGTAGCGGGGACGTGGATCAGTGCTGACGATGGGCTTCGACCGGTTGTTTCGGCAAGCGTCCGAGTCCAAGGAGGACCCGTAATGAGGAAAACCGTGGTGGGAGCGATCGCCGTGGTGACCGCGACCAGCGTTATCTCCATGGCCGGGGTCGGTCTGGCCAATGCCGCGTCCATGCTCCAGCCCTCGGCTGGGTCGACTGAGTCGGCCGTCGCTTTCTCGCCGGGCGCCGAGGCGCAGAACGTGCAGGTCCTGCACGACCAGCTGAAGACCACCTTCAACCAGAAGGATGTCTCGGCCGTGCTGACCACGGTCGACCAGCTGTCCGCCGAGCTGACCAAGCTGCGCTCGCCCGCCGCCCACACGGCGCTGAGCCCCAGCGCGTCCACGCTGAGCACCAAGGCTCAGCGGCAGGACATCGAACTCAAGACGCAGCTGGACGCCGGCATCGCCGACGCCGTGCCGGCCACCGGTCTGCTGGACGCGGTGACCGGGCTGATCAGCTCGCTGCTGACCACCCTGCTCTCGCTGATCTCCAGCCTGCTCGGCGGCCTGCCGGTGCCGGGTGTCGGCGGTGGTGGCGGTGGTGGCCTGCCGGTCCCGCTGCCGACCGGCGGACTGCCCACCGGTGGACTGCCCACGGGTGGCCTGCCGGTGAGCACGCCGAAGGTGCCGTAACCGGGCACCACCTTGACCGGCGCCCGGTGGCGGGGTTTTCTGCGATGAACTCCGCCACCGGGCGTCTTCCATGCCCGGCCGCCGATCAGCCCAGCCGCTGATCAGCTCGATCTCTGATCAGCTCAGCGTGGGCGCGAGTGTCTCGGCGATCTCGTAGGTGTTCAGCGCGGCGCCCTTGCGCAGATTGTCCCCGCACACGAAGAAGTCCAGCGTGTTCGGGAAGTCCAGCGCCTGGCGCACCCGGCCGACGTAGGTCGGGTCGCCGCCGACCACATCCGCCGGGGTGGGGAATTCGCCGGCCAGCGGGTCGTCCAGCAACACCACCGAGGGGTGCGCGGCGAAGATCTCCCGGGCCGCCGCGACGGTGATGTCCCGCTCGAAGGTGGCGTGCACGGCCAACGAGTGCGTGGTCACCACCGGCACCCGCACGCAGGTCGCGGACACCTTCAGCCCCGGGATGCCGAGGATTTTGCGGGATTCGTTGCGCACCTTGAGTTCTTCGCTGGACCAGCCGGCGTCCTTCGCCGAGCCGGCCCAGGGCACCACGTTCAGCGCGAGCGGCGCGGGGAACGGCGAGTCCGCATCGGACAGACCGGCGGCGTGCAGCGCCTCGCGGACGTCGCCGCCGCGGATGCCCAGCTGCTTGCCGGCGACCGCGGCGGCCTCGGCGTAGAGCCGGTCGATGCCGGCCTGGCCCGCGCCGGACGCGGCCTGGTAGCTGGCCACCACCAACTCGGCCAGGGTGAACGCCTCGTGCAGCGCGCCCAGCGCGGCCATCATGGACAGCGTGGTGCAGTTCGGGTTGGCGATAATCCCTTTAGGACGGACAGTGGGATCGGTCGCCGCCGCCGAATTCACTTCGGGCACCACCAGCGGAACGTCCGGGTCCATCCGGAACGCCCCGGAGTTGTCCACCGCGATCGCGCCGTGCTCGGCCGCGATCGGCGCCCACCGCGCGGACACCTCGTCCGGCACGTCGAACATGGCGACGTCCACGCCGTCGAACTCCTCGGCCGCGAGCGCCCGCACGACCAGCTCCTGACCGCGCACCACGAACTTGCGGCCGGCCGACCGTGGCGAGGCGATCAGCCGGATCTCGCCCCACGGCACGGTTTCCCGCGCGTTGATGATGTCGATCATCACGCCGCCGACGGCGCCGGTCGCGCCGACCAGCGCCAACACCGGACGATTCCCCATCGACTCAGTTGACTCAGTTGACTCGGCCATCGCGCTCACCGCCCGCTTCCCGCGTACACCACGGCTTCCTCGCCGTCGCCGAGATCGAAGGTCTCGTGCAGCGCGCGCACCGCGTCGTCCAGTTCGGTGTCCCGGCAGACCACCGAGATCCGGATCTCCGAGGTGGAGATGATCTCGATGTTCACCCCGGCCCGCGACAGCGCCTCGCAGAACGACGCGGTGACGCCGGGGTGGCTGCGCATTCCCGCGCCGACGAGCGAGACCTTGCCGATGTGATCGTCGTAGAGCACCTGATCGAAGCCGATCTCCGGCTTCGATCGTTCCAGCGCGGCCACCGCGCGCGGGCCGTCGGTCTTGGGCAGGGTGAAGGTGATGTCGGTGCGGCCGGTCGCGGCCTGCGACACGTTCTGCACCACCATGTCGATGTCGATCTCGGCGTCGGCCACCACCCGGAACAGCTTGGCCGCCTCACCGGGGTGGTCGGGCACGGCGGTCACGGTGACCTTGGCCTCGGAGCGGTCATGGGCGACGCCGGTGATCAGGGCTTGTTCCACGGGAAGATCCTCCACTGAGCCGGACACGACGGTGCCCAGCTTGTTGCCGTAGGACGAGCGGACGTGGATGGTGACGCCATAGCGGCGGGCGTACTCGACGCAGCGCAGCATCAGCACCTTCGCGCCGCCGGCCGCCATCTCCAGCATCTCTTCGTAGGAGACCCGGTCCAGCTTGTGCGCGTCCGGCACGATTCTCGGGTCGGCGGTGTATACGCCGTCCACGTCGGTGTAGATCTCACAGACATCCGCGCCGAGCGCGGCGGCCAGCGCGACCGCGGTGGTGTCCGAGCCGCCGCGGCCGAGCGTGGTGATGTTCTTGGTGTCCTGGCTGACGCCCTGGAAGCCGGCGACCAGCACGATGTAGCCATCGTCCAGGGCCTGCCGAACCCGGCCGGGTGTGACGTCGATGATCCGCGCCTTGCCGTGCGAGGCGTCGGTGATCACCCCGGCCTGCGAGCCGGTGAAGGACAGCGCCTCCGCGCCCAGTCCGCTGATCGCCATCGCCACCAGCGAGTTGGAGATCCGCTCACCGGCGGTGAGCAGCATGTCCATCTCCCGCTCGGGCGGCAGCGGATTCACCTGCTGGGCCAGGTCCAGCAGCTCATCGGTGGTGTCGCCCATCGCCGAGCAGACCACCACGACCTCGTTGCCCATCTTCTTGGTGGCCACGATTCTCTCGGCGACCCGCTTGATCCGGTCGGCGCTCTCCAGCGAGGAACCGCCGTACTTCTGGACCACGAGCGCCACGGATCCGACCTCCTCGACGTCGGCACGCACGGTGCTCGCCGCACGGCCGGTGGCTGTGACTCGCCTACTCACCCTACCGGTGACCGGCCCGGTTTACCTCCGTGTTACCTGTCACGTTCGGTGACAGGACGATCTCCGGCGTGTTCCCGCCGGCCCTCTAACCTGGCACGACGACAGCGGTTGTAGGCGAAGGAAGTTCACCGGTGCCGACAGCGGACGTCGACACACAGGTCGGCGACACGATCGACAAGAAGATCACCATCGGTCTGGCGGCCCTCCCCGGACGGCTGTCCAGATCGCTGCCCGGAGTGCTGTCCGGTCCGCTCGCGCCCGCGCTGAGTTACGTCCTCGCCCGGGGCACCGGCGTGCTGGTGCTGCGCTGGATGACCGGCCAGGACCACGCCTCGGTGACTCAGGTGCTGACCGGTTGGGACGGCCAGTGGTACCTGGGTATCGCGGCCGGCGGCTACCACGGCGTGCCGGCGGGGCTCGCGGACGCGTTCGGCCATCGCGGCCCGGACACGGCGCTGGCCTTCTTCCCCGGTTATCCGTGGCTGATCCGTTGGCTGGCGTTGTTGCCGGGCGTCGGTGGCGTGTCGGCCGCGGTCACTGTGAGCCTCGCCGCCGGCGTGTTCGGCGCGTACGCGCTGGTCCGCATCGGTGAGCGGGTGCCCGGCGGCTCGCGGCGGGCCGGGCTGGCGCTGGTGGTGCTGTTCGCGGCCGCGCCGATGGCGATCACCTTGTCGATGGCCTATTCCGAGGCGACGTTCTGCGCGCTCGCCGCCTGGGCGCTGGTGGGCGTGCTGGAACGGCGGTGGCTGCTGACGGGTGTCGCCACGGCGGGTGCCGGCCTGGTCCGGTCGACGGCCGCCGCGCTGGTGGTCGTCGTGCTGATCGCGGCGGTCATCGCGATCACCCGTCGGCGGGACGGGTGGCGGCCGTGGGTCGGCGGGTTGCTCGCCCCGGCCGGGCTGCTCGGCTACCTCGGCTATGTCGCGGGCCGGACCGGCTCGCCGACCGGCTGGTTCGACGTGCAGCGGCAGGGCTGGAACTCCGGGATCGACGGCGGCCTGGCCACCGTCCGGTTCACCGTGCAGGTGCTGTCCACCGGTCGCTCGGTGTTGGAGGTCGGCACGGTCGCGATGTTGGTCGCCGCGCTCGCACTGGTGGTGGTCGCGATTCGGCTGCGACTGCCGTGGCCGCTGATCGGCTACGGCGCGCTGGTGCTGGCTCTGGATCTCGGTTCGAACGGGCTGATGAGCTCCAAGGCCCGGTTGCTGCTGCCGGCGTTCACGCTGCTGGTTCCGGTGGCGCTGCGGCTGGCGGCCCGGCGCCGGACAACGCTGCTGGTGGTGCTGGGTGCGGCGATCCTGGCCGGCGGGTGGTTCGGCGCGTACGCGATCACTGGCTGGCAGTACGCGATCTAGCCGATCGAGCTGATCACGCTGGTTCTAGCCTGGCGCTATGAGCCAGGTGCCCGAGAAGGTGGCGGAGTCCAGTGTGGACCTGCATCCGCTGATCGCCCGCCGCTGGAGCCCGCGGGCGCTCGACCCGACCGCCGAGCTGACCGACCACCAGTTGCGGGCGCTGTTGGAAGCGGCCCGATGGGCGCCGTCGTTCGGCAACACCCAACCGGCGCGATATCTGGTCGGCCGGCGCGGCGACGAGACGTTCGGGCGGATCTTCGGCGTGCTCAACAGCGGCAACCAGTCCTGGACGCACGCGGCCGCCGCGCTGCTGATCGGCGTCGCGGTGACCCGCAACGAGAAGGGCGAGATCCCCTACGCCGAGTACGGCGTGGCGCTGGCCAGCGAGAACCTGGTGCTGCAGGCGGTCGCTGAAGGCCTTGTGGCGCACCAGATGGCCGGCTTCGACTCCGCCGCCGCACATCGGGAGTTCGGGCTTCCGGCCGACGCGCGGGCACTGGTCGCGATCGCGGTCGGCCGGCTCGGGGATCCGGCGCTGCTGGACGAGCGGCGGCGAGAACGCGAGCTGGCGCCGCGATCCCGGCTGCCGCTGGGCGAGATCGCCTTCGCCGGCCAGTGGGGCAATCCGGTGTTCGGCCCGCGAAACCGGTGAACCGGCTGCCACCGCGGCGCGCGGTGCTGTTCGGCGGTCTGGCGGGTCTGGCCGGCACGCTGGTCGGTTGTTCCTCGACGACGCCGCGTGCCGGTGCGCCGTCAGCTCCGCCCATGCCGACCGGGAGCGCCTCGCCCGAGACGCAACTGTCCACAGTGGAGGATTCGTTCGGTGGCCGGCTCGGCGTGTACGCGGTCGACACCGGCAGCGGCGCCACGGTGAGCCACCGCGCTGACGAGCGATTTCTGATGTGCTCCACGTTCAAGATGCTGGCGGTGTCGGCGATCCTGCGGTTGCGTGCGCAGCAGCCGGGACTACTCGATCGAGTGATCCACTACGACCGATCGCAACTGCTGTCCTATTCCCCGGACACCACGGTGCGGGTCGCCGACGGGATGACGGTGTCCGCGCTGTGCCAGGCGGCGATCATCCACAGCGACAACACCGCCGCGAACCTGCTGCTGCACATCCTCGGCGGGCCGTCGGCGGTGACGGCGTTCGCGCGGACGATCGGTGACCCGATCACCCGGCTGGATCGGACCGAGCCGGACGTCAACCTGTCCGCCCCCGGAGACCAGCGGGACACGTCCACGCCGGCTCAACTGGCCGCCGACCTGCGTGCCCTCGCACTGGGCGACGGACTGGACGCGGCCGGTCGGGATCTGTTGCTGGGCTGGCTGATCGCCAACACCACCGGCGGCACGTCCATTCGGGCCGGGCTGCCCGCCGGCTGGCGGATCGGCGACAAGACCGGCAGCGGCGACCACAACGAGGTCAACGACATCGCCGTGGTCTGGCCACCGAACCGAGCTCCACTGCTCATCGCCGTGTGCACCGCGCCCAACGATCCGAGGTCCACCGCCGGCTATCCGACCGTGGCCCGCGCGGCCGCGATCGCGGCACGGGCGCTCACCCCGAACGGGTGATCAGGCGAGGCGGCGGATGAGTCGGCTGACGATCGAGCTGATGATCAGCCAGAACAGCGCGGCCAGGCCGTAGTTGACCAGGATGCGCAGCTTGGCGTCGCCGGGCGTGAACAGGTTCTTGAAGCCCCAGGCCAGCGAGTCGGACCAGGTGGTGAACGTGCTGGTGATCCCGTTGGTGGGATTGGCGCCGCCGACGGTCAGCAGCACCCGCACCACCAGGATGACCGCGACCAGCAGGCCGGCCCAGCGGACCACGCCGGCGAGGACCCCGACCACCGTGGAGCGAACCTGAGCGAACGAGCGGGTATGCCCCATCGGTTCGGCGTGGTCCGGCATGTCGCGAGTGTGACACGGACCAGCCGGTCCCGGCCACGCGTCGCCCACAACAATCCGGCAGCGATGCGGCTCAGGCGGCCAGCAGTCGGGCGATGAATCCGCTCACCACCAGCCAGAACACCGCCGGCAGCCCGTAGTTCACCAGGGTGGCGACCACATGGTTGCTGATCGCGAACAGGCCCGGGAAGAACAGTGCCAGCGGGTCGGCCAGCGACCGGATGAAGCCGTAGAAGCCGTTGCCCGGATTGGCGTTGAACAGTTGCAGCAGGATGTAGACGACCTCGATGAACGCGAACAGGCCACCGATGGCCGTCACCAGTCGGGCGAGGGTCACCCGACCGCGGAGTGTGCGTTGGGTGGTCATGGGCGGGCGAGTACCCGGTTGGCCGGTCGGTCAAACCGCACGTTCCGGGTGTGCTGCCGATCCCACGGTGACCCCACGGTGGCAATCGCGGCAACGTCCGGTTAACCTGACGCTGTGCCATATGGCCTGCTCCTGCTTCGCCGCCGCGCCGGGGTCTGATCCAGACCGGCTCCCCGTCGCGGTGTTCGGCGTGTTCGCCGGTCGTGTTCACCGGCCACAGCAGGAGTTTTCCTCTCATGACCATCAGTGCTGACCACCCCCCGGTATCGGCGTTCGGCGGCATCCGCACGCCGTCCGGGGATGCGCCCGCCGACCAGCCGAGCTGGAATCCGCAGCGCGGTTCCGCGATGCCGGTGCGCCGTTACCGGCCGTTCGAGCAGGTTGTCGAACCCATCTCGCTGCCCGACCGGACCTGGCCGGAGCGCAAGATCACCACCGCGCCACTGTGGTGCGCGGTCGACCTGCGGGACGGCAACCAGGCGTTGATCGACCCGATGTCCCCGGCCCGCAAGCGCCGGATGTTCGAGCTGCTCACCCGAATGGGTTACAAGGAGATCGAGGTCGGCTTCCCGTCCGCGAGCCAGACCGACTTCGACTTCGTCCGGGAGATCATCGAGGACGGCCTGATTCCCGAGGACGTCCGGGTCCAGGTGCTGTCCCAGTGCCGGCCTGAGCTGATCGAGCGCACCTTCGAGGCGCTGCGCGGCGCGCCCAAGGCGATCGTGCACATCTACAACTCGACCTCGATCCTGCAACGCCGGGTGGTGTTCCGCGAGGAACGCGAGGGGATCAAGAAGATCGCCACCTCGGCCGCCGAGATGGTGGCCGAACTGGCCGCCAAGCACCCGGAGACCGATTTCCGCTTCGAGTACTCGCCGGAGTCCTACACCGGCACCGAGCTGTCCTACGCGGCCGAGGTGTGCAACGCGGTCACCGCGATCTGGCGGCCCACGCCCGAGCGGCCGGTCATCCTGAACCTGCCGGCCACCGTCGAGATGGCCACCCCGAACGTCTACGCCGACTCGATCGAGTGGATGAGCCGCAACCTGGAGCGGCGGGACTCGGTGATCCTCTCGCTGCACCCGCACAACGACCGGGGCACCGGCGTCGCGGCGGCCGAACTGGGCTACCAGGCCGGCGCGGACCGGATCGAGGGCTGCCTGTTCGGCAACGGCGAGCGGACCGGCAACGTCTGCCTGGTCACCCTGGGAATGAACATGTTCAGCCAGGGCATCGACCCGCAGATCGACTTCTCCGACATTGACGAGGTCCGCCGGACCGTCGAGTACTGCAACCAGTTGCCGGTGCACGAGCGGCACCCCTATGGCGGAGACCTGGTGTTCACCGCGTTCTCCGGCAGCCACCAGGACGCCATCAACAAGGGCCTGGACGCGCTGAAGGCCGAGGCGGACCGGGCCGGCACGACGCTGGACGAGTTCGGCTGGGAGGTCCCGTACCTGCCGATCGACCCGAAGGACGTCGGCCGCAGCTACGAGGCCGTGATCCGGGTGAACTCGCAGTCCGGCAAGGGCGGCGTCGCCTACGTGATGAAGACCGAGCATCACCTGGATCTGCCGCGCCGACAGCAGATCGAGTTCTCCAAGGTGGTCCAACAGGTCACCGAGAACGCCGGCGGCGAGGTCACCCCGGAGGCGATGTGGGACATCTTCGCCACCGAGTACCTGGACCTGCGCAGCCCGCTGGCCCTGGTGCGCAGCCGACTGTCCGGAGTGGACGATTCGGGAGACGGCACCGACACCGAGATCAGCGTGACGCTGCGGGTCGAGAGCGACGAGCGTGAGTTGACCGGGCGCGGCAACGGCCCGATCGCCGCGTTCGTGGACGCGCTGGCCGGCGTCGGCTACGACGTCCGGGTGCTGGACTACGCCGAGCACGCGCTGTCCGCCGGTGACGACGCCCGCGCCGCCGCCTACGTGGAGTGCGCGGTGGGCGAGACCGTGCTCTGGGGAATCGGGGTGGACTCGTCCATCGTCAGCGCCTCGCTGCGGGCGGTGATCTCGGCGGTCAACCGCGCGAGCCGCTGACCTCGGTGCCTTCGGTGTCCTTGGGATCGACGGTCTTGGCCGCCGGCCGCTCGGCTTCCTTGCCATGAGCGTCTGCGTCGGGAGTGTTGGTGCTCGCGGTGGCCTGGTTGGACTGCTGGATGTGCTTGTTCATCTTGTTCCGGATGAGCAGCCCGACCAGCAGCCCGCCGACCACCGCGACGCCCAGCGCGATGTAGGAGAACCGGCTGAACCAGGTGTCGGCGACTTCACCGAGGTAGTAGATCGCCGCGGTCAGGCCGCCGGCCCAGCAGATGCCGCCGGCGGCGTTGGCCACCAGGAACTTGGGGTAGGGCATTTTCAGCGAGCCGGACAGCGGGCCGGCGAAGATCCGCAGCAGGGCGATGAACCGGCCGACGAACACCGCGAGCATGCCCCACCGGCTGAAGATCCGTTCCGCGAACGCGACGTGATCGGGACCGAAGTGGCTGGGGAACTTGCGGCCGAGCCACTCGAACAGCGGCTCGCCCCACTTGTGGCCGATGGCGTACCCGATCGAGTCGCCCGCGATGGCGCCGGCGGCGGCGGAGATCCCGATCCAGACCGGTGAGGCGTGGATGGCATGCGTTGACACCAGCAGCGCCGCACTGATCAACGCCGTCTCGCCGGGAATCGGGACGCCCAGGCTCTCGATGCCCACGGCCAGCGCGACGACCAGGTACACGGCCATCGGGGGAACCGACTGGAGCAGGTGGGTGAACACGCCGCCCTCTCTCTCGCTTCGTCTTGCCAGTGTGCCCGATCAGACGGCGCGGCGGCCGGAGAGCGCCCGGCCCAGGGTCAGCTCGTCGGCGAACTCCAGGTCACCGCCCATCGGCAGCCCGGAGGCCAGCCTGGTCACCGTCAGTCCAGGGAAGTCCCGCAGCATACGGGCCAGATAGGTGGCGGTCGCCTCGCCCTCGGTGTTCGGGTCGGTGGCGATGATCAGTTCCTTGATCTCGGCACCGTCCTCAGCGGAGTTCACCGCGCCGATCCGGGTCATCAGCGCGCGAATCCGCAGTTGGTCCGGGCCGATGCCGGACAGCGGGTCCAGCGCGCCGCCGAGTACGTGATAGCGGCCCTTGAACTCGCGGGTCCGCTCGACGGCCAGCACGTCCTTGGGCTCCTCGACCACACACACCAGGGTCGGATCGCGGCGCGGGTCGGCGCAGATCCGGCAGGTGGTGTTCGCCGAGACGTTGCCGCAGACATCGCAGAACATCACGCCGTCCTTGACCCGCTGCAACGCGTCCTGCAGCCGGCCGATGTCCGCCGGCTCGGCGGCCAGCAGGTGAAAGGCCAGCCGCTGCGCGCTTTTCGGCCCGATGCCCGGCAGTCGGCCGAGTTCGTCGATCAGGTCCTGGACCGGTCCCTCGTACACGCCGGCCGCCTAGAAACCGGGCAGGCCGAGACCGCCGAGATCAAGGCCGCCACCGCCACCGAGGCCGCCGGCGAGCGGACCCATCTTGTCGGCGGCCAGGCCCTGCGCCTTGCCGGTGGCGTCCCGGACGGCGGCGACCACCAGGTCGGCCAGCGTCTCGGTGTCGTCGGGGTCGACCGCCTTCGGGTCGATGGCCAGGCTCTTCAGCTCGCCGCTGCCGGAGACGACGGCGGTCACCAGGCCACCGCCGGCCGTGCCACTGACCTCGGCTTCTTCGAGTTCCTGCTGCGCTGCCATCAGCTGCTGCTGCATCTGCTGCGCCTGCTGCAGGATCTCTTGCATGTTCGGCATTCCGGGCTGCACCGCGGCTCCTTCTGCCAGCGTCGGTTTTTTCTCAGCGTAGCGCCGGCTCACCGGATGGGGCGGGCGCCGAGCTGTTCCACCAGCAGGCGGGTCGCCGTCTCGTCCGGCTTGCTGGTCGGTGGCGCGGGCGGATCGGCTCGGCTGACGCCTGTCCCGTTGGCATCCACTCCGCTGACACCCACTGCGTTGGTGTCAGCCGCGTGGACATCGGCCCCGTTGACGTCCGCTGTGGGCGCGGCCGGCGGGGGTTCGTCCTCGGCCGGTGGCTCCGGTGGCAGCGGGATGTCCGGTTCGGTCGTCGTGGGGCGCGGCGTCCGACCGGTGTCGGCCACGGCTGCGTCGGGTTGGGTGACCGGGCGGGTGGTGGTCGGCCGTGGCCGGTTCAGCGGCGCCGGCCGGTTGGTTGATCGGGACGGCGGAGTGTCCCCGCCAGCGGGCCCGGATGACGCGGCTTCCCCGGCAACGCACCGGATCTCCCACTCGCCGGCCAGCAACTCGCGGAGCGTCGAGCGGATCACCTCGGCGCGGGACTCGTGGCCGAGCTGGCGGGCCAGCCCCTCGGTCGGCATGGACAGCACCAGCGTGTTGCCCTGCACGGCAGACACGGTGGCGTTGTGCAGCAGGATCAAGGTCGGCTTGCTGCGCTTGCCGACCTGGCTGAGCAGTTCGGGCCAGATCTGCCGCACCGCGGTGGCATCCACCGCGCCCGGCGCGCTCGGTTGCGCGGCAGGTTGCGGAACTGGCTGCTCAGCTTGCGGGACTGGCCGCTCAGCGGCCGGCGTCGGGGCGGTCGGCGGCACGGGCGCCGGTGCGTCGGCTGGCTTCGGCGCCTCAGCGGCCGGGCGATCTACCGATCTCCGGACATCCCCACTAGTGGGATTGTCCGCTGTTTGGTAGTTCGCGGTGCCAACCATGTTGCCGGCGGGCTTCGGTGCGGTCGGGGCCAGGGTGACGCGGCGTTCCAGGCCCTCCAGTCGTTGCAGCAGGGCGGCGTCAGTGGCCGAGGCCGCCGGCAGCATCATCCGGGCGCACAGCAGTTCCACCAGCAGCCGGGGAGCGGTCGCGCCGCGCATCTCGATCAGGCCGGCGTGCAGGATCTCGGCGTACCGGGTCAGGGTGCCCATGCCGATTCGCTCGGTCTGCGCGCGCATCCGGGCGACCTCGTCCTCGGGTGCGGCGATCAGGCCGCGCTCGGCGGCGTTCGGAACGGCCTTGATCAGCACCAGGTCGCGCAGCCGGTCGAGCAGGTCGCTGGCGAACCGGCGCGGGTCGTGGCCGGCCTCGACCACCCGGTCGACGGTGCCGTACACGGCCGCGCCGTCCCCGGCGGCCAGGCCGTCCACCAGATCGTCGATCAGCCCGACATCGGTCACGCCGAGCAGCGCGACCGCCCGGTCGTAGCTGACACCGTCCGAGCCGGCGCCGGCCAGCAGTTGGTCCAGCACCGACTGGGTGTCCCGAGCCGAGCCGCCGCCGGCCCGAATGACCAGCGGATACACCGCCGGGTCCACGTGCACGCCCTCGTCGGCGCAGTTGCGCTCCAACAGCGCGCGCATGGCGCCGGGCGGGATCAGCCGAAAGGGGTAATGGTGGGTGCGCGAGCGGATCGTCGGCAGCACCTTGTCCGGCTCGGTGGTGGCGAAGATGAACACCAGATGGTCGGGCGGTTCCTCGACGATCTTGAGCAGGGCGTTGAAGCCCTGCGTGGTGACCATGTGCGCCTCATCGATGATGAACACCCGATAGCGGGACTGGGCCGGCGCGTAGAACGCCTTGTCCCGCAACTCGCGGGCGTCGTCCACACCGCCGTGGCTGGCCGCGTCCAGCTCGACCACATCGACGCTGCCCGAACCCTCGGGGGCGAGCGCGACGCAGGAGTCGCAGACGCCGCACGGGTCCGGGGTCGGGCCCTGCACGCAGTTCAGCGAGCGGGCCAGAATGCGCGCGCTGGACGTCTTGCCGCAGCCGCGCGGGCCGGAGAACAGGTAAGCGTGGTTGATCCGCTGGGCCGCCAGAGCCGTGCGCAGCGGCTCGGTGACGTGCTCCTGGCCGACCACCTCGGCGAAGGTCGCCGGACGATACTTGCGATAGAGAGCGAGCGCCACGGGGCGAGAGTACCGGCCAGCACCGACGCATTACCGGGACGGGCGTGGGGGTCCGGGGGCGGAGCCCGCCGGGCGGGGCGTGGGGGTCGCACCCCCACAGGACACACCGAGCGATCCGGCGAGCCCGGAGGGCGAGCAGGGATCGCTCGGGAGCGAGAAGGACCCCGCGCACCCGCCAGAGCTCGCTTATCCTTGCTGCCTTCCGGCCCTGGGGAGGTTCACGAGATGGACGCCGCACGGGGTCCGCGGTCCAGTGTAGCGAGTGGCCTGCCGGGAGCCGTTCGGGTGGCGCGGGCGGGGTCGGACACCAGGTCGACATGGTCGCGAAACATCCCGGTCGCACCACGCTCTTACCGTCAACGTCACCTGTTCAGGTGATTGAGCACGGGAGACGCCGATGAGCGAGCAGTGTGCCGAGTGCGGCCGGGTGAGCACCACGTCGCCGTCCGACTACTTCTGCTCGGACATCTGCCAGCAGCGGTGGTACGCCAAGCAGACGATCGGCTACCCGTTGGTGTCCGAGGTCCCGGTGCCCTCGCACCTGGCTCGCGCGGTCCGCCGGTGGCGCGCGGCCTGAGCGGGGTTGCCGTCCGGGACGGCGGTGATACGCGGTAGTCAGGCGGCTTCGTGCGTCTCGAGCCGGCGGCCGGCGCGCTGCAGCAACACGCTGCCCAGCCCGGTGGTGAGCCCGGCCACGGCCAGCGACAGCAGCAGGCCGACCGCAGGCTCGCCGGCGATGGACCCGCCGAGATAGCCGATCATCGCGACGTAGGCCGACCAGAGCGTGCAGCCGATCACCGACGCCGGGGTGAACCGGGTCAGCCGCCAGCGCAGGGTGCCGGCCAGCACCGCGCCGACCGTGCCGCCGCCGGGCAGCCACCGGCCGGCGATCAGCACCGTGGTGCCCCACCGGGCGGCGTTGTGCCGCAACCAGTTCGCGGCGGTGTCCACCGACGCCTTCCGGCGCAGCCGGGCGAGCACCCGGGCGCCGGTGGCCCGGCCGAGCGCGTAGATCAGGTGGTCCGAGATCGAGCAGCCGACCGCGGCGACGGCGATCACCAGCGCGGGAGTGGTGTGGTTGGTGGCCGCGAGCACACCCATGGCCGCCAGCACCGGCTCGGTCGGCAGCAGCGGCACGACCGAGATGACGAACAGCGTCACCAGCGCGGCCAGGGGGATGCTCACGACCTCATTAACGCCGATCCGGCGGCCGGATACTCCCGTCTCAGACACATCCTCAGCAACCTGACAGGTAGTCGCCGAGATGTGTTCATTCGCGCGTCGCCTAACGAAATCGGGACTGGGAGCGACTGGATGATTAGTATCCGCGTGCCTCGTCACACTTCTGGGGGATGTGCTCACTGGGTCGGCGATGACGCCGTGTCATCGAGGCCACGAGGGCGCGTCAACAACGCGGGCGTCGGCGCTGTGTGCGCCGGCGTCCCGAGCCCCGCTCGGCGGTCGTGTGACACCGCACCTTCCGAGGAGGACTCGCAGTGACGCAAGCCGTGTCGGTCGGATCTGCCGGCGGCAGATCCGACCGTGACAGCCGCCCGAGATCGTTGTGGCGGCGCAGGCGAACCGCGACCGTGGCGATCGTGTTGGGCCTTTCCGTGATCGCGGTGCCGACGGCCGTGGCCGTCGCCGCGACCCCGGATGCCCAGGCGCCGCAGTCGATCGGCAAGGCTCCGGCCGTGCCGAAAACAGCGGTGCCGGCCGCCGCGCCGGCCGCCGGCCAGGCGCTGAGCCTGGACGTCGAGCTCGCGCCGCGTGATCCGGCGGCGCTGAACGCGTTCGTGGCCGCGGTGTCCACACCGGGTTCGGCCCGGTACCACCACTACCTGGCCAAGGGCCAGTTCGCCAGCACGTTCGGCCCGACCCAGGCGGCCATCGACGCGGTCACCGCCGCGCTCCGAGCGGATGGCCTCACGCCGGGCGCGGTGTCACCCGATGGGCTGACCATCCCGGTGACCACCACCGTCGGCCAGGCCGGCTCCGCGCTGCACACCGGCTTCGCCGGCTACCGGCTGAACGGCCGGACCGTCTACGCCAACACCGCCGCGCCGCAACTGTCGGCAGCGGCGGCCGCTGCGGTCACCGGCATCGTCGGCCTGGACAACCTGGTCCAGACGGTCTCGCACGCCGTGCCCAGCGGCCACTCGATCCCCGCGCCCAGCTCGCTCAAGGCGAACGCGGTGCGGCCCAACTCGGCGACCCCGGCCGTGTGCTCGTACGTCAAGCAAGGCTTGGCCGGCCTGAAGCCGCCCTTGATCGACACCCAGAACTACTGGGAGCCGGGCTCCCTGTCCGCCAGTTCCGCGTACAACACCGGCCAGCTCTACGGGAAGTACGGCGACACCGGCAGCGGGGTCAGCGTCGGCCTGTTCGAGCTGGAGAACTACGCGCCGGCCGACGTCGCCGCCTATCAGCAGTGCATGGGCACCAACGTGCCGGTGACCGCGATCAAGGTGGACGGCGGCCCGACCGCTCAGGTGGACCCGAACACCGGCGTCGGCATCGAGTCCGCGCTGGACATCGAGACCGTGGCCGGTCTGGCGCCGGGGGCGTCGATCAAGGTCTACCAGGGCCCGGACGCCAACACCGCCGCCGACTCGCAGGTGCTGGACACCTACGAGCGGATGGTCACCGATGACTCCGTGCAGGTGATCTCCACGAGTTGGGGCTCGTGCGAGGCGGATCTGCACGCCTCGGACCCCGGCTTCCAGACCGCGGAGAGCAACATCTTCGCGGCGGCGGCGACGCAGGGCCAGACGGTGTTGGCCGCGTCCGGCGACAGCGGATCGACCGGCTGCTTCCAGAACCCCAGCAGCCCGAACAGCACCGCGCTGTCCGTCGATGACCCGGCCAGCCAGCCGTTCGTCGTCAGCGTGGGCGGCACCAACATGACGCTGCCCAGCGGCGCG
>DASZLR010000234.1:0-17704 GCA_035552275.1 Pseudonocardiaceae bacterium | reverse complement strand
CCGCGACGGCCGCCGTGATCAACAGCCACAGGTATCGCTCCCGCTCCCGCTTGGTCCGTTTTGCCATATCTGAACCCCTCGACCGCATGTCCGTAGGAAAGCCCCAGTTCCGTGAGGACATCCTGGTTGCCGACAGCACTCGACGGGTACCGCCCATCGAGTGCTTGTCGCGTGTCGGCGAGCGCGTCAACCGCTGATCAGGCGGGCGATACCAGCCTGGTCGGCATCGCTGGGGGCGAAGGTGACCAGCTTCTGCTCGGGGTCGTCGGCGAGTCGCAGCACGGTGTGCCGCAACTCCATGGTGCCCAGCGCGGGATGGTGGACCAGCTTGGTCCCGGACGACAGCGGGGAGATGTCGTGCCGGGGCCACCAGTCGCGGAACTCGGGGCTGGCCGCGCGCAGCCGACCGGTCAGGGCCGCGAACTCGGGATCACCGGGATGCCGGGCCGCGGACGCGCGATAGCGGCCCAGCAACGCGATCGCTTCCTTTTCCCACTCCACCAAGGTGATCCGCGCGCCTGGGTCGGTGAACATCCAGCACAGCATGTTCCGGTCGCCGACCGGCAGGGCCGGCCAGTCGGTCCACAGCGCCCGTGCGGCCCGGTTCGCGGCCAGCACGTCCCAGCGACGGCCGGTGACGTAGGTCGGGCACGGGTCCAGCCGCAACACCAGCGCCACGACGTCCGGCGAGACCAACTCGGCCGCGGCTGGGGCGTCTGATCGCCCGTGGCCGAGGGTGTGCAGGTGGCTTCGCTCGGCCGGGGTGAGCCACAGCGCGTCCGCCAGCGCGTCCACCACCTGCGACGACGGCCGCAGCTCGCGGCCCTGTTCCAGAAAGGTGTAGTAGATGGTGGAGATCCCGGCCAGCCCGGCGACTTCCTCGCGGCGCAGCCCGGCGGCCCGCCGTCGCGATCCGGCGGGCAGCCCGACATCGGCCGGCCGCAGCCGCTGCCGGCGGGACCTGAGCAGGTCGCCGAACTCGGTGGCGCGCGCGGCGGTGACAGCGGCGGTGACATCCGTGGAGTCGGCCATGGTGGTAACCGTTTTACCAGTAGAAATGAACCCTGGGACAGTGAATTGTGCGGGCCTACGGTGGACGGCGTGAAGACACGAACTCTTGGTACGACCGGCCTGGAAGTGTCCGCGATCGGCTTCGGCTGCATGGGGCTGTCCCAGGGCTACGGTCCGGCTGACGACGCCGAATCGCTGGCCACTCTGCACCGCGCCATCGATCTCGGCATCACTCTGCTGGACACCGCGATGAGCTACGGCGCCGGGCACAACGAAGAACTGGTCGGCCGGGCCATCGCCGGCCGCCGTGATCGGGTGGTGCTGGCGACGAAGTTCGGCATCGTGCGCGGGCCCGACGGGGTGTCGCTGGACGGCCGTCCCGAGCACGTCCGCGGCCACCTGGAAGCGTCGTTGCGCCGGCTCGGCGTGGACTACGTCGACCTGTACTACCTGCACCGGGTCGATCCCGAGGTGCCGGTGGAGGACACGGTCGGTGCGATGGCGGAACTGGTGGCCGAGGGCAAGGTGCGGTTCCTCGGACTGTCCGAAGTGGATGGAAAAACCCTGGAACGGGCCGGCACGGCGCACCCGATCAGCGCGGTGCAGTCGGAATGGTCGTTGCTGTGGCGGGAGATCGAGGATGACGTGGTGCCGGCCGCGCGCCGGTTGGGCGTCGGCCTGGTGCCCTACAGCCCGCTCGGCCGGGGCCTGCTCACCGGAACCCTGACATCGCAACAGTTCGCCGGTGGCAGCGTTCCGGCTGGCGACTTCCGCGCCGGCGATCCCCGGTTCGAGGGCGAGCACCTGCGCCAGAATCTCGCGGTGGTGGACGTGATTCGCCAGATCGCCACCGACAACGGCCTGGCGCCGGGGCAGCTCGCGTTGGCCTGGCTGCTGGCCCAGGGTGCGGACGTGGTGCCCGTTCCCGGCACCCGCCGCGCCGCGCGGGTCGCCGACAATGTGGCCGCCGCCGAGCTGGAGCTTCCGGCGGGCGTTCGGGAGCGGCTGGACACGGTCGCGGCCCGGTCGGCGTGGGCGGGGGACCGGCGCTCGTTCGCCGCCCACGGCACCACCCGGTCCGGCTGACCGGAGAGGTTCAGCCGCCCGGCTTCCACAGCACGTCACCATGGGTGTTGGCCCGTCGGCACAGCACGAACAGCAGATCGGACAGTCGGTTGAGGTATTTGGCGGCCAGCGGGTTGACCCGTTCGGCGTCGGCCTCCACCAACCCCCAGGCGCCGCGCTCGGCCCGCCGGGTCACCGTCCGCGCGACGTGCAGCAGCGCGGCCCCGGGCGTGCCGCCGGGCAGGATGAACGAGTCCAGCGCGGGCAGCCCGGCGAGGAACTCGTCACACCAGGACTCCAGCCGGTCGATGTACTCCTGGGTGATCCGCAGCGGCTCGAACTTGGGTTCCGGCACGATCGGGTTGGCCAGATCCGCGCCGACGTCGAAAAGATCGTTCTGCGTATGGCGGAGCACCGTGACAATGTTGTCGGGCAGGTCACCCAGCGCCAGCGCGGCGCCGATGGCCGCGTTGGCCTCCTCGGTGTCGGCATAGGCGACCAGCCGCGGGTCGGTCTTGTGGACCCGGGAGAAGTCGGCCAGGCCGGTGCTGCCGTCGTCGCCGGTGCGGGTGTAGATCTTGGTCAGGTGGACTGCCATAGGAAGGAGCCTAGGACCTCTCTACGATGACCGACGGCCCGCATTCGGCATGGCAGGGGTGACAGGTGACGGAACACTTCCGGGTTCACGGCGGCGCACGGCTCGTCGGCGAGGTGCCGGTGGTCGGCGCCAAGAACAGTGTGCTCAAGCTGATGGCGGCCGCCTTGCTGGCCGAGGGCGCCACCACCCTGACGAACTGCCCGGAGATCCTCGACGTTCCGCTGATGGCCGAGGTGCTGCGCGGCCTGGGCTGCGCCGTCGACATCGACGGCGACACCACGGTCATCACCACCCCGGCGACGCTGAACCACCGCGCGGTGTCCGAGGCGATGGGCAAGCTGCGCGCGTCGGTGTGCGTGCTCGGCCCGCTGGTCGGCCGGTGCCGGCGCGCGGTGGTGGCGCTGCCCGGCGGCGACGCGATCGGCTCCCGGCCGCTGGACATGCACCAGAACGGCCTGCGCCAGCTCGGCGCGCACAGCGAGATCGAGCACGGCTGTGTGGTCGCCGAGGCCGAGGACCTGCACGGCGCGCAGATCTGGCTGGACTTCCCGAGCGTCGGCGCGACCGAGAACATCCTGATGGCCTCGGTGCTGGCCGCCGGCATGACGGTGATCGACAACGCCGCCCGCGAACCGGAGATCGTGGACCTGTGCACGATGCTGGGCCAGATGGGCGCGAAGATCGAAGGCGCCGGCTCGTCCACGCTCACCGTGCACGGCGTCGACGTCCTGCGGCCGACTGACCACCGGGTCATCGGCGACCGGATCGTCGGCGCCACCTGGGCCTTCGCGGCCACGATGACCAGGGGAGACGTGACGGTGCGCGGCGTCGACCCGCATCACCTCGACCTGGTGCTGGAAAAGCTGCGCACGGCCGGCGCCGAGGTGGCCACCGGCGAGCAGTGGTTCCGGGTGGTGCAGCGCGATCGGCCGAAGGCGGTCGATTTCGTCACGCTGCCGTTCCCCGGCTTCGCCACCGACCTACAACCGTTCGCGGTGGCGCTGGCCTCGATCGCGGACGGCACCTCGATGGTCACCGAGAACTTGTTCGAGGCCCGGTTCCGGTTCATCGAGGAGATGATGCGGCTCGGCGCGGACGCCCGCACCGACGGCCACCACGCGGTGGTCCGGGGCGTGCCGACGCTGTCCAGCGCGCCGGTGTGGGCGTCGGACATCCGGGCCGGGGTCGGCCTGGTGCTGGCCGGCCTGTGCGCGGACGGGGTGACCGAGGTGTGGGACGTCTTCCACATCGACCGCGGCTATCCCCGGTTCGTGGAGAACATGCGCCGGCTCGGCGCCGATATCGAACGGGTGGCCTCCCCGCCGGCCCGCGACTCGGCCGACTGACCGATCAACGGCCCGGTCATCGCGATGCCGGACCAGTCCTGGAGATGCTCGGCCAGGCGGTCGGTGTTCGGGCAGGTCAGCTCACTCCGGGTCGCTCAGCAGCGCAGCGGCGGCGGCCGAGGCGTCGGCCGGGAACACCAGCACCCGCAGTCGATCGTCCTGTTCGGACGGTGCGACGGTGGAGCGGATACCGCGCTCCCGCAGCCGGTCCTGGACGAACCGGGCGGCCTGCTGGGACGGCACGGTGGCGACCTCGCGGAGCAGGCCGTAGTCGCGTGCCTTGGCGAGCTTGCGGTCGATGCGGCTGGTCTGCGCGCCGAATACCCAGCGCAGCACCGCGGCCAGCAGGAAGATCACGACGATGAGGACCACGGTCTCGTCAGGGATCGGCAGCCCCATCCGCCCATCATCCTCCCGGGCGTCGACGCGATCCAGACCCCGCTCCTACCCCGATGACCACAACGGACCAGATCGGTCAAGGTGATCGCTGTGGCGGATCACACCAGCGGAAATTGTTACCGGCCAGTATCCTGATGGGCAGCTATCCGGGAGGCCACATTGCCGTATCCGACCGATCGTGAGCGGGACCGTCCGTGGGTGATGCGGACCTACGCCGGGCATTCCTCGGCCACCGCGTCCAACGCGCTGTACCGCCGCAATCTCGCCAAGGGTCAGACCGGGCTGTCGGTCGCGTTCGACCTGCCAACCCAGACCGGGTACGACCCGGACGACGAGCTGGCCATCGGCGAGGTCGGCAAGGTCGGCGTGCCGGTCAGTCACATCGGTGACATGCGGCAGCTCTTCGACGGCATTCCGCTGGCCGAGGCCAACACCTCGATGACGATCAACGCGACCGCCATGTGGCTGCTGTCGCTGTACGTCTCGGCGGCGCGGGAGCAGAACGCCGACCTGACCAAGCTGTCCGGCACCACCCAGAACGACATCATCAAGGAGTACCTGTCCAGGGGCACGTACGTGTTCCCGCCGGGGCCGAGCCTGCGGCTGATCACCGACATGGTGGCCTGGGCGGTGGCCAACCTGCCGAGGTGGAACCCGACCAACATCTGCAGCTATCACCTGCAGGAGGCGGGCGCGACGCCGGTGCAGGAGGTGGCGTACGCGATGTGCACGGCCATCGCCGTGCTGGACTCGGTGCGCGACTCGGGCCAGGTGCCGCCGGAGAAGTTCGGCGACGTGGTCGGCCGCATCTCGTTCTTCGTCAACGCGGGCGTGCGGTTCGTGGAGGAGATGTGCAAGATGCGCGCCTTCACCGAACTGTGGGAAGAACTGACCAGGGACCGCTACGGTGTCACCGATCCGAAGCTGCGCCGGTTCCGTTACGGCGTGCAGGTCAACTCACTGGGGCTGACCGAGGCGCAGCCGGAGAACAACTCCCAGCGGATCGTGCTGGAGATGCTGGCCGTCACGCTGTCCCGCAACGCCCGCGCCCGCGCCGTGCAGCTGCCGGCGTGGAACGAGGCGCTCGGGCTGCCGCGCCCGTGGGACCAGCAGTGGGCGCTGCGCATGCAGCAGGTGCTGGCCTATGAGACGGATCTGTTGGAGTACGCGGACATCTTCGACGGCTCGCCGGTGATCGAGGCGAAGGTCGCCGAGATCGTGGCCGGCGCGCGGGCCGAGATCGACCGGGTGCAGGCGATGGGCGGCGCGGTCGCCGCCGTCGAGAGCGGCTACATGAAGTCGCAGCTCGTCGCCTCGCTCGCCCAGCGCCGGCAGCGGCTGGAATCCGGCGCGGACGTCATCGTCGGCGTCAACAAGTTCGACACCACCGAGCCCAGCCCGTTGCAGGCCGAGGGCGCCGCCTCGATCGAGACGGTCGACCCCGTCGCCGAACGCGAGGCCATCGAGGCGATCCGGGAATGGCGGGCCGGCCGCGACCAGGCCGCGGTCGCCGACGCGCTGACCGCCCTGCGGGCGGCGGCCAAGACCGACGCGAACCTGATGGATGCCAGCCTGGCCTGCGCCGAGGTCGGCGTGACCACCGGCGAGTGGTCGGGCGCGCTGCGCGAGGTGTTCGGTGAGTACCGCGCGCCCACCGGGGTTTCCGGCGCGAGCACCAGCGGCGAGGCCGGCGCGGAGATCGCCGCTGTGCGCGAGCGGGTCAAGCAGGCCAGCGAGACCATCGGCGGCCGGCTGCGCATCCTGGTCGGCAAGCCCGGCCTGGACGGACACTCCAACGGCGCCGAGCAGCTCGCGGTGCGCGCCCGCGACGTCGGGTTCGAGGTGATCTACCAGGGCATCCGGCTGACGCCGGCGCAGATCGTGGCCGCCGCCGTGCAGGAGGGCGTGCACGTGGTCGGGCTGTCCATCCTGTCCGGTTCGCATCTGGAGGTCGTGCCGGCGGTGCTGGACGGCCTGCGGTCGGCCGGCGCCGGTGATATCCCGGTGATCGCCGGCGGCATCATCCCGCCGGACGACGCCGACGCGCTCACCAAACTCGGCGTCGCGAAGGTGTTCACCCCCAAGGACTACGCGCTCACCCCGATCATGAACGAGATCGTCGACATCATCCTGCGCGCCCACGCCTGACCGACTCAGTCACGCAGCGGGCGGCATCGCGGAACTGCTCGTCCTCGACGCTGCCGAAGTCCTGGACGACCGCGGGTACCTCGGGGCAACCGCCTCGACTCGCTGGAGGATGTTGGCACCTCGGAGCGTTTCTGGATCAACCTCCAGCGTCGCTATGACCTGGAGGTCGAGCGCGATCGGCTAGGTGATGTTCTTGACGAGATCCGGCCGCTCGCAACGGCCTGATCGGCTGCGCGGCGACAACGAGGTCACCAGCGCCAGCAGGTAGCCGGCGGTGGCGACGGCGAGGATCGCGAAGCTGGGCGGCAACACCGGAACGGCGTAGCTGAGCCCGAGGCCGAGCCAGACGTCGGCCAGCGCGATCAGCACCGACAGCGCCAGCGCCCGGAACGGCCGCCTGGTCAGCCGGTGCGCGGTGGCCGCCGGCGCGGCCAGCAGCCCGAGCAGCAGCAGCGCGCCGACCGCCTGCGCCGCCTCGGCCGTACCCGCGCCGACCAGCCCGAGAAACACCACGCCCAGCAGCCGCACCGGAACCCGGCGCGCGGCGGCCACCGCAGGATCGATGGACGCGAACAGCAGCGGCCGGGCGATGACCAGCAGCAGCGCGAACACCGACACGCCGACGATGGTCGCGTCCCGGGTGGCGGCCGCGCTGATGCCGAAGATTGATCCAAAGAGGACCGTCACGCCGGCGGTGCTGTCGGCGGTGCTGCGTCCCAGGGTGTACAGCGTGAGGAAGAACGCGCCCAGCCCGAGAATCCAGGCGAACATGTTGCCGATCACCACATCGTCGGACAGCCCGCGCCGGCCGAGCAGTCCCATCAGGACGGCGATGCCGATGGTCGCCGTGAACAGTCCTACCCGCAGGTCGATGCCCACCGCGAGGGCCGCCATCGCGCCGGTGAACGCGACGTGGCCGAGCGCGTCGCCGGTGAAGACCTGGGCGCGCAGCACCAGAAAGTAGCCGGCCAGCCCGCAGGCCGCGGCGATCGCGCTGCCGGCGATCACCGCGTGGGCGAAGAACGGGTGCGACAGCGGCTCGGTGATGAATCCGAACAGTCCGGTCATGCGGGCGCTCCGCCCACCCGTGTCGCCCGCCGCCGAAGTTGTTCGGTGGCCCGCCAGCCGCGGGCGAGGACGTAGCCGACGAACGCGAACGTCGTCACGAAGAAGCCGATCGGATAGACCGAGTAGTAGGCGACGCCGAGCGCGAGCCAGGTCACCGCCAGTCCGATCAGCACCGACAGCAGCATGCCCAGTGCCGGCCGGGAGGTGAGCGCGTGCGCGGTCGCGGCCGGCATCACCAGCAGCGCGAACACGAGCAGCGAGCCGGTGATCTGGCTGGCCTCGGCCACCGCCGCGCCGAGCAGCACCAGGAACACGATGTTGAGCAGGCGCACCGGAACCCCACGGGCGGCGGCGACCGCCGGGTCGATGGACGCGAACAACAGCGGCCGGCCGATCACCGCCAGCGCCGCCAGCGCCGTCACGGCGACCAACAGCAGAGTGACCACCTGGCCGTCGGTGATGCCCAGGAAGGTGCCGAACAGCAAAGCGTAGAGGCTGTCCAGGAAGCCTTTGTACAGCGACACGAACAGGAATCCGCAGGCGAGCGCGAAGGCCTGCACGACGCCGGTGATCGCCGACTCCTGCGCGTGGCCTTCGCTGCCGGCGCGCGGGATCGCGGCGATGACCATCGCCGCGCCGACACAGAAGCCGAAGTATCCGGCGGTCACGCTGATTCCGAGCAGGGTCGCGCCGGCCGCGCCCGGGAAGCCCACCAACGCCAGCGTGTGCCCGGCGAAGGTCTGCCGCCGCAGCACCACGAACCAGCCGATGACGGCCACGGCGACCGCGACGATCGTGCCGGCGCGGAACGCGTTCACCATGAACGGGTAGGACCAGATGTCCTGGACGTCGGCCAGCAGGTTCCAACTGGGGCCGCTTGCCAGGTGGGCCAACGACATCGTCGGTATCGCCCGGGCCGTCATCGCCATGGTCAACGACCCGCTCATGCTGACCACCGCCATATACCACGAATCCCGCTGTCATCGGTCGCGTCTGTCCACAGGCGACCAGGCTGTCCACAGCCCAACACTGCTCGGTTCCCCACCCCGAACAGCCCCGATAGACTGGCCAGGGGGCCGCCCCCAGGGAGGGTGGGGGGAGCGCTGGGGCCAGCGCTGCGATCGGCGGGCGGTCGAAGCGGTCGGGTCTGTTCAGCCGGCGGCATGGGCGTCCACCGGGGTCCGCTCGGCGTGCCGGTTGGTGTGCCGGGCCGGCGCTTCGGGTGCGCCGACCACCACCAACTGACCGGTGGACGTGCGCACCACCTCGACGGGCGTGCCGTACAGCAAGCTGAGCGTGCCGCTGGTGATGACCTCTTCCGGCGTTCCGGCGGCGACTCGGCCGTGCGCCACGTAGATCACCCGATCGAGGTAGGGCAGGATCGGGTTCACGTCGTGCGCGACCATCACCACGCTCACCCGCCGGCGTCGGCAGATATCACTGATCAGCGCCGCGACCGCGGCCTGGTTGGGCAGGTCCAGACTGTCCAGTGGCTCGTCCAGCAGCAGCACCGCCGGCTCGCGTACCAGCGCCTGGGCGATCAACAGCCGCTGCTGCTCGCCGCCGGACAACTCGCCGATCGGCCGGTGGGCGTACTCGCCGGCGCCGACCAGCTTGATCGCGTCGGCGATCCGCGCGGTCATCTCCCGCCGCCGCGTGCCGAACAGCCGGGGCAGCGGGGTGCCCCAGCGGTGGCCGTCCAGTCCAAGTCGGACGATGTCGGTGCCGCGCACCCGCAGCGAGGAGTCAAAGCTGCGGCGCTGGGGCAGATAGCCGATCCGCTGGTTGGCCCGTCCCGGCCGGCCGCCCAGCACTCGGATCTCGCCGCCGTCCAGCGACCTGAGGCCGAGGATCGCCTTGACCAAAGTGGACTTCCCGGCGCCGTTGGGGCCGAGCACCGCGATGAACTCCCCGGCGCCCACCGACAGGTGCACGTCGCTCCACAACGTGCGGCCGTCGATACGGGCCGTCGCGTCGCGAACCTCGATCACGGGGTCGGGCGGGGAGTCCATCACGGTGTCGGATGTGACGGTGTCGGATGTCACGGGGTCGGGCGTCACGGTGGTCAGCGTTCCTTATTTGCCGGTGGCCTGGGCGAGTGCGGCCTCGATGCCGCGCAGTTCGCCCGCCTGCCAGTCCTGGAAGGTGGCATTGGCCGGGACGAGGGTCTCGGTCACGGTCGTCACCGGGATGCCAGCGGCCTTCGCCTCGTCGACCTGGGCCTGGACATCCGGCGTTGAGTTCTGGCTGTTGTAGACGTACACCTTGATCTGCTTATTCCGGATCTGCGAGTCGATCGTCGCCTTGTCCGCCACCGTCGGGTCGTTGCCCTCGCTGATCGCGTCCAGGAAGCTCTCCGGCGTCAGCATCTTCAGGCCCAAACCCTCGGCCAGCGGCGTGACAATGGACTCCGACGCACCGATCGGCGTGCCGGCGTACTTCGCCTTGATATCCGAGATCAGCGTGTTGTACGGAGCCAGCGTCTGAGTTTCAAAGATCTGCTTCTGCTGGGCGAAATAGCTGGCGTCGGCCGGGTCGATCTTCTGGTAGTCGGCGGAGATCTGCTCGATCACCTGGTGCACATTGTCCGGCGAGTACCAGCGGTGCGGGTTGCCGCCGTCCGGAATGCCGACCAGTTGGCCCACAGTGAGCGCGGTGCGGCCCGAGGACGGGTTCGCGTCCAGCAGCTTCGTCGCCCACGGGTCGTAGCCGATGCCATTGACGACGGCGAACTGCGCGGACGCGATGGTCCGGCCGTCGGCGGCGGTCGGTTCGTATGAGTGCGGGTCGGTGTCCGGGTTGGTGATGATGCTGGTGACGGTGACGTGGCTGCCGCCGAGTTGCTTGGCGATGCTGCCCCAGAAGTTCTCGGCCGCCACCACGGTGATCGTGCCGCTGCCAGACGACGTGCTGGCGTTCGACGCGGTCGAGCACGCGGCCAGGGCGGCGACCGTGCAGGCGGACAGGGCGATACCGGCGCCGGCGCGCAGCAGTCGGCTGGTGTTCATCAGGACGTTGTCTCCTCGTTCGGGTGACGTCGACGCTAAATGAACATGGTTTTCAATACAAGGCGTGACATGCGCACTGATGCATCGGTGCCGGACGCGCTTACCGGGCGCGTTCCAACGCCACCCGGACGCCGAGTCCGACCAGCACAAGTCCGGTCACACGGGCCAAGGCTCGGCGCACCCGATCGCCGGACAACGCCCGGCCGAGCGCGCCCACCCCGAGCGAGAACAGCCGCCACCACAACACCGCGATGCCCAGGAACAAAGCGGCGAGCACGGCCGAGGTGACCAGCCTGGGTTCGCCGGTCGCGATGAACTGGGGCAGCAGGGTCAGAAACAGCAGCGCGATCTTGGGGTTGAGCAGGTTGCTCAACACGCCTTGGCGAAACGCGGTCCGGCGATCGGCGGCTGGCGCGGTGTCACCGGCCGCAGCGGTGTCCTTGACCTCTGGCGTTGGGCGGGACCGCCGGTTGCGCCACAGCGCGGTCGCGCCGAGATAGACCAGATAGGCCGCGCCGGCCAGCCGCACCACCGTGTACGCCGTCGCGGACGCGGCGAGCAGGGCCGACAATCCGATCACCGCGGCGGTGGCGTGCACGGAGATTCCGGCGCAGCAGCCCAACCCCGTCCACCACGCGGCAGTTGACCCGCCACGCGCGCCATTGCGCAGCACCAGCACCATGTCCGGCCCCGGCGTGACCGTGAGAACGGCCACCACCAGCAGGAACGGCAACAGATCGTGCGGCACCCGGCCAGAGTATCCTGCGGTACGCCGCTGTCTGCCCGCCCGGCGAACGCGTGAGGAGCGAAGCGATGCGGATGCCGCGCGCGCTGCCGTTGGCCGCTGCCCTGCTGAGCGTGATCGCCGTCGCCGCCTGCGGTTCCGGCGGTTCCGGCTCGTCGCCGGCCACGACCGGCCCGCCGTCGATTTCCGCCGACCCGATCGATCTGTCGCCGTTTGTCGGCAAGCCCTGCACGATGTTGCGCGCCGATCAGTTGGCGCAGTACCGCCTCAGCCCGCCCGGCACAACCGTCAGTTCCGGTTCCGGGCCGGCCTGCCGGTGGACGCCGACGCTGAGCACCCTGCCCGGCTACACCGCCCGCGCCGACCTGCGCTCGGGCGGCCTGACCGCGCTCTACGCGCGGCGGGCCAGCATGCCGGTGTTCCAGCCGACGCCGGTCTCGTTGTTTCCGGCGGTCAACACGGCCAGTTCTGCTGCCGCGATCAAGCACGGCCAGTGCACGGCCGAGGTCGGCGTGGCGCAGAACAGTGTGTTGGTGGTGGACGTGACCGTGCCGGACGCGACGTCGCTGGACTACGCCGATCCGTGTTCGGACGCGGACGCGGTGGCCGCCGCGATCATCGCCGACGCCGAAGGCCAGGTCCCGTAAGGCGACCATCGCGGTGACTGTCCGCCCGCCCGTATCCGGTGGGTCACTTCACGCAGGGGACGCCGCCGCCGCTGACACTGGCGATACCGCTGGTGTCCACTGTGGTCGTCGGGGTGGTCGTGGTGGAGTTGGTACTCGACGACGCGGCGCTGGACAGTCGGGAGGGCAGGTGGAAGTCGTCGCCGATCTCCACCCGAAGATGGCCGGCCGGCACGCTGGGGCTGGACTCGTAGGCCGTGATGTTCAGCAGACCGGCCACTGTGGACGCCGCCGACCCGTCGCCGGAGCCGTAGTAGATCACCGAGTGTCGCAGAATCGAGCCGCTGGTGACATCGCCCCGACCATAACCGTTGGCGGCCAAGGCGTCCGCGACGGTCGCGGCCCGGCCGCCGGTGTACGAGTCGTTGACGACGTCCACAGTGTCCAGTGTCGGGGTCGGTGTGGACGATGTCGTGGTGACCGTTGAACCGGACGCTCCGGTGCTGCCGGCCGAGCCGGACGGCGCGTCGGTGAGCAGCTGGTGCGCGATGGCCTGCACCTGGTTGAGATCGACCAGGTTGTACGAGCCGTCCGAGCTGAAACCCTTGATCGGCATCGTGTAGAAGGTGACGTCGCCGCCGGTGAGGTTGGACGCCTCCTGCGCGAACGTGAGCAGGTCCAGGTCGTTGTCGATGGCCATGTTCGCCTCGGCCACGCTGAGGATCTGGGACATCTTGGCCGGGCTGGTGAAGGTGCCGGCCTGCTTGAGCTGGTAGGCCAGCGAGACGATGAACGCCTGCTGGCGGGTCTCCCGGTCCAGGTCGGTGAAGTTGTCGTAGAACGGGTCGCCGTACACGTTGTCCCGGCGCTGCCGGACGAACGCCACCGCCTGATCCGCGTTGAGTTGCTGTTGCCCGGCCTGGAAGTTGGCCCCGGAGTAGGTGTCCCGGGTGCGGGCCTGGAGGCAGACGGTGATCGGCTGCACGGCCTGCGCGATCTCCAGGAACGCGGCCAGGGTGACCTCCACGAAGTGGTCGATCGGCACGCCGCCGAGGAACTGCCGGACGGTGTCGATCTCCTCAAGACGGCCGGCGTCCCGGCTCTGCTGCTCCAACTGGGTTCGGTCGGCGACGCCCTGCGCGGCCAGTTTGTTGTATTTCTGGATGTAGGCGTAGCCGTACGCTTCCTTGATTTTGCCGTGCGTGAAGCCGTCCGGCGAGTTCGGGAAGCTCACGTAATCGTCGCGCGGAATGGAGATCGCGGTTGCGCGGCTGCCATTGCCGGGGACGTGCAGCAGCATCAGGACGTTGGCGTTGTGCCCGCCCTCACTGGCATCCCCGGCGTGCAGGGCGTCGTACATGGCCTGCGGCAGGGGGTTTCCGTTTTCGTCTAATCGACTGTCCAACCCCATGATCAGGATGTTGGTGTCGCCGTTGAGCGATTTGGGAACCGGAGCCGTCGAGCCATTCGCGGTCACATCCAGCACATCGGACTTTTTGATGTTGGAGTTGAAGTTGCGATATTCCGCCCAGGCGTAGCCGGTGGCGCCGAGCACGAGCAGCGACACCAGGCCGACCACGGCCCGGCCGGCGATCCAGGCCCACCAGCCGCGGCGGCTCGCCGACGCGTCCGGCGGCGGCCCGACCATGCCGGTGATCACGTCGGTGTCGTCGTTCTCGGCCGTGCCGTCCGCACGGCCGGTGTCGGCCGGGATGGTCGCGGTGGGCGCGGTCATAGACACAGCCATGCTGACGTCACGGTCCGCTCGTGCCGCCTCGTCCGCGTCGACTTCGGGGAAACGCCCGTCCTCGCCCGACAACCGCCCTCCTCGTGAAACTCCCGCCACTTTCCAGCTACGACGTTCGGGCGAGCCTTTGGTTGCTCGCCGCCGCCGCCGACGGCGGTGATCGGCACCATTCTGCCCGGCGGCCCGGCACATCCGTGTTAAGGCCACGGGACAACCGTTTTTCCGATGTGCCGAGCGCACGGACGGTAACGCGCCGTGCCCGTCCGGCGATGGACTGGATAGCTGGTGCCACGGCTCGCTATGGTGCTGGCCACACCGCCGATCATGCTTGCGTGACAACTTGACAGTGGTGGTTGACCAGGGTTCACTGGATAAGGTCTGACAGCGAGCACCCTCGGCTTCCGAGGCCGAATCAGAGGAGGTGGGCATCCGTGAGTACCGACGGCAGTCACAATCCCGGGCCGTATCACCCAGTCCGCTTCCCACGGGTGCCGCGCTAGTTTCCGGGCTTGCGCTGATTATGTCCGCGGTGGCCGCGTTGTAGCGGTGCCGCGTCGTTTGCCTGTGGGCTGAACCCCTGAAAGAAAGAAGGGGTAGCCATGAACACATTTCGTCGGCTGGCGCGCGCCGTTTTCTACGGCCCGCGTTTTCCGCATGACCAGTTTCGCGCCGGTGGGAACAACCGGCCGCGCGAGCTGCCCTTCATGACGATCGCCAACGGCGTTCGGCCGGTCCACTGACCGGCGCCCCCGCAATCCAATCCACGCCTCCAGCGGACTGATTGCCGACTGGCTTCGGCACGTCGGCGATCAGCCCGCCGGGAGCGTGGCCGTGACACGAGGGAGTTGTGGCCATGACCACCACCGAATTCACCGCCCAGGTCGCCGGAGATGTCGCACCCGCTGTTCCGGCGCCGCGTTCGGCCGTGCTGGACGACGCCCACGTCGGCGACATCCGTGGCGCGCTGGGGACCATCCGGCACGACGATGTCGCCGCCCGGCGCGGCTTCGGCGCCAAGCTCAAGACGCTCATCGCGATCGTCGGCCCCGGTCTGATCGTGATGGTCGGCGACAACGACGCCGGCGCGTTCAGCACCTACAGCCAGGCCGGCCAGAACTACGGCACTCGTCTACTGTGGACGCTGCTGCTGCTCGTTCCGGTGCTGTACGTCAACCAGGAGATGGTGCTTCGGCTCGGCGCGGTGACCGGCGTCGGCCATGCCCGGCTGATCCTGGAGCGGTTCGGCAGGTTCTGGGGCGCGTTCAGCGTCATCGACCTGTTCCTGCTCAACGCGCTGACCATCGTCACCGAGTTCATCGGAATCAGCATCGGGCTGAGCTACCTGGGCCTGCCCCGGCTGTGGGGTGTGCTGTTCGCCGCGGCCTGCGTGATCGGCGCGGCCAGCACCGGCAGCTTCCGCCGGTTCGAGCGGGTCTGCGTGTTCCTCTGCCTGGCCAGCCTGCTGCTGGTGCCGATCTTCGTCATGGCGCACCCACCGGTCGGGCAGCTCGCGCACGACTTCGTGGTGCCGGGCATGCCCTCGGGCAACCTGGCCACGGTGATGCTGCTGGTGATCGGCATCGTCGGCACCACGGTGGCGCCCTGGCAGCTGTTCTTCCAGCAGAGCTTCGTGATCGACAAGCGGATCACGCCGAGGTTCATCCGCTACGAGCGGGCCGACCTGTGGATCGGCATCGTCGTGGTGATCATCGGCGCGGCGGCGATGATGGCGTTCGCCGCACAGGCGTTCGCGCACACCCACGGGGCCGGCAACTTCACCGACACCGGCGGGGTGGCGACCGGCCTGGCCGCGTACGCCGGACACACGGTGGGCGTGCTGTTCGCGATCGGCCTGATCGACGCCAGCATCATCGGCGCGGCGGCGGTGTCGCTGTCCACCGCGTACGCGATCGGGGACCTGTTCGCCATCAAGCACTCGCTGCACCGCAAGCCGACCCAGGCCAAGGGTTTCTACGCGGTGTTCGTCGCGCTGATCGGGCTGGCGGCGGCGATGGTGCTGATTCCCGGCATGCCGCTGGGCCTGGTCACCAACGCGGTACAGACGCTGGCCGGCGTGCTGCTGCCCAGTGCCACGGTGTTCCTGTTGTTGCTGTGCAACGACAAGGCGGTGCTCGGGCCGTGGGTGAACAGTCGGAAGGTGAACGTGTTCACCTCGGTGGTGATCGGCGCGCTGGTGATGCTGTCGATCATCCTCACCGCGTCCGTGCTGTTCCCCGCGATCACCGGCGGCCAGATTATGGCGATCCTGGTCGGCGGGTGCGTCGCGGGCGTGGTGCTCGGCGTCGGTGTCGCGGTGCGCGGCCGGCTGCGTCCAGCCGGGTCGGCTGGGTCGGCGGGGCTGATCGAACACGGCGACCGGTGGACGTGGCGGATGCCGCCGCTGGCCGAGCTGGCCCGGCCGAAGCTGTCCGGCGCGCGTCGGCTGTGGCTGGGCGTGCTGCGCGGCTACCTGGTGCTGGCCATGGTGATGGTGGTCGTCCGGGTGGTGGAGCTCGCGCTGGCGCGTTAGTCAGCGGTCGGCCCTGTCGGGGAGTGCCATCAGGTCCGCTGGCGGGTGTGTTCGTGCAGGAGGAGCAGGGCGTAGGCGGCGATGGACTGGGCGTCGGTGATCTGGTAGGTCGCGATCATCTTCTCCAGGTCCTCGCGGGCGAACCAGGCCGAGCGCATGTCCTGCTCCTCATGCTCGCGTTCGTGCGGGCCGGCGGTCAGCTCGGTGGCCAGGAAGACCCGGCCGCGCTGGCTGGACATGCCGGGCGCGACGTCGAGCAGGCCGATCTGGGTCAGCTGGCCGGCGCGCAGGCCGGTTTCCTCACGCAGCTCGCGATGCGCGAGGGCGATCGGATCGGCGTCGGCGCGGTCCGGCGCGGTGCCCTGCGGGAACTCCCAACGCCGCAGGCCCAGCGGGTAGCGGAACTGCTCGACCAGGTGCAGTCGTTCCCCGTCGAACGGGATGACCAGGGCATAGTCGGGCTTGTCGACCACGCCGTAAATGCCGGATGAGCCGTCGGGATGGCGGATCGCGTCCTCGCGGACCGTCATCCACCGGTTCGCGTACACCTCGCGGGAGCCTACGGATTCCACGTGCCCGATCGTGCCAAACGACCGCCGCCTACGCTGTCGCGGTGCGTCTCGTGATCGCCCAGTGCCAAGTCGACTACGTCGGCCGGCTGACCGCGCACCTGCCGATGGCGCGGCGGCTGCTGCTGATCAAGGCCGATGGCTCGGTGTCGGTGCACTCCGACGACCGCGCCTACAAGCCGCTGAACTGGATGAGCCCGCCGTGCTGGCTGATCGAGGACGGCGACCTGTGGACCGTGCAGAACAAGGCGGGGGAGAAGCTGGTGATCAGCTTCGCCGAGATGCTGCACGACTCCCAGCACGAACTGGGCGCCGAGCCGGGGCTGATGAAGGACGGCGTCGAGGCGCATCTGCAGGAGTTGCTGGCCGAGCACATCACCACGCTGGGCGAGGGCTATTCGCTGGTGCGGCGGGAGTATCCGACCGCGATTGGCCCGGTGGACATCATGTGCCGGGACGCGGGTGGTATCAGCGTTGCGGTAGAGATCAAGCGGCGCGGCGAGATCGACGGGGCGAATGCTCACGAAGGTGCCGCTACGGTCAAGCCTAGGCACTGGGCGGTAGAGATCAAGCGCCGGGCGACGATCGATGCTGTGGAGCAGCTCACACGGTACCTTGAGCTACTGAACCGTGACCCTCTGTTGGCACCGGTTGGTGGCATCCTGGCTGCGCAGACGATCGTGCCGCAGGCACGTACGCTCGCTGAGGACCGCGGCATCCGGTGCCACGTCCTCGACTATGACGCCCTGCGGGGGATCGAGAGCGACGATCTGCGGCTGTTCTAGTCGAGGCCGGGTCGATTTGCCTGCGTTTCGTGGGTGCGGAGGTCCGTGCCGGCCGGACG
>DASZLR010000233.1:0-5491 GCA_035552275.1 Pseudonocardiaceae bacterium | reverse complement strand
GGCGGGCACTTCGACCCGCGCGTCGCTCGGCCCGGTCCCCCGCAACCGCCGTTCCCACCGGGCGGATTTCCCGGATTTCCGGGCCGCCCAGGGTTTCCCGGCGGATTCGGCGGCCGGCACGGTCACCGAGGCCAGGGTCGCGGCCGGGCACGGCGGGGAAATGTCCGCGCCGCGGTGCTCACCCTGCTCACCGAGCGCCCGATGCACGGCTACGAGATGATCCAGGAGATCGCCGAGCGCAGTGGCGGGTTCTGGCGGGTCAGTCCCGGCTCGGTTTACCCGACGCTGCAACTGCTCGCCGACGAGGGCCTGATCATCAGTGGCGAGGAGAGCGGCTCGGGCAAGCGACTGTTCTCGCTGACCGACGCCGGTCGCAGCGCCGCCGAGAAGCAGGACGCCACCCCGCCCTGGGAGCAACTCGCCGACGACATCGACCCCAACGAGGTCGGCCTACGGGAAGCGGCCGGGCTGCTGATCACCGCGGTGACCCAGGTCTCCCAGGCCGCCAGTTCGGAGCAGAAGGCGCAGGCCGTGAAGGCGCTCAACGAAGCGCGGCAACGGCTGTACCTGATCCTGGCCCAGTCGGCCGATCCCGGCGATGCTAACGAGTCTGACGGCTCAGCCGAGTAATGCCGAGTGATTCAGCGAAAAACGTGGCCCAGGTGCGATGCGCGCCTGGGCCACATCGCGTTCACGGCTTTGGTTCAGCGCGCAGTTCAGTGGCCGACCAGCGCCGAGATCACGGTGTAGCCGACGAGCACCGCGCCCAGCCCGGCGACCACGCTGATCGCCACATTCAGTAGCGCGTACAGATAGGCGCGATCCTCGATCAGCCGGACCGTCTCGTAGCTGAACGTGCTGTACGTGGTGAGCGCGCCGCAGAAACCGGTGCCCAGCAACACAAGCAGCGAGCTGGGCAGCGCCACACCCGCGCCGGACAGCGCGCCGAGCACCAGGCAGCCGGTGATGTTCACCACCAGGGTTCCCCACGGGAAGACCGAATCGTGTCGGGTCTGCACGAACCGGTCGGTCAGATAGCGCAGCGGCGCGCCGACCGCGGCCCCGAACAACACCAACAGCACCGTCATCGCCGCGCTCCCACCAGCCACCGGGTCAGCCAGACCCCGCCGATCGCCGCCACCACCGCGCCCAGCACCGTGCCGCCGAGGTATCCGAAGGCAACCGGAACCAGGCCCGGCCGCAGCAGCCCACGCACCTCGTTCGCGTAGGTGGAGAAGGTCGTGAACCCGCCGAGCACGCCGACGCCGAGGAACGGCCGCAGCAGCGGATGCGCCGACCACACCTCGGTGATCAGCACCATCAGTACGCCAATGCAGAAGCAGCCGAACAGGTTGATCAGCAGAGTGCCCCACGGAAAGTGTCCGGGAGTGGTGGGCAGCCATTGCGAAATCCCGTATCTCGCCAACGCGCCCAGCGAACCGCCGACGGCGATCACGCCCAGCAGCCGGGCCGAGAACTCCCGACGGTGCGCCGGGACGTGCAAATCCACGTCAGGGTCAATGGCCTCATCAACGGCGCCGATGCTCTCCACCCGATCCTCCTACTCCGCCTTCGCGACATGGCGAATTCCATCAGAGTAGGGACCGTTGGCGGCGCCGTTGCCACGGTTCATGGCGGGCCCCACCGCCGCACACCAGGATAGCGGAGAAACTCATTTCCCGGATCCGATCACACAGTAGTCTGTCATGCGCGAGCGGTGACCATGCGGCCGGCCGGCTCCCTATCCCTTCGTCCCCGTGGCGGTGCTACGACCTATGGCGCGCTGCCCTCGATCACCTGCCGCACCACGGCCGCGATCGTCTTGTTGTCCACCCGGTACAGCTGATGCCGGCCCTGCCGCCGCGCCCGGACCAGCCCGGCCGCCTTCAGTTTCGCCAGGTGCTGGCTGACCGCCTGCACGCTGCCGCCGACCAGCACAGCCAAGGTTCCGACGTCGAGTTCACCGCCGGAGAGCAGCCAGACGATCTGCAGCCGAGAGGGCGCGGCGAGCAAACCGAATGTGTCGGCCGCCACGCGCAGCGCATCTCTGGGTAACGGCTCGTGCGTGCGCAGCGATGCACCCATGGTGCGCGGGCTGTCCCTTCCACCCGAAGATTTCCCGTAGCCTGCATTACTGGAAGCGTTGGCGCAAGACACCGATCCGAGGAGGTGAGCGCGATGACCAGTGGTGGATCTCCAGACGGACATCCTCGATCCCACGCGGGCCGCGCACCCTTCCCCCGTTGTCGGCACAGCTAGCCAGGCCCATTCTCGTCCGACCCGCGTGGTCACCTGCCACTCCCGCGCGCAACCTGCGCGCCCGGCGCCGTTCACCCTGTCATGGTCCAATCCGGACGGTGCCCTGCCTGGCCTGCGGACGAGTAAGGAGACCTCGCGGTGAACACCCTGGAGATGCTGGCCCGGATCGGCGCGGGCGTGGGGCTTGGGGCACTGATCGGCTTCGAGCGGCAGTACCGCGCCCGGATGGCCGGCCTGCGCACGAACGCGCTCGTCGCGGTCGGCGCGACGCTGTTCGTGTTGTTGTCCGCGCAGGGTTTCAACGCCCTGCCCACCTCGCATGACGCGGACCCGACCCGGGTGGCCGCGCAGATCGTGTCCGGCATCGGCTTCCTCGGCGCCGGGGTGATCCTGCGCGACGGCCTGAATGTGCGCGGGCTGAACACCGCCGCCACCTTGTGGTGCTCGGCGGCGGTCGGCGCGCTGTGCGGGACCGGCCAGTTCACCGTGGCGGCCGCCGGCACGGTCGTGGTGCTGATCGCCAACGTCGTGCTGCGCCGAGTCGGCCGGGCCGTCGACCACCGGCCGGAGTCCGGCCGCGAGCCGGCGGACCATCCAGCGCACTACACCTTCCGCGCGGTCGCCCGGGACGACGCCGAGGCGCACATCCGGGCGCTGCTGGTGCAGTCGTTGACCCGCACCGACTTCCAACTGCTGTCCGTGTCCAGCGAGAACCAGGCCGCCGCGGGACTGGTCGAGGTGCGCGCGGACCTGGTCGGCGACGCGCGGGACGACAAGCAGATGGAGGCCGCGGTCAGCCGGCTGTCCTTGGAGCCCCGGGTGACCAGCGTGCGCTGGGACGTGCGGACCGAACCAAGCGCCGCCAGTGGCCGCGAGACCGACGGCGCCCGATGGGGCCTGGCCCGCGCCGGCGGGGACAGGGACTGAATGTGGCGCTGCTACGTGGTTTTCCGTCCAGGGGCGCGCTGGCCCGGCCCCGGCAACAGGTCGCCGACGTGGTGGTGTTCGTCGCGATCGCGGTGCTGCTGTGGGGGGTGCTGCGGCTCTCGCAGGGCGTGACGGTCCCGTTCAACGAGGCCACCGCGCCCAGCGCCGTGTCCACGGATCTCGCCGACCTGCCCTACTACGCGGCCCGCTCGTTGCTGCGGATGTTCGTGGCGCTGTTCCTTTCGGTGCTGTTCAGCTTCGGCTACGCGACGGCTGCGGCCCGGATGCGCCGGGCGGCGAAGGTGCTCATCCCGGCGTTGGACATTCTGCAGTCGGTGCCGATCCTGGGTTTCCTGTCAGTGACGATCACGCTGTGGATCGCACTGTTCCCCGGTTCGGAACTCGGCCTGGAATGCGCGTCGATCTTCGCGATCTTCACCTCCCAGGCGTGGAACATGACATTCGCGTTCTACGACTCGCTGGTCTCCCAGCCGCGCGATCTGGACGAGGCGTCCCGGCTGCTGCGGCTGTCGCGCTGGCAGCGGTTCTGGCGGGTGGACGTGCCCAGCGGGATGATCCCGTTGGTCTGGAACGGCATGATGAGCTTCGGCGGCGGCTGGTTCTTCCTGGCCGCGTCCGAGGCGCTGAGCGTCGACAACCACCATTTCGCATTGCCCGGCATCGGCTCGTTCGTGGCGGCCGCGACGGCACAGGCCCAGTTGGGCAAAGTAGCTGTCGCGATGGGCGTCATGGTGGTGCTGGTGGTCGCGGTGAACGTACTGTTCTGGCGGCCGCTCACGGCGTGGGCGGAGCGGTTCCGGATCGAGGAGTCCGGGTCGGCGGAGGCCAACCGCAGCGTGGTGCTGGACCTGCTGCGCCGGTCCCGACTGCCCGGCCTGCTGTCCCACGCGCTGGGGTGGCTGGTCGCTCCGGTCGACCGGCTCATGGCGGTGTTCGGCCTGGCCGACTATCCACTTAGGACACCAGTGCTGCGCCGCCGGGCCGGTGACGTGGTGTTCGCGGTCGTGGTGCTCGCGGTGGTGGCCTGGGGTGTGGTCGCGGCGGTGTCCTATGTGCACAGAACCGTCGGCCTCGGCGAGTTCGGGCACGCGCTGTTCCTCGGGCTGATCACCTTCGGCCGGGTGGTGTTGCTGCTGGTGGCGGCGACCGCGGTGTGGGTGCCGATCGGGGTGTGGATCGGGCTCAATCCCAGGGTGTCCCGGCTGGCCCAGCCGGTCGTGCAGGTACTCGCCAGTTTCCCGGCGAACTTCCTGTTCCCGCTGGTGGCGTCCGGTCTGGTGGCGACCGGGATCAGCCTGAACTGGGGCGGAATCCTGCTGATGGCGCTGGGCGCGCAGTGGTACATCCTGTTCAACGTGATCGCCGGCGCCAGCACCATCCCCAACGACCTGCGCGAAGCGGCGGCGAGCCTGCGGCTGCCCAGGTCGCTGTGGTGGCGGCGGCTGATCCTGCCCGGCATCTTCTCGTCCTACGTGACCGGTGGGATCACCGCGGCCGGCGGGGCGTGGAACGCGTCCATCGTGTCCGAGGTCGTCGCCTACGGATCGACCACGCTCACCGCGACCGGCCTGGGCGCCTACATCACCGAGGCCACCGTGCACGGCGACTTTCCGCGCATCCTGGTCGGGGTGTCGGTGATGAGCCTGTACGTGGTGGGCGTCAACCGGCTGTTCTGGCGCCGGCTGTATGCACTTGCCCAGCAACGATTCGCCTAGATCACGGGAGAATGCGGATGATCGCGACGCCGTCGGCCGAGGTGCTTGTCGAGGTGACCGATATCACCAAGAGCTTCACCGGCGCCGCCGGGGACGAACTCCGGGTGCTGGAGGGCGTCGACCTGACCCTGCGGTCGGGCGAGATCGTCGCGCTGCTGGGCCGGTCCGGCTCGGGCAAGTCCACGCTGCTGCGCACCATCGCCGGGCTGATCAGCCCGACCGCCGGCACGGTTCGCTACCGGGGCCGCGAGCTGACCGGCGCGAATCCGGGAGTGGCCATGGTGTTCCAGACATTCGCGCTGATGCCGTGGCTGACCGTGCAGGCCAACGTCGAACTGGGGCTGGCCGCGCGTGGCGTACCGCCGAAGGAGCGAGCCGAGCGGGCGGTGCGGGCCATCGACCTGATCGGCCTGGACGGGTTCGAGTCGGCGTATCCGAAGGAGCTGTCCGGCGGGATGCGGCAGCGGGTCGGCTTCGCCCGCGCGATCGTGCTGGAACCGGACCTGTTGCTGATGGACGAGCCGTTCTCCGCGCTGGACGTGCTGACCGCCGAGAACCTGCGCAACGAG
>DASZLR010000232.1:0-22953 GCA_035552275.1 Pseudonocardiaceae bacterium | reverse complement strand
GGCGATGACGCAGCCCTCGACCAGCGAGTGCGGGTCGGCCATCATCAGCGGGATGTCCTTGCAGGTTCCCGGTTCGCCCTCGTCGGCGTTGATCACCAGGTAGTGCGGCTTGTCCTCGTTGGGGGGCATGAAGCTCCACTTGAGGCCGGTCGGGAAGCCCGCGCCGCCCCGGCCGCGCAGCCCGGAGTCCTTGACCAGTGCCACCAACTGCTCGGGCGTGCCGCGCAATGCCTTGCGCAAGGCGGTGTATCCCTCAAGCTGCTCGTAGACGGACAGCCGCCACGAGTTCGGCGACAGCCATCGCTTGGTCAGCACCGGGGTCAGCGGATCGGCCATGCCCGCCTCACTTTCGCTCGCTCTTGACGGGAACCGGCGGCAGCGGCGTGTCCGTCATCGCCGGCGCAGTCCAGCCCCGGTCGACGGCCAGCGCCGCGCCGCGCACCGTCTCCGGCGCCGCCGACGGACCGTCCACATCGGATTCCAGATTGTCGAAAACGCCGGCCAACTGCCGTTCCGCGGTCTTGAAGTCGGTCAGCGGCGCGCCCCGGTCGGGCGCCGGCCGGTCACCGCGGCGCAGCGCGTCCACCAGGTGCACGGCCGAGTCGACGGTCTGGTTGTCGAAGTACTCGTAGTTCACCTGGACGACCGGTCCGAGGTCGCAGGCGGCCAGGCACTCGACGTGTTCCAGGGTGATCGAGCCGGGCGTGCCGGGTTCGCCGAAGGTCTCCTCGTGCTCGACCGGCTGCGTGCCGTTCTTGCCGTTGCCGTTGCTGCCCAGGAACTCGCGCAGCCGGGCATAGATCGAGTCGCCGCCGAGCACCGCGCACAGCGTGTTGGTGCACACGCTGACCAGGTGCTCGCCGCACGGCCGGCGCTTGTACATGGTGTAGAAGGTGACCACCGCGTCCACCTCGGCGGCGGACAGGTCCAGCAGTCGGGCGCAGAACGCCACCCCGTCCGGGCTCACCCAGCCCTGCACGGACTGCACCAGGTGCAGCAGCGGCAGCAGCGCGGACCGCGACTGCGGGTACTGCGCGATGATCTCCCGCGCCCGCTCCGCCACCTCGGGGCCGAAGACCGCGTCGGTCCCATTCGTCATGAGTACGCCCTCCGCTCGTCCGGCGGCGGTACCTCCGCGCCCTTGTACTCCACCGGAATCCCGCCCAGCGGGTAGTCCTTGCGCTGCGGGTGGCCGTCCCAGTCGTCGGGCATCAGGATGCGGGTCAGCGCCGGGTGCCCGTCGTAGACGATGCCGTACATGTCCCAGGCTTCCCGTTCCTGCCAGTCGGCGGTCGGATAGACCTCGACCACCGAGGGCATGTGCGGGTCGGCGACGTCGACGGACACCTCCAGCCGGATGCGCCGCCGGAAGCTCATCGAGGTGAGGTGGTAGACCGAGTGCAGCCGGCCCGGCGCGGCCGGCCCATAGTCCACTCCGGACACTGAGCTGCACAGCTCGAAGCGCAGGCCGGGATCGTCGCGCAGGGTGCGGCAGACCTCGAGCAGATGCTCCCGCTGGATGTAGAAGGTGATCTCGCCGCGGTCGACGGTGACCTGGTCGATCGCGCTGGCCGACACGCCGCGACCGCGCAGCGACTCCACCAGTTGGTCGGTGACCTCGTCGAACCAGCCGCCGTACGGGCGTTCCGCCGGGGCGGGCAGGTGCGCCGGCACCCGCAGCCCGCCGAAACCGGAGGTGTCGCCGCTGCCGTGCACGCCGAACATGCCGGACCGCTGGTGGCCGGCCACGATCGGCGCCTGGTGGGCGGCCGGCGTGAGGCCGTTCTGGGTCGGCTCAAGGCCCGCTTCCGGCCGTTCCGCGCTGGACTGCTCGTGGCCCGGAACCGGCTTGCCGCCCGGGTGCTCCGCGCTCATGTCTGCCAATTTCTGATCACTTCTTCTTCGCGTAGCGAACCGACGACGGCACCAGCTCGGTGCGCACGCCCTGCTCGGCCTGCTCAACCGCCCTGGTCGGTCCCAACGGTTCATCGGTGATCTTGGCGTGGATCTTGAGGATCGCGTCCATCAACATCTCCGGGCGCGGCGGGCAGCCCGGTAGGTACATGTCCACCGGCACAACGTGATCCACGCCCTGCACGATCGCGTAGTTGTTGAACATGCCGCCGGACGAGGCGCACACGCCCATCGCCAGCACCCAGCGCGGCTCCGGCATCTGGTCGTAGATCTGCCGCAGCACCGGAGCCATCTTCTGGCTGACCCGGCCGGCGACGATCATCAGGTCGGCCTGACGCGGCGAGGCCCGGAACACCTCCATGCCGAACCGGGCGAGGTCGTAGCGCGGGCCGCCGGTGGTCATCATCTCGATGGCGCAGCAGGCCAGGCCGAAAGTCGCCGGCCACAGCGAGGACTTGCGGGTCCAGTTGACCAGTTTCTCCACTCTGGTCAGCAGAATGCCGCTGGGAAGCTTCTCCTCCAGGCCCATCGCGTTTCTCCCGTCGGTTCAGGCGCCGGTCGCCAGTTCGCAGTCCAGGCTCAGTTCCAGTCCAGGCCGCCACGCCGCCATACATAGGCGTAGGCGAATCCGACCGTGCCGATGAACAGGATGATCTCGACCAGGCCGAACATCCCCAGCGCGTCCGAGGTGACCGCGAACGGGTACAGGAACACCATTTCGATGTCGAAGAGGATGAACAGCATGGCCGTCAGGTAGTAGGCGACCGGCATCCGGCCGCCGCCGACGATCGGCTGCGGCGAGGGCTCGATCCCGCATTCGTAGGCGTCCAGCTTGGCCTTGTTGTAGCGGCGCGGGCCGATGAACGGCGCCGCCGCCACCGAGAACACCGCGAACGCGCCGGCCAGCAGAAACAGCAGCAGCAACGGAAGATACGGCCCGAGCGAGGTGGCTGATGGCACACTTCCGGCCGCGACTGTCCGCATTGACCGCACCGCCCTCTCTCGCGAGTCGCCCGAACCCTACGGGGTGTGCGTCACACTCCGTTGGCGGGCACGCCTGGCACCCGATCGGGGCGGCTTGTGAAATCGTTCACAATCTTGCCCAGACTTGTCCGCACAGACCTGTCCGACCGTCCTGTGAACTGCTTCACAAGCCAGAGCCCAGTGTAGGACTCGCGTCACACCCGTTCGCCAGGGGCCTTGGGCAATTCGCCGGCTGTTGTGAGTGAGCTCACTCACCCGTTAGGCGGTGTCGCGATGAGTCCCGATGGGCCCCATGGCTCCGACGGCCTCACGCGGACGGCGCCAGTTTGGTCGCGGTGGCGATCAGCCGGTCGGCGAGTTGGCCGTCCCGACCGTCGTAGAGACCGGCGAGCAGCTTGAGCACGAACCGCATCAGCGTCTCGCGCGGCATGCCGTAGCGGGTGGCCGCGCGCATCACCTTCGGGTTGCCGATCAGCCGGCTGAACGCGTTGCCCAACGTGTAGTAGCCGCCCAGGGATTGCCGCAGCGCCAACGGATAGCCGACCAGCGCCCGCTCCCGGGAGGCGCCTTCGGGCCGGGCCAGCGCCTGCACCACGTGCTCGGCGGCCAGCCGCGCGGACTCCATCGCGTAGCCGATGCCCTCGCCGTTGAACGGGTTCACCGTGCCGCCCGCGTCGCCGACCAGCAGCAGACCGCGCCGGTAGTGCGGGGTGCGGCTGAAGCCCATCGGCAGCGCGGCGCCGCCGATCTTGCCGACCGCGTTGTCCTCGGTCATGCCCCAGTCTTCGGGCAGCCCGGCCAGCCAGGACCGCAGCAGGCCCCGGTAGTCGGTGTTACCGAACGCCCCGGACGTGGACAGGATGCCGAGGCCGACGTTGGCGGTGCCGTCGCCCATGCCGAAGATCCAGCCGTAGCCGGGCAGCAGTCGGGGCTGCGCAGGATCACTGCGGTCCCAGAGCTGGAGATGCGACTCAAGGTAGTCGTCCTTGGTGCGCGGGCTGGTGTAGTAGCGGCGGACGGCCACGCCGATGGGCCGGTTGTCGCGCTTCTCGATACCCACCGACAGCGCCAGTCGCGCGGACACGCCGTCGCAGGCCAGCACCAGCGGCGCGCGGTAGGTGACCGGAACCTTGTCCGGGCCGGCGTTCGCGGTGACGCCGACGACCCGGCCGGTGCGGTCGTGGGTGATCGCGGCGCGCACGGTGGTCTGCTCCAGCAGCCGGGCGCCGGCGCGCTGCGCGGTGCGGGCGAGCAGTTCGTCGAAGTCGGCGCGCGGGCGAACCAGGCCGTAGGGCGGGAAGTTCGACAGCTCCGGCCAGTCGAGTTCGAGGTTGTGGTGCGCGGTGACGATCCGCAGGCCGCGGTTGTGCAGCCAGCCGGCTTCCTCGCGGGTGTCCACGCCGAGGTCGATGAGCTGCTTCACGCCGCGCGGGGTGAGCCCGTCGCCGCAGACCTTCTCCCGCGGGAAGGTGCTTTTCTCCAGCAGCAGCACGTCGAGGCCGGCGCGGGCGAGGTAGGTGGCGGCCGTGGATCCGGCCGGCCCGGCACCGACCACGATGACCTCGGCGTCCTCGTCGGCCCGGCGTCGGCTGGGCGTACTCATCGGGCCTCCGTGCGGTGCGGCGATTCGTGGAGATTGCTGGGATTTCAGTCGAGTTTAGGACGGCTCCATCTCTGCATTGATGGCGCGGTGCAGGGCGACGATGCCGCCGGTCAGGTCCAGCCACTCGACCCGCCGCCAGCCGGACCGCTCGATCCGGGTGGCCAGCCCCGTCTGGTCCGGCCAGCCGAGAATGGACTCGGCGAGGTAGCGGTACGCCTCGGGATTGCTGGCCACCCGACGGGTGATCACCGGCAGCGCCTTCAGTGCGATCCGTTGGTACGCCCAGCGCACCGGCGCCCAGACCGGGGTGGCGAACTCGCACACCACCAGCCGTCCGCCCGGCCGGGTGACCCGGCGCAGCTCGGCCAGCGCGGCCACCGGGTCCACGATGTTGCGCAGGCCGAAGGAGATGGTCACCGCGTCGAACACACCGTCGGCGAATGGGAGCCGCATCGCGTCCGCGCCGACTTTCGGCACATCCCGGTCCGCGCCGTGCCGCAGCATGCCCAGCGAGAAGTCGGCGGCCACGCACCAGGCGCCGGACCGGGCGAGTTCGACGGTGGACACCGCGGTGCCGGCGGCGACGTCCAGCACCCGCTCGTCCGGACGGAGGTCCAGCACTCGCCGAGTCATCGCCCGCCAGTGCCGGTCGAACCCGAGACTGGCGACCGAGTTGGTGCGGTCGTAGTGCTCGGCGACGGCGTCGAACATGGTGGCGACGTCGTGCGGATCTTTGTCCAGACCGGCTCGCGACATGAACAAGGAGCCTACGGCGGCGCCGGCGGACGGTAGTGCCGGTGTACGGCGGTCAAGCAGGCGAGTCTTGTCCTGACTATCCTTGGCCCGTCACCTGGCTGTCGCACCCATGACACCATCCGTAGCCAAGCTGAGGCAGATGTCCGTCTCGCCATCGCCCGCAACAAAGCCTGTCGCACCCGGCCTGATCTCCCGTGCTCTGGAGGTCGCCGGGAAACTCGCCAACGACGCCACCGACGTGATCACCGCGACCGCCGGCCGGGGCGCCCGGCCCAGCGCCAAGGAGTCGCCGTTCGACTGGGTGACCGACACCGACCGCACCCTGGAGCGGCACACCCGGCGGGTGCTGACCGCGCAGTTCCCCGGCATTCCGGTGGTCGGCGAGGAGTTCGGCTCCGACGTCGGCTCCGAGGACGCCGAGTACCACTGGGTGGTCGATCCGGTGGACGGCACCGCGAACTACGTGGCCGGGGTGCCGTGGTGCGCGTACAGCCTGGCTCTGGTCGACAGCGACGGACCGGTGGTCGGCGTGGTCGCCGACCCGTATCGCGGCCAGATCTATGCCGCCGCGAGGGGCCGGGGCGCCCGCGCCAACGGCAAGCCGGTCCGGCTGCCGGGACGTTCCGGGCTCGCCGGCGCGATCGTGTGCACCGAGCTGGCGCTGCGCGGGCCGTGGCCGGGCATGGCCGAGTTCATCGGGCACGCCGCCGACGCGCATTCCGGGGTGCGGATTCTCGGTTCGGCGGCGCTGTCGGTGGTGCAGGTGGCGCTGGGCCATGTCGCCGCCGTGGTGCTGGACAGCGTGCACGAATGGGATGTCGCGGCCGGGGTGGCGATGGCGCTGGAAGTGGGCGCGGTGGTGCTGGACCGCCGCGGCAACCACGTTCCGCTGCCCACCGACGGCATGATGGTCGCCTCGCCGGCCGTCGCCGACCAGGTGCTGTCCTGGTGGCAGTCCGCCTCCCGCCCGGCCTGACGTCCGGCCCGGACAGCGCGAAGCCCGGCTCACCAACCATCCGGAAGGCTGCCGGGCTCACTTCGTCGGGGCTAGTGCCCCGCGCGTTGATCAGCCTACCGCGCTCCGACGGCGGCGGCGGAGCCACCAGAGGGTCGGGGCGAGCACTGCCCAGGCGATCAGGATGGCGGTGCCGACCGGTAGGAACGCCAGCTGGTAGTCCCGGCCGGCGACCCGAACCAGTTGGGGGTTCTGGGTGTCGTACTCGACCCGCACCCGCTCGCCGGCGATCAGGCCCTGTGGATACAGCACGCCGGTGTCCGGAATGTTCACCGTGCCATCCGGTGTGACAAACCGCACAGCTGTCCGGCTGGGCGAGCTGGACAGCACATCGGCGGTCGCCTGGCCGAGGTGCGCGTCGATCGCGGCGTCGTCCTGCCAGCACGCGACCAGCACCAGCAGGCACAGCCCGGTGAACACGGCCCCGACCACGGTCAGCGTGATGGCGGTGATGGCCAGGCCGCGCCGGCCGTGATGGGGACGCGCGGCGTCGGCGGTGGCATCATCGCCGCCCGGCCGCTCCGCTTCCATCGTGGGGCCCCCGCTCGTCATAACGGCAGAGTTTAGTGTTCGACCGAGACATTGATCTCGCTGCGGTGAACCTCTCAGCGCGTCCTCAGTGACCGATTCGTACGCTCAAACCGTGACGACCGCTTCCTCGCGCCAGCCCAGCCCGCGCGACGCCAACCGGGTGACCGCTCCGGCGTCCGTGCGGACCCGCCGGATGGACGCCTCGGCGAGCCTGCTCGACGCGGTGCCCCGCGCCGAGGATGCGCTGGCCTGGGTGCGGGCGGGCGAGGGTTTGGTCGGCTGGGGCGAGGCCGCCCGGTTCGAGCCGTCCGGCCCTGGCCGGTTCGAGGACGCGGCCCGCTGGTGGCGGGAGTTCGCGGCCTGCGCCGAGGTGCACGACGAGGTCGGCGTGCCGGGCACCGGTCCGGTGGCGTTCATCAGCATGGCCTTCGCCGACGAGCCGGGTCACTCGGTGCTGATCGTGCCGGAAATCGTGGTCGGCCGCCGGGACGGGGTGACCTGGGTGACCGAGATCGGCGTCCGCGGCGGTCCGCGTCCGGGCGCGGGCGTGCATTCGGTGCGGCCGGTCGCGGTGCCGTCGACGATCCGCTACTCGGCCGGGCAGTTGCCGGTCACCGGCTATCGCGAGGCGGTTCGCCTGGCTGTCGCCCGGCTGCGCGCCGGGGAACTGGGCAAGGTGGTGCTGGCGCACGACCTGATCGCCACCACCCCCGACGCGGACGGCCCGGTCGACCCGCGCTACCTGCTGCACGGCCTGGCCAGTCGGTACCCGAGCTGCTGGACGTTCGCTGTCGATGGGCTGGTCGGCGCGACCCCCGAACTCTTGTTGAGCCGGCACGGCGCGCAGGTGTCGTCGCGGGTGCTGGCCGGCACGGTCTGGCCGCACGACGGGATGGACGCCGACGCGCTGGCCGCGGATCTGCTCGGCTCGGCCAAGAACCGCGCGGAACACGTGTTCGCGGCGCGCTCGCTCGCGGACACCATGCGCCCGTTCTGCGCCGAGCTCACCGTGGCGGACGAGCCGTCCGTGTTGCGCCTGCACAACGTGCTGCACCTGGCCACCGAGGTGCACGGCCGGCTGGCCGGCGACCCGTCGCTGCTCACCCTGGCCGGCGCGGCGCATCCGACGGCCGCCGTCGGGGGCACGCCGCGGGACGCGGCGGTGGCGTTGATCCGTGAATTGGAAGGGATGGACCGAGGCCGCTACGCCGGGCCGGTCGGCTGGATCGACAGCTCCGGCGACGGCGAGCTGGGCATCGCACTGCGCTGCGCCCAGGTCAGCGGCAACTCGGTCCGCCTGTTCACCGGCTGCGGCATCGTCGCCGACTCCGATCCGGACAACGAGGTCGCCGAGGCGGCGGCCAAGCTGATCCCGATGCGCGACGCGCTGGAGGACATCCCGGGTTCTAGCTGAGTGTCGAGGTGACGGCGGCGGCGACGGTGGCACGCAGCCGGGCGTACAGATCGCGCAGGTCGTCGCGCGGCATGCGGACCTCGATCACCCGTACGCCGGGCGCCGGCGCGAGCGCGGCCCGCAACCCGGCGACCCCGTCAATCAGGCTGTCGACCAGGGTGTGCGACGCGCGGTAGCCGGCGCACAGCGCGGCCAGGTCGGCGTCGTGCGGGGTGCCGAACACCCGCTCGAAGCTGGCCGCGTGCTCGGGCGCGCCCTGTTCCAGTAGCGCGAAGATGCCGCCGCCGTTGTCGTTGCACACCACGATCGTCAGGTCCGGCCGGGGTTCGGCCGGACCGGTCAGCAGGCCGTTGATGTCGTGCAGGAACGTCAGGTCGCCGAGCAGCGCGTACGTCGGTTCGCCGAGACCGAGCGCCAGTCCCGCGGCGGTGGACACGCTCCCGTCGATGCCGGCGACGCCTCGGTTCGCCAGCACCAGCAGGTCGGCGCGGGGCCGGGCGACCAGGTCGACGGCGCGGACCGGGTTGGACGAGCCGAGGAACAGCGGCGCGCCGACGGGCAGCGCGTCGACCAGTTCCCGGGCCACCTGGAGCCCGGTCAGCCGGGGCGCTTCCGCGAGCAGCTTGTCCACGGCGGTGCCGGCGGCCTCGTCGGCCCGCAGCCAGCCGGCCAGCCATGCCGGGTCGACCGCGAACCCAGCCGGCACTTCCGGGGCGAGCCGGTCGCTGACGTGGGTGGCCAGGTGCTGCGGGTCGGGCCAGCGTGGGTACGGGCCGACCAGTTGCACGACCGGCACGGTGCGCAACAGTCGCGCCACCGCCCGCGACAGCGTCGGCCGGCCCACCACGACCACCGCGTCCGGAGCCAGTTCGGCGGGCAACGGCGACAGCCCGAGCAACAGCGATCCGCTGCCGAGCACCGCTGCCCCGGCGGCGAGCGCGATCGGCGCGACGGTCGGCTCCGCGATCACCGGCCACCCGGCCCGCGCGGCGATCTCCGCGGCCGCCCGCACCCGCCCCCCATGATCATCACCGACTATCATGGCTGTTCGGGGGGCCTTCAGCGACGACACGCCGACCGGAGTCGACACACCGTCAGGGTCAGAAATCAGGGTCGCGGACGCGGAAACCAGGGTCGACTGGGTCCACGGGGCTCCGTCGGGACGGCCGTCCAGCGATTCCGGCCAGCTCGCGTCGGCGTCAGGAACGAGTGGCTCGCGAAATGGCAGGTTCACCTGGACCGGCTCGCCGGCGCGAGCCAATGCCACTGCCCGGCAGACCAGTCCGCGCCACACCCCGTTCTGGCCGTTCTCCTTGTGTGCCACCGGGAATTCCATGCTCGCCGCCGCCGGGCCGAACAGGCCGCGCTGCTCGATGGTCTGGCTCGCCCCGGTACCGTGCAGTTCGGCCGGCCGGTCGGCGGTGAGCAGCAGCAGCCCGATATTCGAGTGGTGCGCCTCCAACACCGCCGGATGCAGATTCGCCACCGCGGTGCCGGAGGTGCACACGACCGCCGCCAGCCCAGGTCCGCGGTGGGCGAGCGCGCGGGCCAGGCCCAGCGCGAGGAATCCGGCCGACCGCTCGTCAATCCGCACATGCAGGTTGAGCCGGCCGTCGCGGGCGGCCCGGTCCAGCGCCATGGACAGCGGAGCGTTCCGCGATCCGGGACAGACCACGATGTGACGAACATCGTTGCGTACGAGTTCATCGACAAACACCGAGGCCAGCGCGGTGGACGGGTTCATCGCCGCATTGTCTCAAACCGTATTGTCTCAACCTGTGTCCGAACCGACCGAGCGCACCGTCAAGCCCACCGTGTCCGAGCTGTTCGATCCGAACGCCTGGCGGCCGGTCGACGGGTTCGAGTTCACCGACATCACGTACCACCGGGCCGTCGGAAAAGGCCCCGACTCCGGAACCGTGCGGATCGCGTTCAACCGGCCCGAGATCCGCAACGCCTTCCGCCCGCACACGGTGGACGAGCTGTACCGGGCGCTGGACCACGCGCGGATGTCCTCGGATGTCGGCTGCGTGCTGCTCACCGGCAACGGCCCATCACCGAAGGACGGCGGCTGGGCGTTCTGTTCCGGCGGCGACCAGCGCATTCGCGGCCGCTCCGGCTACCAGTACGCCAGCGGCGAGACAGCGGAGACGGTCGATCCGGCGCGGGCCGGCCGGCTGCACATCCTGGAATGCCAGCGGCTGATCCGGTTCATGCCGAAGATCGTCATCGCGGTGGTGAACGGCTGGGCGGCCGGCGGCGGGCACAGCCTGCACGTGGTGTGCGATCTCACCCTGGCCAGCGCCGAACACGCCCGGTTCAAACAGACCGACGCCGACGTGGGCAGTTTCGACGGCGGCTTCGGCTCGGCGTATCTGGCCCGGCAGGTCGGGCAGAAGTTCGCCCGGGAGATCTTCCTTCTCGGCCGCCCCTACACCGCCGAGGACGCGCACCGGATGGGCATGGTCAACGCGGTTGTGCCGCACGCCGAGTTGGAGGCGACGGCGTTGCAGTGGGCGAAGGAGATCAACGGCAAGTCGCCTACCGCGCAGCGGATGCTGAAGTACTCGTTCAATCTGATTGATGACGGTCTGGTCGGTCAGCAGGTGTTCGCGGGCGAGGCGACCCGGCTGGCGTACATGACGGACGAGGCGGTCGAGGGCCGCGACTCGTTCCTGGAGAAGCGGCCGCCGGACTGGTCGCGCTTTCCCTGGTATTTCTGATCATGCTGCGCCAGGTGCTGCTTGACGGCGGACCCACCGGAGTCGCGGAATTGGCCACGGCGCTGGTACAGGCGCTCGACGGCGGCCCGGCGGTGCTGCCGTTGGACGCCACATCGCCCACGCTCGACGTACTGCGCGCGGCGATGGCCCCGACCGAGCCGGTCGAGCCGGACACCGCTGTGATCATCGCCACCTCCGGGTCGACCGGCGAACCCAAGGGCGTGCTGCTGTCCGCCGCCGCCCTGCGGGCATCCGCGGAAGCGACCCATGATCGGCTCGGCGGTCCGGGACGCTGGCTGCTGGCCACACCGGCCCAGTACATCGGCGGATTGCAGGTGCTGACCCGCTCCCTGCTCGCCGGCAGTCAGCCGTCCATTGTGGACCTGGCGGGGCCGTTCCGAGCCGAGTCGTTCGTGGCGGCTGCGCGGGAGGCGCTGGCCGGTGACGGACCGCGATACACGGCGATGGTGCCCACCCAACTCGCTCGGCTGCTCGACGCCGGCGGAGCCGGGTTGGCCGCGCTGCGTGCGTTCGACGCGGTGCTCCTCGGCGCTGCCGCCACCTCGCCCGAGCTGCGCGAACGGGCCGAGACCGCCGGGATCGCGGTGGTGTCGGCCTACGGGATGAGCGAGACGGCCAGCGGGTGCGTGTACGACGGCGTTCCGTTGGCGGGACTGGAGGTGCGGCTGGCCGAGCCGGTCGACGGTGTCGGGCCGGTCGAGTTGGCCGGGCCGATGCTGGCGCACGGCTACCGACTCCGGCCGGACCTGACCTCGGCGGCGTTCGCGGACGGCTGGTTTCGCACCGGCGACGCCGGCCGGATGGTCGGCGGCCAGCTGGAGATCCTCGGCCGGACCGACGACATGGTGAACACCGGCGGCGTGAAGGTGTCGCCGGTGCTGGTGGAACGGGTTCTGTTGGCGCAGCCGGGGGTGCGCGAGGCGTGCGTGCTGGGCGTGCCGGACCAGCGGTGGGGACAGGCGGTGGTGGCCGCCGTGGTGCCGGCCGACCCAGCGGCCCCACCTGACGACGAACATCTGCGCGCGGCGGTCCGTGCGGAAGCGGGCCGAGCGGCGGTGCCCAAGCGGATCGTGTTCGTCGGCGAGCTGCCGCTGCGCGGCCCCGGCAAGATCGATCGGATGGCCGTACGGGCGCTGTTCGCCGACCACCGCTGAGTGAAATGCGAGGATGGCGAGCATGGCCACAGTGGGACAGTGGGTGGAGGGCGCTCGGCCGCGCACCCTGCCCAACGCGGTCGCGCCGGTGCTCGCCGGCGCCGGGGCGGCTGCGGCGATCGATGGTTTCGTCTGGTGGCAGTCGTTGCTCGCGCTGGTCGTGGCGATGTCGCTGATCATCGGCGTCAACTTCGCCAACGACTACTCCGACGGCGTGCGCGGCACCGATGACGTCCGGGTCGGTCCGCTGCGGCTGGTCGGTTCCGGCCTGGTCCGGCCGCCGCTGGTGCGCGCGGCGGCGTTCGCCTGCTTCGGGCTGGCCGGCGTCACCGGGCTCGTCCTGGTGCTGGCCGCCGGCCGCTGGTGGCTGGTGCTGGTCGGCGCGGCCTGCATCCTGGCGGCCTGGTTCTACACCGGCGGCAGTCGTCCGTACGGGTACAGCGGCCTGGGCGAAGTGGCCGTGTTCCTGTTCTTCGGGCTGGTCGCGGTGCTGGGCACGCTGTACGTCCAGTCCGGCCGGCTGACCTGGTCGGGTGCGGGCGCGGCGGTCGCGATTGGCTCGTTCTCGGCGGCGGTGCTGGTCAGCAACAACGTCCGGGACATCCCCACCGACCAGGACACCGGCAAGCGCACGCTGGCGGTCCGGCTGGGCGACCGGGGCGCGCGGCGGCTGTACCTGGTGCTGGTGGCGATTCCGTTCGCAGCCACCGTGACACTGTCAGTGGCACATTCGTGGGCGCTGCTCGGCCTGGTCGCGGCGGCGCTGATCGTGCGACCGGTGCGACTGGTGGCCGGCGGGGGGTCCGGTCGCGCGCTGATCCCGGTGCTCCGGGACACCGGCCTGGCGATGCTGCTCTGGGCCGCGCTCACCGGTCTGGCGTTGGCGATTTAGCCCAGATTTAGCCTTCCGAGTCGGACTCCTCAGAGTCTTCATCGGCTTCGCCGCGCAGTTCGGCGCGCAACCGGGCACGCTGGGCCCGGCGGGCGGCCGATCGGTGGGCCAGGCCGGTGGACACCCGGTTGTGCAGGCCACGCAGCACCAGCATGGACAGCGGCAGGCCGGCGATCACGCCCACCGCCAAGCTGATCAGCAGCGGCACCCCGGCCAGCACGAGCACCACGGCGACGACCACGATCAGCCCGATCCGGCCGAGGGTGTACAGCGCGAGGTCGCGCCCGAGCCCGGTCGGCGCTGCTGGAGCGTCCGTCTCGGCCTCAGAAGTAGTGTCGGCGCTGTGGGCTTCCCGCACGTCGGACCACGTTACTCGGCCGTCCGCGCGGGCTTCCTGGGAGCTTCCTAGCAAGCGCCGTGGCAGCATTGACGGCCGGCGGAACGCGGCGTAGACAGAAGTGGCGATTTGTCCCTTACTCCCTCTTTACTATCGGACAAGCGTTCGCGTACCTGGCGGGCGAGATGCCAGTATGCGACCGGTACGCCGGATCTCGCGGGTCGCGATGGCCAGCGGTGATCCCGGTCGGTGAGGACAACGCGAGGAGGACGAGCGTGACCGCGTCCGTTCAGCACAACCGTCAGGCGAGCGAACGCCTGCTCACGCCCGGCGAGGTCGCCACGCTGTTTCGGGTGGACCCGAAAACCGTGACCCGCTGGGCGACGGCCGGTCGGATCGGCTCGATCCGCACTCCGGGCGGGCATCGGCGGTTCCGGGAATCCGAGGTGAAGGCGCTGCTGGCCGAACTGACCACGGAAGCCAGCGAGCCGGTACGCGGCGTATGACGGCACTGCTCTACCTGCTTGCCGCGATCGGCGTCGTGAGCATCGCGATTCCGGTGTGGCGAGCGCTGGCGTCGCCCCGAGTCGGCGCGGGCGCGCGGCGGCGGTCGGTCGGGCCGGATGACGACCCGGATTTCCTGCGAGAACTGGATGAGCAGACCAAGCGGGACGACGGTTCCGACGGCGGCCCGGCGAACTAGCCGCTGGCCGGACCGCTGTGCACCGGGGCCATCCACCGTTCGACGGCGAACACGCCGAGCAGCACCGCCGCCAGCATGGCGAGTTGCGCGCTGGTCGGCGCGGCCACGCCGACCGGGATGCTCAGCGCCGCCAGCGCCAGCCCCACGCAGCGCGGCAGCATCGGCCGCAGCCGCAGGACATGCCGCAACGCCGCGTCGCCGGCCAGATACAGCGCGACCCCGCCGCCGATCGCCACGGCCGGCGTCAGATGGCCGGTCTCCCAGGGATGGCCGATGGACCGCTTGACCCCAGCCGCCAGAATGATCACGCCGGCCAGCATCAGGTAGTAGCCGCGACCGAAGGCGGCCAACGCCATCCGGGCGCGGGTCGGCGGGTCCGCGGCCACCAGCCGCTGCTCGGCCAGTTCGTCGGCGCCGCCGAAATAGCTCCACCACAGCCCGAGCAGCACCATCAGCGCCAGCGCCGCGACCAGCACCAGCCCCGGCGAGAGCCGCAGCGCGGTCCCGCCGACACTGACCCCGACGCCGATCGCGGTCACCGACTCGCCGAACGCGATGATGAGCACAAGTCCGTGCCGCTCAACGAAATGGGCCGGCCGGATCTCGTAGCCGACCGAGCCGCGAAGCAGCGGAAGTCCCCAGTGGACGGTCGGCACCAGCGCCCAGATCGCCCACCGCACCGGCGCCGGCAGGAACGCGGCGACCAGCAGCAGCACCGCGCCGCCGATGTTCACCGGGGCGAGCCGCAGGATGCTGCGCCGGGCCGGAACGGAGGTCAGGAACAGGCCGGCGTGCACGCACACCACCAGCAGATAGCCCAGTCCAAACGCGACACCGCCGGAGCCGAACGCGGTCGGCACGGCCAGCGCCACCACCAGGAAGCCGATCATCGACAGCACCAGCAGCAGCCGGGGCAGCAGCCGCACGGGCGGCACCATGTTGGTGAGCCAGGCGTAGCCGCCGTACATCCACCAGACGATGGCCAGCAGCAGCGCCATCTTGGCCAGCCCGATGCCGCTGGGCTCGCCGATCAGCACCGAGGTGAGCTGGGTGATGGTGAACACGAACACCAGGTCGAAGAACAGCTCGACCGTGGTCACCCGCGGTTCTTGGCCCTCGGATCGGCCCCCGGACGGGGACGGTTCAGCGGCGGGCGACGTCGTGTGGGAAGTCATCGGCGACCGTCGCGCCCAGTTCCAGCAGCGCCAGCCGGGTCGACGGGGACAGCCGCTCCAACTCGATCTCGGCGCCCTCTTCCAGGTGCGGGTCGAACGGGATCCGGCACACCGCGCGGCAGCGCGCCGCGAAGTGCTCGGCCAGCTTGTCCAGGTCGACCGTGCCGGACTTGGGATGCACCGAGTTGATCACCGCGACCGACCGGGCGACGAGGTCGCGGTAGCCGTGCGCGTCCAGCCAGTCGAGAGTGGCCGAGGCGCTGCGGGCGCCGTCCACCGAGCCCGACGACACGATCACCAGCGAGTCGGCGATGTCCAGCACGCCGCGCATCGCCGAGTGCATCAGCCCGGTCCCGCAGTCGGTGAGCACGATGTTGTAGAAGTGCTCAAGCAGGTCGATGGTGCGCCGGTAGTCCTGCTCGCTGAACGCCTCCGAGACGGCCGGATCCTGTTCGCTGGCCAGGATTTCCAGCCGGCTCGGCCCCTGCGAGGTGTACGAGCGAACGTCGCTGTAGCGGGTGATCCGGCTGGCGTCGCGCAGCAGGTGCCGCACGGTGGCGGTGGTCTCCAGGGGGATCTTCTGCGACAGCGTGCCCCGGTCCGGGTTCGCGTCGACGGCGATCACCCGGTCGCCGCGCAGGCTGGCGAACGTGGAGCCGAGCGTGGTGGTCGTCGTGGTCTTGCCGACGCCGCCCTTCAGGCTGAGCATCGCGATCTTGTAACAACCGCGCAGCGGCTGGTTGATCCGGGTGATCAGCTCGCGCCGCTGGACGTCGGTCGGGCTCTCGCCCAGGTTCAACGTTCGCCCGCTGACCTGGTAGATCGCCCGCCGCCAGCCGGTCTGCGGCGGCCGCTTCGCCGGCCGGAGCAGGTGCGCGCTGGACAGTTCCTGGGCGACCGCGTTCGCCTGCCGGGACAACGGGTTCGGCGGCTGGCCGGGTTGGCCCGGTTGACCGGGCTGTGGCGGTGGGGGCGGGGCCATCGGGCCGCCCGGCGGGTGCTGCTGGTCGAACGGGAACTGCGGGCTGTACGGGCCGGGCTGCTGGTACTGGATCTGCGGCTGGCCGCCGCTGCCGTACGGCTCGGCGTAGTAGTTGGGCGTCGGCGGCTGCTGAACAGGCGGCTGCTGGGCCGGGGGCGGGCCGACGGGGTACGGCGTCGACTGGGTCGGACCGGCCGGGAACTGCTCCGGCTGCTCGGGTTGCGGCGGCTGGGGCTGGGGCGGCTGCGCGGGCTGGTCCGGGCCGGGCTGGTCGCCGGCGACGGGCGTCAGCCGGGGCCGGGTCGAGTCCTCGGCCGGCTCCTCGCCCTCGGCGGAGTGCCGGGCCTGGTGGTTGCCGGACTCCGCTCCTAGTTGCGACGCCGTTGGCTGCGACGGAGCCTGAGTGCCCGGCTGCTGCTGCCACGGACCTTCGTACCGTGACGTGGGCTCCTCGTGGGGTCCGGTCACCGCTTGCGTCCTCCCTCATGGCGCTGATCGCCCAGCCGTTGCTGCCCGACTACCCCGAAGGTAGTCGCCGGCAACGTGTGGGTCGACACGAGGGATCGGCCGACCGCCAGACCCGGTCAGCCCACCCCGGCGTACGAGTGCAGTCCGGTGATCACCAGATTGACGAAGAACAGGTTGAAGATCATCACGGCGAACCCGATGACGTTGATCACCGCTGCCCGACCGCCACGCCAGCCGGCCGTCGCGCGGGCGTGCAGGTAGCCGGCGTAGACCACCCAGGCGACGAACGCGGTGGTCTCCTTCGGGTCCCAGCCCCAGTAGCGGCCCCAGGCGGACTCGGCCCAGATCGCGCCGCAGATCACCCCGAAGGTGAACAGCGGGAAGCCGAAGATCGTCATCCGGTAGGCGAGCCGGTCCAGCGTGTCGACGCCGGGCAGCTTCGGGCCCAGCCGGGCGAACCGGGCCGGGTTGCGGTCGTGCGCGTTGCGCAGCAGGTACATCAGGCTGGCCACGCCCGGCACCAGCAGGATGCCGCTCGCGGTGGACACCACGGTCACGTGGATCACCAGCCAGTACGACTGCAGCGCGGGCACCACCGGCTCGGCCTGGGTGTACAGCACCGTGCCACCGAGGAACATCAGCAGCACCACCGGAACCAGCACGAACGCGCCGATCCGGCGAATCTCGAACCGGCGCAACATGATCAGCCACGCGCCCATCGCGATCAGGCACACGAACGACATGAACTCGTACATGTTGCCCAGCGGCCAGCGGTGCACCGACAGCCCGCGCAGCACGATCGACATCAGGTGCACCAGCACGCCCAACACGGTCAGCGCGATGCCCATCCGGCCAAGCCGCTCCGGCATCGACCGCTCCCCTGGCCGGGAGACCGGTGGGGCCGGCGGAGTGGCGGTGGATTCGGCCGGGCCGCCCGCTCCGGCGGCCACCAACTGCCGGGCCGGAGCCGCCGCGGTGGCCCGCCGCCGGCCGAACGCCTGCTCGGCGAGGTAGAAGACCATCGACAGCACGTAGATGGCGACCGCGCTGGTGTAAGCCCAGTTGCTGTACTGGGCCAGCGTGTGGTTGACCGACATCAGGTGGTGTCCTTTCCAGCCGAGGAACGCGCCGCGGTGCGGGCGGCGGCGAGCAGTCGTGCGGACAGGGTGACGAATTCCTCGCCGTAGCCGGCCTGATCGGTGCGCGCCAGGCCACCGATTTCGACCACGGTACGGCCCGATCCGCCGCCAGCACGGGGTGGGCCGTCGTCCGATGGCCCAGCGCGGACCCAGAGCCGGCGGCGCTTGATGACCAGCGAGGTGATCAGGCCGAGCAGCAGCAGGATGGCGAACAGCAGCACGTAGTCCTGGGTCGGATCGTGCGAGACCTGCAACGACACCCACGGCTGCACCAGATCGAACCGGACCTTGGTGCCGTCGGACAAGGTGACCGACTGGCCGGGGGTCAGGTTGGCCTGCCCGACCTTCTTGAGCTGGCCGGAGTCGACCATGCCCTGGTCGATGGCGAAGATCGACTGGCTGCCCGCGTCGCTGCCCAGGTCGCCCTGGTAGACGAAGATCGACGCGGCCGGGTTGTCCAGCGCCGGATAGGTGGACGTGATGACGTCCCCGTCGAACAGCGCGGTCGGCGCGAACAGCCCGGTGACGGCCAGCTGCTGCTGCTTCAGTTCAGCCGGATTGGTGACCCCGGGCGGGTCGGCGAACTTGGTCGCGCCCTCGGACAGATCGGTGGTCTGGTCGTCGGGCTTCCACTGCGTCAGGCCGGTCCGGGTCTGGCCGTTCGGGTAGGTGACGGTGAACTGCGGCGCGTAGCCGTGGCCGATCAGGTAGACCCGGTCGCCCGCGGTGCGCAGCGGCGAGTTGACCTTGAGGTCGTACGGCCGCCAGGTGTCGCTGCTGAGGTCGTCGCCGGACTGGTAGTCGATGTTCGCCGAGTAGGCGGCCGGCTGGCCGGTGGGCTGGTAGCTCGCGGTGAAGCCATTCACCCTGACGCACCACGGATCGAGCTGGGTGCCGTCGACTTCCAGGCCGGGGGTGAACGAGTCGTAGTTCAGCACGCCGGAGTCGCAGAACTGGGAACCGTTGGCCAGCACGATGACCTGGCCCGTGTAGCTGAACATCTTGCCCAGCGCGAACGCCACGATCAGCCCGAGCAGCGCGAAGTGGAACACCAGGTTGCCGGTTTCGCGCAGGTAGCCGCGCTCGGCGGAGATGCTGCGCGAGCCGTCGGCTTCCGCGCGCTCGACCAGCCGCCAGCCGCGCAGCTCGTGCCGCGCGGCGGCCAGCACGTCCGCCGGATCGCCGTCTACTGTGGACTTCGAGTGATGCGGGAGCCGGGCCAGGTTGCGTGGCGTCAGGACCGGTTTGGCGAACAGTTGCTTGCCGTAGTCCAGGGTGCGCGGCAGCAGGCAGCCGACCAGGGACACGAACAGCAGCACGTAGACGGCGGAGAACCAGACGCTGGAGAAGACGCTGAAGAACTGGAGCTTGTTCAGCAGCGTGCCCCACCAGCCGTGGCTGGTGATGTACTGCTGGGTTTTGGGCTGGTTCAGCGGCCACTGCGGCAGCATCGCGCCGGGCACCGCGCCGAGCGCAAGCAGGAACAGCAGGATCAGCGCGGTCCGCATCGCGGTGAGCCCGCGCCAGGTGTTGCGCAGGAAGGCGAGCGCGGCGCGGGCCGGGGACTGGCGCGGCGGCTCCGGATCTTTCGCGCCGGCAGCCGGCCGATCGTCTACAATGGACGTCACAGCGGCAACCTCTCGTTGGTCACCACGGTCTCCCGCAGCCAGGTGATCAGCTCGTCCCACAGGCCGGTGACCAGCGCGACGCCGACCGCGACCAGCAGCACCCCGCCGAACACCTGGATGGCCCGGACGTGCCGGCGCAGCCAACTGGTCGCGCGGAGCGCCCAGCGAGCGCCGAGCGCCAACACGACGAACGGCAGGCCGAGGCCGAGGCAGTAGGCGAGCACCAGCAGGATGCCGCGAACCGTGTCAGACCCGAGTTGGGTTCCGGCGGCCACGGACAGCACGCCCGTGAGCGTGGGCCCGAGGCACGGTGTCCAGCCGAGCGCGAACACCGCGCCGAGCAGCGGCGCGCCGACCAGGCCGGCGCGCGGGGTGGCGTGCGGGCGGAGATCGCGTTGCAGGGCCGGGACCAGGCCGACGAACACCAGCCCCATCAGGATGGTCACCACACCGCCGATGCGTTCCAGCAGTTGCTGGTCGGCCAGCAGCGTGTCGGAGACACCGAGCACGACGACCGCTCCGGCGGCGAAGACGACGGTGAACCCGGCGACGAACAGCAGCGCCGCGCCGGCCACCCGGAACCGGCCGTGCTGTCGGCCGCCGCTCGCCGTCGTTTCGTCCGCTTTGACGGCGGGGGCGTCGGCGCCGACGAGTCCGGCCAGGTAGGCGAGGTAGCCGGGCACCAGCGGGACCACGCACGGCGAGGCGAAGGAGACCGCCCCGGCCAGCACCGCGACCCCGGCAGCCAGCAGCAGCGGCCCCGAGGTGGCGAGCGCGGTCGGGTTCACAGGACGAGGGTAGGTACTGCCAGCTGGCAGTCCGTCACCGGTGCCGGCCGCCGGCGTCCTGGGTCACACCTGGCCAGCCGACCTCGTCCGGTCATGAGTGTCACGAGTGTTCACTGGCCAGTTGTTGCAGCTTCGGCAACAGTTGACCGGCCAGCACCGTTTCGAGGTACACGGCGGCGACCCGATGCTGCCGGTCCAGGATGATCGTGGACGGCACCACATTGCGCGGATAGTTGCGCAGCGCCAGCAGCGACCGGCCAGCCGGATCGAAGATCGACGGATAGTTGACCTGGTAGTCGTGCACGAAGTCCTGGGCCGCGCTTCGCTCGTCGCGCACGTCGATGCCGAGCACGCGGACACCGGCGGCCTGGGTCTGGTTCTGTAGTTGCACGAGCTGCGGCGCTTCGCCCCGGCACGGTCCGCACCACGAGCCCCAGATGTTGAGCACGATGACGTTGTTGGGGTAGGTGTCCAGGCCGATGGTGGTGCCAGGTTGGGTCAGGCTGTCGCCGGACAGGCTGGGCAGCGGCTTGCGCTCGGACACCGGGTAGAAGATCTCGGTCTGCCCGCCCGGCGAGACGAAGTTGAACGTGTCGCTCTGGTCCACGGCGTCATTCCCGGTCGCGCAACCGGCGAGCAACAGCGTCCCGGCCAGCACGGCCGCGAGGGTTCGCAGGCGGCGGCTCATCGGCTGTCAATCCCAAGATCGGGCCGGCCGCAACACTTCTTGTACTTGACCGCGGACCCGCACCAGCACGGCGCGTTGCGTCCGGGCGGCCAGCTGATCGTGGCGCCTATGGCGGCGATCTCGTTCATGCACGCCATTCGGGTGTCGCTGTCGGTCGGATCGCCGCCGGTCCGGGTGGCGAACTCGGTGAGCTCCGCGACTGTCAACGGCACCAGAGTGATCCGCGCGACACCAGCCGCGGACACCTCGCGATTGTCCGCCTCCCGTTCCCGCATGATGGCGTCGGCGTCGATGTGCTCGACCAGTTGCGGCCACGCATGATGCGCGCGGGGAACCTCGGCACGGGGCCAGAACAACACCCGCAGCTCGCCCGGCGGCGCCGGGCGCGGCTCATCATCGAGGTCATCGGCGAAGTCCGGCGGGGACACCACCGATTCGTCCAGCTCGTCGGGCGGTATGTCCAGCTCCTGCCGGACCCGCCGGCGGCCGACGAGGATCTGGTTGCCGTAGGAGAACGGCATGCTGTCGTCCGGGGTGGCCAAGTCCTCATCAGACAGCCGGGAAACGGCCATGTTGAACCACGTCAACGAGTCCTGGTAGTCACCGCGTTCCTCAAGGAGCTCAGCCGCCAGGTGGTAGGGCATCGGCGAGGGCGGCCGGTCCCGGCGGAGCGCGTCGAACTGGGCGCGGGCATCGTCGTCGCGGTCGAGGTCGAACAGGCTCTCGGCCATGGTCACCCGGGCGTTGCCGCCGTCCTCACCGCGCAGTGCGATGGCCTCGGTCAACAACTCGATGGCGCGATCGTGATCGCCGGCCAGCTGCCACTGCCCGGCGGCCTCGACCAGAATTTCGCCCCGCTCGTCGGGGTAGTCGTCGAGGCAGGCTTCCAGCTCTCGCGCGGTCTTGGCGGCGTGGGTCGTGTCGATCGTGCTCATGCGCCGCTCACCCGCGCGTTGGTGGCGCCGACCGGGTCGCGGTAGCTGACGTTCACCACTTCCTCATCGTTGAACGTGAAGCTGGTGATCGACGCCAGCGAGCACTGCCGCCGCCGCGGGTCGTGCCATAGCCGCCGTCCCTCGCAGAACCGCCGCACCGTCACGATCGGCAGCTGGTGCGACACGCACACCGCCTCGTGCCCGGCCGCCGCCGCCCGCGCCCGATGCACGGCGGCGAACATCCGGTGCGCGATCTCCAGATACGGCTCGCCCCACGACGGCCGGAACGGGTTGTACAGCTTCGGCCAGTTGCGCGGATCACGCAGCGCGCCGTCGCCGACCCCCACCCGCATCCCCTCGAACACATTGCCGGCCTCGATCAGCCGGTCGTCCACCACCGGATCGAGGCGGTGCGAGTCGGCGATCGGCCCGACCGTCTGCCGGGCCCGCTCCAACGGCGAACTCACCACATACGCGATGTCGTTGCCGCGCAAGTGCTCCGCGACCACCAACGCCTGCTGCTCGCCCCGCGCCGACAGCGTGAAGTTGGGCAACCGCCCGTACAGCACGCCGTCCGGGTTGTGCACCTCGCCATGACGCACCACATGCACGACCGTCTTCATGAGTGCGTCTCCTCAGCCGCCGCCGCGGCCCGCGCGGCCGCCGGCAGCGCGGATTCGATCACCGCGAACGTGTCGTCGTCCATGGCCGCGTTCACGAACCACGACTCGAACGCGCTCGGCGGCGGGTACACGCCACGTTCCAGCAGCGCATGGAAAAACGGCGGGAACCGCCACGTCTGGCTGGTCCGCGCGCCGGCATAGTCGCGCACCGGCGCGTCCGCGAAGAACACGCTGACCAGATTCCCGGCCAACTGAACCCGGTGCGGCACCCCTTCAGCGGACAACGCCGCGCTCAACATCGAGCCGAGCCGTCGCGCGTTCTCGTCCAGCGCCCGGTAAACCGCATCATCAGCCGCCCGCAGTGAAGCCAGGCCGGCGGCCACCGCGACCGGGTTCCCGGACAGCGTGCCCGCCTGATACACCGGCCCTTCCGGCGCGAGCCGGGCCATCACGTCCGCCCGCCCGCCGAACGCCGCCGCC
>DASZLR010000231.1:0-12718 GCA_035552275.1 Pseudonocardiaceae bacterium | reverse complement strand
TGCCGTATTGCTTGCCGGTTGCTCGTCGGGTGCTGGGGGCGGTTCTACTACGACCATGAATGGCGGTAGTAGTAGCTCGTCTAGTGGCACATCGACCGCTGGCGCGCCGACGGTCAGCAATCCATTGGACGCATCCAAATTCCTACACTCGCCCTGCTCCGCCTTGACCGTCAGTGACGTGTCGGGCCTTGGCATCAGCGGCGCGACCGGCTCGCCCAGGATGGCGGGTGCCGGTCCCCAGTGCGACTGGACGGGTGACTCAGGTGCCGGCATCGACGTGATCTGGACTACTGGCAGCACTGGCGGCCTGGATAACGGTTACAAGCTGCAGGCAGCGGCGGCCGGCAAATATTTCGCATACTTCCAGCCAACGACAGTAGGCAACTATCCTGCCGTATACGCGGCAACCTCGGATGACCGATCTTCCGGCGACTGTGTGCTGAATGTCGGGGTCAGTGCCAACACATCTTTTCTTTCTCAGTATAATGGCTCAACAAGTGCAAGTCAGGCGTGCTCGTTGGCCGCCAAGGCCGCTGCCGACGTGATTAAGAATCTTGGGGGGTCGTGATGGGTTCTTCGATGTCGGCGCAGGATATCTACAACAACTTCAACAACGCGGCCGGCACGGGGGGCTTGCAGCAGGCACAGCAAACGGGGTTCAACCTCGCGGGGTCGTTTCCGGACCGGGCGGCGTCGGTGCAGCGGCTGATCGACGGCACGCGGGCCGCGTGGCAGGGCAACGCGGCCGATATGGCCACCCAGGGTCTGACGCCGTTGGCCACACACATGCTGGCCACCGGCGAGGACGTCAACACCTCCCAGGATCTGACCTACCGGCAGATCGAGTCGTTCCAGACGGCGAAGAACTCCGTGCAGCCGGTGCCGGCCGAACCGGGTTTTTGGAGCTCGGCTGGTGCGATGATCGGGATCAACTCGACCTCAGTCAACAACCAGCAGGCCCAGCACGACCAAATCAGCCAACAGAACGTCGACGCCTACACCACCTACGCCGGCGCCAGCGACTACAACGCGTCCAGCCAACCGACCTACAACGACACGCTGCCAACGACTTTCGCCCCGGTGTCCGTGAGCGTGCCGCCGCCACCAGCGGTGTCGGGCGGTGGTTCGACGGCCGCGCCCCGCACATTCGGCGCCACGAGCGCGGCGGCCTTCGCAGCGCAGTCCGGCGGATCCTCCGGCGCTGGCGGATCGTCGTTCTCCGGCGGCACTTCGCCGGTCGGGCCTGGTGGTGTCTACAGTGGACCGACGTCGACTTCCGGCGCGGGCGCGGGAACGTTGCCGCCGGTGAGCACACCGACCGGCTCACTGCCGGGCGTCGCAGGCGGCGGCGGGCTGCCGTCTGGCAGCGATCCCAGCTACACCGGCAACATAGGTCGCGCGCTCTCCGGTGAAAGTGAAGGCGGCGGCAGCGGTTCCAGCCGGATCACCAGCGCATTGGCCGGCGAAGGCGAAGGTGGCTCGGCTGGTGGCGCGGGCGGTGGCTCGACCGGCGGCGCGGGTTCGTCCGGCATCAAGGGCGCGCTGGGCGGCGAAGGTGGCGCGGCCGGTTCCGGTGGCTCGGCGGGAGTGAAGGCCGGCGTTGGTGCGGGCGGTGGCTCGGCTGGCGGGGCCGCGGAAGCTGGCGGGGCCGCCGAAGAAGGTGCGCACAGCGGGGCGACCAGCTCGACCGCCGGCGCGGCCGGCGGGGAAGAGGGCCTGGCCAGCGAGCGTGCCGGGTCGACGGGAACCGCGGGCGGCGCGGGCGCTGGCGGAATGGGCGGCGCTCGGGGCGGTGGAAACCAGGACGACCAGGAACACCACCGCAAGATCGAGCTGACCGAGAACCCGGCCATCTTCGAGAACACGGACGCGACCGCCCCGCAGGTGATCGGCGAGCGACCGCAGCAGGACCCGCGAACCCAGGGTAAGTGACGCCGATGTTGCACAAACCGGTACAGCTGTCGATCACGGCGCTGACCCGGATGATGGCCAAGCAGCGCCTCGGCCCGCCGCACCTGGCCATCAAGGCCGCGCCGATGTACATGAATCTCGACGCGGACAGAGAGGCCGACGCCGAGATGTGGGCCGAGTTCAAGGCGCTGGACCTGGTTGATCGCCGGAGCCGGCTGGATGGCGACGCGCTGGATTCCTTGAGCCTGCTCGCGCGGCCCGCCAATGAATACTTCGCGCATTTCATCGAGGACGGCCGCCGGCTCTCCGCGCTGGTGGCGTCCGGCTCGGCCGATGGCGAGGCAGTGCTGGCCTTTCGCAATGGCGACATCGTGGAGCTGCGCAGTCTTCGCCAGGAGTCGTTGCCGGAGACGCTGTTGCGGCAACTGCCGGATGCCGCACCGGCCAGAGTGGACTCGTTGAACGTGCGCCTGGAGGACCTTCGCCGCGGCGGCGGCAGCGGCCATGGGGCGCAGGACGTCCACAAGTTCAAGCGGTTGACGGAAGAGCCGATCACCGGTCAGGGCGAGCTCTATGTCGCCGTCCGCGACTACTACGGCGAGTATTCGTCCAATAAGGACAACCCGGTCCGGTATGAGGATCGCGCCTCCGGCCGGGTGATCGTCACGCTCTCTCGCGGCGGTTATCTCAGCGTCGCGCCGGCGACGAAGCGGTTGCTGCTGGATCGGCTCAACGAGGTCCGCCGGGATATCGCGGGTTAGAGCGCGAGCCGCCAGTCCTGGCCGACCAGATCGTGGCCGAAACTGGTATGCGGCTGGGAATCGACCAGCTCGAAGCCGGCATTCTCGTAGATCCGGCGTGCGGCGGCGAGCACGTCGTTGGTCCACAGCACCAGCTCGCGGTAGCCGGCCTGGCGGGCGAACCGGACGCACTCGTCCACCAGCCGCGCGCCGATGCCCAACCCGCGAGCGGCCGGATCGACCAGCAACAACCGCAGCCGGGCAGTCTCGTCGGTGGCCCGCACGCAGAACACGCAGCCGACCGGCTCGCCGTCCACTTCGGCGATCCAGGCGTTGTCCCGCCCCACTGTGTGTCCCTCGATGTAGTCGGCGACGATTCGGGCGACCAGCGCCTCGAAGCTGATGTCCCAGCCGTGTTCCTCGGCGTAGCGGAGTCCGTGCCGGTGCACCACCCAGCCGTAGTCGCCGGGCCGGAACGGCCGCAGCACGAACGATTTCGGCCGTGGCCGCTCGCCCAGCAGCTCATCGATGACGTCCATCGCGGCCACCAGCCGACGCTGGTCGGATTCGGCGAGCTGGCCGAGCAGCCCCAGCACCTGCTGGCTGGACCGCTCGTCCAGTGTCCTGGCCACCGCGCGGCCGGCGGGGGTCAGCCGGACGACCTGTCGGCGACTGTCGGAATCGCCGCGTCTCCGCTCGATCAGTCCGTCGGCGTCCAGCCGGCTGAGCAGCCGGCTCAGGTAACCGGCGTCCAGGCCGAGCCGCTCGCGCAGCGTGGTGGTCTCGACTTCGCGCTGCTGCGCGAGCTCGAACAGCACCCGAGCCTCGGTCAGCGAGTACTCGGTGGCCAGCAGACCGTCTTCGAGGACCCCGATCACCCTGGTGTAGAGCCGGGAGAACGAGCGCACCCGCGCCACTCGTTCGGTCAAGTCAACAGACGCTGTTCTGGTCGGCATCGTTGACCTCCTCAACGTATTCGTTGACTCAGTCAAAGAATATCACTGCCGACGCAGGATGCGGCTGGCCGATGTCGCGACCGTCGTCGCCAGCAACCAGCCGCCGGCCTGCAGGGCAGCGGCCAGCCACTGCGAGACCCCGGTCAGCGCCCACCGGTTCTTGTTGCCGAAGTCCACGATCGGGATCAGCTGGTCGAGGGTGAACAGGAACGGGTTCCACACCAGATGATCGTCCTGATTGGTCAGTGGGCAGAACCGGTAGCCGGCGAAGTTTCGCGGATCGACGGTGGGTTGCGGAACGCACTGGTGCGGCACGAACCAGAACCACAGCGTGCCGGCCGCGAGCAGGATCACCAGCCAGGCCAGCGCCCGCACCGGCCGGTAGCCGTAGCCGACCATCCACCGCTGCAACCAGCTCCACACCAGCACCGGCATGCTCAGCACCCGGAAACCCTGCGCCATCGCGGCGTACCGGTGCCGCAACTTGTTCAGCAGCACGGTGTCCGCGTGCTCGTCGTTGCCGGCGGTCCGCAGCATGGTGGCCAGTTGGTCGTACGGGCCGGGCCGGTATGCGCCGCCGAGCGCCGTGCGTAGCCAGTCCAGCCGGGTCTCCACCGCGGCGTCGTCCTCCAGCCGGATCGGCCGGCGCAGGGCGCCGTACTGGAAGCCGTCGACATTCAGCAAACCGGTGGCGTGCCACAGTTTCTCGTCGTCGTCCAGCGAGGCGCAGGACGTCTGGCGCAGGATGACCCGGCCAACCGGCGGTGTGCCCAGCAGCAGCCGCAGTTCCGGCACGTTCGCGCCGAACGCGTTCAGCGCCACGCCGTCGCCCGCCGAACCGTCGGCCGCGCCCAGCTCCGCGCCGTTGAAGTTGGCCTGCCGGCCGATCTCGGCGCGTTGCATCCGGATCTCGCCGGCCGCCGAGAATGGACCGTCATGCCCACCGGCGCACGTCAGGTCCCGGCCGATGGTGATGGCGCGGATGTCCAGGCAGGGCTTGACACTCTGGTCCCGGGTGTACCGGCCGGGTTTGGTCAGCCGACTGGCGCGCAGGTCCAGGTTCGCGCCGATCCGGGCGCCCTGCATGCTCACCGAACCGTAGATGTCCGCGTCCCGGCACTCGAAGGTGCTGCCGACCACGCAGCCGCGCGCGGCCAGCACGTCGTCGCCGGGATTGGCCAGGTAGGCGCCGTCGAAGGAGAGGGTGCGGGACACTGTGACGTCCAGCAGCCGGCTCTCCCCGGTGATCCGCGCGCTGCGGGCGTCGAAGTCGCCGGCCACCTCGGTGCCGTCCAGGAACAGCGCCCAGCTGTTGTAGGGCGCGGACCGGCCGTCGGCGATGTCGATCTCCGCTTCGGTGAGCCGCAGCGAGCCGCCGACCCGGCCGTTGACGATGCGTACGGTGCCCCGGCTGGTGAACTTCCGGTCCAGGTCGAGGTTTCCGTCCACCCGGATGCGGTCGGCGATCAGCGTGGTGCGCGGCCCGTAGTACGGGTCGTCCAGCGGCCAGTCCGGATGGCCCTCGCTGGCCGGGGTCAGGCTCGCGCCGCGCAGCGACAGGTCACTGGCGATGTGCGCCGAGGGCAGGAAGATCCCGCCGCGCGCGACGAACCGCCGGCCCGTCACCTTGTCCTGCGCCAGCATCAGGTTCCCGCCGACCTGTAGCCCGTTCCCGTCCAGCGCGCAACCGTCCGGATTGGACAGATTGGCGCCGCTGAGGTTCACGTTGCCGCCGGTTCGGGTGCCGGGAATGCGCACCTGGCCGACCACGTCCAGCGCGGTGGCCAGCAGCGCGCCGGAGATCTCCAGTCGGTCGGCGAACAGCGCGCGTCGGTTGGGGAAGCGCAGCCGGCTGCCGGTGAGCACCAGCGAGCCGGTGATCCGGGCATCGGTGAGGTCGACCGAGCCGCCGTCGACGGTGGTGTCGGTCAACACGATGTCGTTCTGGCTGCGCGCGTTGCGGGCGGTCATGCCGGGCAGCCAGCAGCCGCTGAACTCCAGCCCGGCGAGGTCGGCCTGACGCGCGTCCGGCGGATGCTCGAACCGGCAGCGCACGAATTCCAGCAGGTAGGGCAGGTCCAGGGCGCGCAGGTCGAGCAGGCCGGTGATGAACCGGTTGGTGAAGGAGAGCACCGGGGTGCTGCCCCGGCGGACCCAGCGCAGCATTCCGCCGCTGCCCGGATCGACCGCCAGCCGCAGCACGTCCCTGGCCGGCAGCCTCGCCCACTCGGGCGGATCCGGGTCGTGCACGTCGAGTTGGCGATCGAGTTCGTCCTCTCCCGCTGTTGCCACAGGCTCAATCCAACATCATCGCGAGACTCGGCGGGTGAAGTTGTCCATGTCGGCTGTCGCCGATCGTCCTTACAGTGAAGTCCGGCGAACAGAGACAAGCTCAGCCGGCCATCCGAGCAGAGGAGTTCGACCATGCCTACCTACGTTGCCCTCACCTACACGCGGGACGTCGACTGGACCGAGCCGCAGTACGGCCAGGAGATGAAGGAGTACGGCGAGTTCAGCGAGGCGGCCGCCGCCGTGATCCGGGGCGGGAACGCGCTCTATCCGACCTCGACGGCCACCACCGTTCGGGTGTCCGGCGGCAAGGGCGGCGACATCACCACCACCGACGGCCCGTACCCGGAGACCAAGGAGGCGTTGACCGGCTTCTATCTGTTGGAGTGCGCCGACCTCGATGAGGCGGTCGCGACGGCGGCGAAGATCCCGGCGGCCTGGGACGGGGCGGTCGAGGTCCGCCCGGTCATCGACTTTGGCGGCGAGTAACCCGGCTGGTCCCGCGGCCGGTGACGCGGCGGCGCGGCTGGTGCGCGAGGAAGGAACTCGGGTGCTGGCCACGCTGGTCCGCGTCACCGGCAGCGTCGACCTAGCCGAAGACGCGACCCAGGACGCGATCGTGCGCGCCCTGGAGACCTGGCCGCGCGACGGCGTGCCGGACAATCCGCGCGCCTGGCTGCTGGTCACCGCGAAACGGCGGGCGATCGACCTGATCCGCCGGGAGGCGCGCCGGTCCGGGAAGGAGGCGGACTCAATGGTGTTCGCCGATCCCGGACCGGAGCCGGCCGAGGTTGTTCGGGACGACCTGTTGCGGCTGGTGTTCACGTGCTGCCATCCGGCGCTCGCGGTGGAAGCTCAGGTCGCGTTGGCGCTGCGCACCCTCGGCGGGCTGTCCACGGCGGAGGTCGCGCGGGGGCTGTTGGTGCCCGAGGCGACCATGGCGAAGAGGTTGACCAGGGCGAAGCGGAAAATCGCGCAGGCCGGCATTCCGTACCGGGTGCCGGCAGCTGAGGAACTGCCCGGCCGATTGGCCGGTGTCGCGGCCACGGTGTACCTGATCTTCAACGAGGGTTACGCGGCCGGGGCCGGCGCGGACCTGGTGCGCGCCGGGCTGACCGCCGAGGCGATCCGGCTGGCCCGGCTGCTAGCCGAGCTGATGCCCGACGAGCCGACCGTGCTGGGTCTGTTGGCGTTGTTGCTGTTGCAGAATTCCCGTCGGGCGGCGCGGCTGGATGATCAGGGTCGGCTGGTGCTGTTGCCCGACCAGGACCGGAGTCGGTGGGACGCCGCGATGATCAAGGAAGGCGTCGAGCTGGTCGGCGTGGCGCTGCGGCGCACTCCGGACCGGCCCAATCGGTATGTGGTGCAGGCCGCGATCGCGGCCTGTCACGCGCTCGCGCCGTCGTACGCCGAGACCAACTGGGACGCGGTGATCTCCTGGTACGACGTGCTGCTGGTGGTGCAGGACAATCCGGTCGTTCGGCTCAACCGGGCGGCGGCCGTCGCCGAGCGGGACGGCCCGGCGGCCGGGCTGGCGCTGGTGGACGAGATTCCCGATCTGGACGGGTACCCGTGGTGGCACGCCACCCGCGCCGAACTGCTCCATCGGCTGAGCTCGTTTGACGACGCTCGGGATGCCTATGGGCGGGCGCTCGCCCTGGACCTGAGCGAACCGCAGGCCGACCACCTCCGCCGTCGGCTCGCCGAACTATCCGACCAGTGATCGTGATCCGACGGCGCGGTTGTCGGCGATCGCCGCCTGCGCGGCCGGCCAATTGAGGTCGCCGCCCTGCTGAAACTCCCGGCGCAGCGCACGGCGCAGCCTTCTCGCCCGGCGCTTGTTGGTCGTCTGGAACCGGATCACAATGTCTTCCCAACCGTCCTGGAGCATCGCTGTGTACTGCACTCGCACATACCAGCCTGGTGAGCGGGAATGGTGGATCGCCAACCGAACAAATCCGACCGTGGGAACCAACAGCAGTCGATCCACCAGCCATATCGCCAGCGGGATGGCTACCAGCACCGCTGTGATGGGATCATTTCCGCCGTCGTTGGGAATGATGTCCGAAGAGACGAGACCCCAATGGAAATCGCCGACCCGCTTTGGCTTGTCCACGCTCCACGTACGCTTCGGCGGATCGGACGGTCCTCCTGCCTGGAACGACATGACTCATCCACCCTGCCGCTGCTCGAACCGTTTCCACTCGCTGCGCGATACAGGTAGCTGAGCAACTGACTGATCTCGCCAGACAAGCCTCAGCTTTTGCCGATCAAACGTAGGTCGATCACCGCCTCGCGACTGCCAGAGGATGTGAGGTTGCCCTCCGGCATGGACCAAAGCCAGCCAGGAAGGCGACCAGGCTAGCCACAACTTGCCGGGATGCGCCGTCGCGGTGTCCGCGAACGAGAGTGCCAGGCATTCGGCCGCTCCTTCGACGGTGCCTCTCAATGGCTGTTGGTTTGAACTGGATCGGTCGGACGGTCCAGCGCCCCACAGGCCGCTGTGCGGAGAGAATACTCTGATCACGACGGCAGCGATGAAGACTAGGATCGCGCCGATGGTACCAAGAATCGGGACACTGTTCTTATTCTCAGACATGCCTGTAGCAGTACGTAGATTCTGCTTCGAGATATTTCCAGTGTCCTGTTGTTGAACACTTATTTCGTTGTCCGATGCGCCGTCCGCTCGCCTTCCTGCTACTTTGTAGCGCGGGTGAAAGCCATTGATCTGCAGAACGGCGGCCGGCTCACGCCAGGTGTCGCTCGTCATACGCCGAACATCTTCACGGTCTTGCTCAATGCCAAGTTGGTAAACGTTCATGACCATTCCAGAGTGCCGAAAAGGTCCAATGCTAGACGGCAGACATGGTCCCAGTCCTGCCAGTTATTGCTGGACAGCGAGATTACGGCCGTAGTGGTGCCATGGGGGTCGGGAATCCATGCCGTCACGGACCGCCGGATCAACGGGATGGGGGCAGATCCGGCAACGGTGAGCTCGTTCAGGTCCTCGATCACCACGGCGACTGCTCTGCCGCAAGGCAACTGGATCTCTTCCACCGAACCGCGGTTCTCCTGCCGGTGCACCTCCAACAATCCGGCTATGCCCGTTTCGATATCGCCGTGGTCGGAGCCTTGAGAGAGGCAGGTTAGCACCACCATGATCGGCCGGTCCGCTTCAGGTGAGCGGAAGAGCCCTACGCCTACAAATGAGACAGCGTCGGGCACGGTTTGACTGACAGCCGTCGACAACGCGAACGCAAGTGCCCGCATGTTGTCATCGACATAATCTTGATGAAACGTCGCCGCGAGATGCGTCGCGACGATCTTGATTGAGTTATCTGTCAGCTCGCTAACGGGTAGTCGAATGAAACCGGTCGGTATCGTTAGCGCGTAGTCGCGCGGATTGGCTGCTGTGGTGAATGAGGTCATTGCTCACCCCTTAGGTATCATCATATTATGGAAGACGGCCGCCCCCTTGCCGATCCCCTTTTGCAGAATATCTTCGCCACTACTGGATGCCAAACCGCCGGCGTGGTCCGCCGCACTGCCGGCGGTGTCGCCAAAGTGCCCCTTAACTTGGTCGACTCCGGCGCTGATGGTCTGATCGACCGCGATTTGCTTGGCCGCGTCGTAGCCCGCGATCGCGAAGGCGCCCTGGACTGTGTTCTGTGCCATCGGTTTCAAGCCCAATGTGCTGGTCACATTGTACAGATTGCGGGCTTGTTCGTTGTACTGTGTCGTCGCGAACTTTTGTAGAGCCTTGCTGTCGAATGCGTCCTTCACGACACCTTTGAAGTCAGACACGGCGTCTTTTGTGCCGCTGATTACAGTCTTCATGCCCCCATCCTGAATGGCATCCTTCGCGATGGTCAGCGCACTCTTCCCTAGATCGCCCGCACCATCGGTGACCATTTTCAGCGCCGTGGCGCCTTTACCGCCGGGGATGAGACCAAGTGCGTCGGTGGCTAGCGTGCCCCAGCCGACGTCCTTGTCGCCGGCCAGTTTTGCCAGGCCGTGAGCCGCCAGGGCGGCGGCGTTGACACCCAGCGCTGCTGCGGCGGTGACCTCGCCGACCACCGGAATCCAGGACGTGGCGGCGGCGACGATGGCGAGGACGCCACCGATCTTGCTGAGGATGTCGCCGACTTTGGCGATGTCGGCGGCGTGGTCCTTGGTCCACTGCCAGACTTTGCCGGCCAGCGACTTGACGTCGTTGAGCAGGCCGCCGAGCGCGTCGCCGAGGCTGTCCAGCCAGCCCGGCTCCGGTGGGGCCTCGTCCTTGGCGCGACGGAGGGCGTCGGCGATCTGGTGGGCTAGGTCATCGTGCTGGGACTGCAACCGTTTGGCATCGGCGCGAATCGAGTCCAGCTCCTGCTGTGCGGAGTTCAGCGACTGTTCGGCCGCGTTCAACTCGCCCTGTGCCTGCTGCAACGCCTGCTGGTTGTCGAAATGCTGCCCGGCCAGCTTCAGGTTCGGATTGCTCTGCGCCTGTTGCAGCTTCTGCAACGCCTGCTCGGCCTGGCTCTCGTAGCCGGCAGCCTGCTGCTGCATGGTGGTCAGGTCGGACGCCCAGCCGTCGAGCGCACGAGCCGCGTCGGACAGCGAGGCATTGGCCTTGCCCAGATAGTCGGGTAGCTGGCCGACCTTGCCGCGGAAGTTGTTCGCCGCGTCACCCTGCCAGACGCTGTCGCTGTTGCCGATGTCGTTGAGCGTGTCCCGGGCTGAGCCGAGATGCTGGGCGACCGTGGAGAACGTGGTCCCCAACGCGGTGACGGCGCTGGGTTCGCCGGGCGCTGGATCGAAGCCGAGCACGGGGTAGTTCGCCATCAGGACGCACCTCCGTTGAGCGCCTGCGAAATCCGCGAGCTACTCGCGCCGCTGGGCGGTGGCGGCAGCGATCCGAGGCCACCAGGTGCGGGCGCGCCCGCACCTGCCATGGCGGTGTCGCCGCCCGAAGCATGCGAGGCGCCCGAGTCGCCGCCCGAACCACCAGAACCGCCCGAGCCTTGGCTTTGCTGCGACTGGAACGACTGCGCGAGCTGGGTTTCCAGGGCCTGATACGCCTGCACGGTGCCGTTGAGCCCGTCGGTCATCTTGCCAGTCAGGTCGGAGATCTTGCCGGTGCCGTAATCCCAGCGGTCCTTGAAATCGCTGCCGGCGCTGTTCAGATCGTCGTTGCCGAGCTGCTCGGTCGAGGCATTCTTCAACGCGGTGTTCGCGTTGGTGATGCTCTGCGCCGCGTCCTTGAGCGTGTTGACCAGCCCGGCCATCGCCCCCAGATCAACCTGATAGCCGCTACCCACCGTGTTCTCCTCCAGTCGGCGTGTGTCTGCCGCGTCCGATGGTAGTGACACGTGTCGCCCTCTGAGGGTGAAATGCGTACGTCGATAAGGCCGCCATCCGAAGCATGCCGTTTACACTGGTGTTGGCACCCCATCCGGCGTTCGCGAGGGAGTTCCCGGTGGTCTCCGACCAGTCCGGCACGGATTCAGGTCCGCGCGAGGAGTGTGGCGTCTTCGGTGTGTGGGCTCCCGGGGAAGAAGTGGCCAAGCTCACGTTCTACGGTCTGTACGCGCTACAACACCGTGGGCAGGAGGCCGCCGGCATCTCGGTCGCCGACGGCCGCACGGTCGTCGTCTTCAAGGATCTCGGCCTGGTCAGCCAGGTTTTCGACGAGCAGGTGCTGTCCTCGCTGCGCGGGCACATCGCCGTCGGGCACTGCCGCTACTCGACCACCGGCGCGGTGACCTGGGAAAACGCCCAGCCAACCTTCCGGCACACCTCGACCGGCAGTGGTTTGTCGTTGGGACACAACGGAAACCTGGTCAACACGGCGGAGCTGCTGGAGCGGGCCCGCACGGTCGGGGCGGACACCGGCCAGGGCGGCGCGACCACCGACTCCGACCTCGTCTGCGGGCTGCTCGCGGCCGCCTCTGCCGACACCGGTATCGAGCAGGCCGCGCTGGACCTGCTGCCCACCCTGCGCGGCGCGTTCTGCCTGGTGTTCTCCGACGAGTCCACGCTGTACGCCGCCCGCGATCCGCAGGGCGTGCACCCGCTGGTGCTCGGTCGGCTGGACCGCGGCTGGATCGTGGCCAGCGAGACCGCCGCGCTGGACATCGTCGGCGCGTCGTTCGTCCGCGAGGTCGAGCCCGGCGAACTGCTGGCGATCGACGCGGACGGTCTGCGCTCGTCCCGGTTCGCCATGCCCGAACCCAAGGGCTGCGTGTTCGAGTACGTCTACCTGGCCCGCCCGGACACCGCGATCGCCGGCCGCTCGGTGCACGCCGGCCGGGTCGAGATCGGTCGCAAGCTCGCGGTCGAGCATCCGGTCGAGGCGGACCTGGTGATCCCGGTGCCCGAGTCCGGCACGCCGGCCGCCATCGGCTACGCCCAGGCGTCCGGCATTCCCTACGGTTCCGGGCTGGTCAAGAACTCCTACGTCGGCCGCACTTTCATCCAGCCGTCGCAGACCATTCGGCAACTCGGCATCCGGTTGAAGCTCAACCCGCTGCGCGAGGTGATCCGCGGCAAGCGGCTGGTCGTGGTGGACGACTCGATCGTCCGCGGCAACACCCAGCGCGCGCTGGTGCGGATGCTGCGCGAGTCCGGCGCGGTCGAGGTGCACGTCCGGATCGCGTCCCCGCCGGTGCGCTGGCCATGCTTCTACGGCATTGACTTCGCGTCCCGCGCCGAGTTGATCGCCAACGGTCTGGACGCGGACGGGGTCCGGCGCTCGATCGGCGCGGACTCGCTGGGCTATGTCTCGCTGGACGGGCTGATCGCGGCCACCGAACAGCCGAAAACCCGGCTGTGCACCGC
>DASZLR010000230.1:0-2167 GCA_035552275.1 Pseudonocardiaceae bacterium | reverse complement strand
GCCTCGGGCGTGTGCGGGTCGGGGAAGCGCTTCATCAACAGCTGCGCGGCACCCTCGGCGCCGATCACCGCGATGCGTGCCGTCGGCCACGCGAAGTTGAAGTCGGCGGTCAGCTGCCGAGACCCCATCACCGCATACGCGCCGCCGTAGGACTTGCGGATCGTGATCGTCACCTTCGGCACGTCGGCCTCCACCACGGCGGACAGGAACCGGCCGCCGCGCTTGATGATGCCGTTCTTCTCCTGCTCGACCCCCGGCAGGAACCCGGGTGTATCCACCACGAAAACCAGTGGGATCTCGAACATGTCGCAGAACCGGATGAAGCGGGTTGCCTTGTCGGAGGCTTCGTTGTCGATCGACCCGGACAGGTGCATGGGCTGGTTGGCAATCACACCGACCGCGCGTCCGTCGACCCGGGCGAACCCGGTGATGATCGCCGGCCCGCCCTGCGCGGCGACGTCGAGGAAGTCGCCGTCGTCGAAGATCCGCAGCAGGATCTCGTGCATGTCATAGGCCATGTTGTCGGAATCCGGCACGATCGAGTCGAGTTCCAGGTCGGTCGGGGTGATCTCCGGCTCCAGTCCGGGATTGACGATCGGCGGTCGGGCCGACAAGTTGGACGGCAGGAACGACAAGAAGTCACGCACGTACTGGAATGCCGCCTCCTCGGATTCGACAACCTGATGGATGTTGCCGTAGCGGGCCTGGGCGTCGGCGCCACCCAGCTCGTCGAGGCTGACCTCTTCGCCGGTGACTTCCTGGATCACATCGGGCCCGGTGACGAAGAAGTAGCCCTGGTCGCGCACCGCGACGAGGAGATCGTCCTGGATCGGCGAATACACCGCTCCCCCAGCGCATTTGCCAAAGATTAGCGAGATCTGCGGCACAATCCCGGACAACAATTCGTGGCGGCGGCCCAGCTCCGCGTACCACGCCAGCGAGGTGACGGCGTCCTGGATGCGGGCACCGCCGGAGTCGTTGATGCCGATGATCGGGCAACCGACCATCGCGCACCATTCCATCAGGCGGGCCACCTTGCGGCCGAACATCTCGCCGACCGTGCCCTGAAACACCGTCTGGTCGTGGGAGAACACCCCGACCGGCCGGCCGTTGATCATGCCGTGCCCGGTGACCACGCCGTCGCCGTAGAGCGCGTTCGGGTCGTTGGGGGTTTTGGCCAGCGCCCCAACTTCGAAGAACGTACCGGGATCGAGCAGCGCGTGGACGCGGGCGCGGGCGCTCGGGATGCCCTTCTTGTCGCGCTTGGCGACGGCCTTCTCACCGCCGGGCTCTTTGGCCAACTCGAGGCGAGCGTGCAGATCGGCCAGCTTCTCGGCTGTGGTGTGCTGAACGGGCGCTGGCCCGGGAGCTGGCACGGTCTCCGTCACTACTTGCCTACCTCACTCGTCCGGCGGCTTTCGGCCTGGATCGCGTTCAGCGCCTGGGTCATGTGCGCGCCGACCTTGGCGATGATCGGCTCGTCGATGGCCTGGATGTGCTCGCCACCGATCGGCACGATCTCGAGGTCGGAAACCCACTCAGCCCAGCCGCCGTCCGGCTGGCGAACGGCGTACCGCGGCTCGAACATGATCGCGTCGTCATGGTAGCGATCGGCCATGTAGAGGGTGACATGCCCGTCGTACGGCTGGATCACGGCGGTGTCGATCGCGCGGTTGTCCAGGTACGACGTGCGCTGGTGCTCGATGATCCCAGCGGGGATCTGCACCCCGCTCGCTTTGACCGCGTCGAGCACCAACCGGACCTGGCCGTCGTCGTCGAGCTCCTCGAGCTGCTCGTAGGGGATCTCCGGGATGGTGACATTGAACGTCTTTTCGGCGAACCGGGCGTAGCGGTCCCAGCGCTTGCGGATCTCCTCCTTGGTCTGGGGGATCTCCTCGCCGGCGCGCACCGCATCGATCAGGCCGACCCACCGGACGTCTTTGCCCATCCGCTTGAGGCCGATCGCGCACGCGTAGGCCAGCACGCCACCCAGCGACCAGCCGGCCAGGATGTATGGCCCGTCGCCCTGCATCTCGATCAGCTTCGGAACGTAGGCGGCCGCACGTTCCTCGATGGTGCCTTCGACCCGCTCCAGGCCGTACATCGGGATGTCCGCCGGCAGCCGGCCCAGCAGCGGCTCGTAGACCACGGTCGAGCCGCCGGCCGG
>DASZLR010000229.1:0-4049 GCA_035552275.1 Pseudonocardiaceae bacterium | reverse complement strand
CAACAACGACCCCGAACCAACCTCATCCACCGACGCAACTGAACCCCGCCCGAAATTGAACCCCGCCCGAAAATCAGGTGCGGCCACCCACACCACTCCGTAACGTCGACGTTCGCGCGACTTCCGGGGTGATGAGCAATGAGCGCGAAAACTCGTTCGACGCTGGGCGCCCTCCGCCGGTTGGCGCCCTACGTGCGGCCGGTGTTGGCGCCGCTGGCCGTGGCGACCGCCGTGGCCCTGTTCGCCAACGCGTGTGGGCTGGCCATTCCGCTGGTGGTGCAGCACATTGTGGACGGCCCGGTGGCCAGCCACGACCTGCGCTCGCTGCCCTGGCTGATCGGCCTGGTGCTGCTGCTCGGCATGCTCGAAGCGGCCGCGTTCTTCACCCGCCGTCGGCTGGTCGCCGGCCCGACCACCACGATCGAGGCGCGAATGCGCGCCGATCTCTACCACCACCTGCAACGGCTGCCGATCGCCTTCCATGACCAGTGGCCGTCGGGCCAGTTGCTGTCCCGCGCGGTGAACGACCTGTCCAACCTGCGTCGCTGGCTGTCCTTCGGCGTCGTCTACCTGGTGGTCAACATCGTCACCCTCATTGCTGGGCTGGCGGTGCTGTTCTCGCTGTCCCCCTTGCTCGGGCTCACCGTGCTGGGCGCGAGCGCGCCGCTGGTCGCCGCCTCGCTCACCTTCGAACGCCGCTACGGCGCGGTGTCCCGGCTAGCGCAGGACCAGGAGGGCGATCTGGCCACCGCCGTGGAGGAGTCGGTGCTGGGCATCCGGGTGCTCAAGGCGTTCGGCCGGGGGCCGGAGATGTTGCGCCGGTTCACCGAGCAGGCCCGCGCGCTGCGCGGCACCCAGCTGCGCAAGGTCCGCATCCTGGCGCTGTTGTGGGCGGCCATCATCGCGCTGCCGGAACTGGGCATCGGGGCGCAACTGGCGATCGGCTCGGTGGGCATCGCGAACGGCACGCTGACCGTGGGCACCGTGGTCGCGGCGGTCACCGTGGCCACCTACCTGCGCTGGCCGACCGACACCATCGGCTGGCTGCTGGCCGAAACCACCGAGGCCGCGTCCGCCTGCACCCGGTACTGGGAGGTGCGGGACGCGCCGGTGACGATCACCGAGCCGGCCCGCCCGCGCGCCCTGCCCGCCACGACCGTCCAGCACGGACACCTGCGGCTGGCCGGCGTGCGGTTCCGTTATCCCGGCGCCGCGTCCCAGGTGTTGCGCGGCATCGACCTGGATGTGCGGCCGGGCGAGACGGTGGCGCTGGTCGGCGCGACCGGCGGTGGCAAGACCACGCTAGCCATGCTGGTGGCTCGGCTGGCCGACGTCACCGGCGGCGCGATCACGGTCGACGGGGTGGACGTGCGCGACCTGTCGCTGACCGACCTGCGGCGGACCGTGGCGACCGCGTTCGAGGAACCGGTGCTGTTCTCCGCGAGCGTGCGGGAGAACGTCGCGCTCGGCCAGCCCGACCTGCCCGACGACCAGGTTCGCGCGGCGCTGGCGGTCGCCCAGGCCGAAACGTTCGTGGACACCCTGCCCTGGGGCCTGGCCACTCGGATCGGCGAGCAGGGCCTGTCGCTGTCCGGCGGGCAACGGCAGCGGCTGGCGCTGGCCCGCGCGATCGCCGGCCGGCCCGCCGTGTTGGTGCTGGACGACCCACTGTCCGCATTGGACGTGCACACCGAGGCCGAGGTGGAGCGCGCGTTGCACACCGTGCTGGCCGGGGTGACCGCGCTGATCGTGGCGCACCGGCCGAGCACCGTGCAGCTGGCCGACCGGGTCGCGCTGCTGGCCGACGGCCGGATCGCCGCCATCGGCACGCACACCGAACTGTTGGCGGGCAACGCCGAGTACCGGCACCTGCTGTCCACTGTGGAACCGGTTGGGGAGGTGGCATGACCGAGACCTCCTGGCGCGGCGTGGCCGCCGAGGACGTCGAGCAGGTGACCGGCGCGGTCGGTCTGCGGCTGGCCGCCCGGTCCCGCCGGCTGCTCGGCACGCTGCTGCGCCCGCACCGCCGGTCGGTGCTGCTGGCCCTGCTGTTGGTGATCGCCGAGAACGGCGCCGGCCTGCTCGGGCCGCTGCTGATCGCGGCCGCCATCGACACCGCTGTGCCGGCGCTGGTCGCCGGCCGGCCGTGGCCGCTGATCGGCTGCGTGGCCGGTTATCTGGGCTGCGGGCTGGGCGCGGCGCTGCTGCGGCACATGTTCCAGCGGTGCACCGGCCGGGTCGGCCAGGACGCGCTGCTCGACCTGCGGCGCCGGGTGTTCGCGCACGCCCAGGACCTGTCGCTGGACTTTCACGAGTCCTACACCTCGGGCAAGATCATCTCCCGGCTGACCAGCGATCTGGAGGCGCTCGAAGAACTGCTGGACGACGGCGTGGACGGGCTGTTGTCCGCGTTCTGCACCGTGATCGGCGTGTCGATCATGATGCTCACCCTGGACGTCCCGCTGGCGCTGGCCGTTCTGCTCGGCCTGATTCCACTGTGGATGATGACCCGCTGGTTCTACCGGCGCTCGCAGCGGGCGTACCGGAGCACCCGGGGCGCCATCGCCACCGTGATCGTGCAGTTCGTGGAGACGATGAACGGGATGCGCGCGGTGCAGGCGTTCCGCCGGGAGCACCGCAACGAGCAGATCATGGGCGAGCTGAACGACCGGTACCGGGTGGCCAACCGGGACGCGATCGGCGTGATGGGCCGGTATACCTCGGTGGTCCGGCTGATCGGGAACGTCACGCTCGCGCTGGTGCTGGGCGTCGGCGCCTGGCGGGTCGTGCACGGCGGCCTGGAGCTGGGCGTGCTGGCCGCGTTCATGCTCTACATCCGCCGGTTCTACGACCCCCTGGACGAGTTCGCCATGTTCGCCAACTCGTACTCGGCGGCCAGCGCGGCGCTGGAGAAGATCTCCGGGGTGCTGGAAGAGCGGCCGTCGGTGCCCGAGCCGCGGCAGCCGATCGTGCCGGCCGGTCGCGGCGAGCTCCGGCTGGCCGACGTCGAATTCCGCTACGGGCCGGCGTCGCCGATCGTGCTGCCCAGTCTGGACCTGCGCGTTCCATCCGGGCAGACGGTGGCGCTGGTGGGCCCGACCGGAGCCGGAAAGTCCACTGTGGCCAAGCTGGTGGCCCGGTTCTACGACCCGACCGCGGGTTCGGTTGAGCTGGACGGCGTGGACCTCCGCCGAGTGCGCGACGTCGACCTGCGCCGGTCGATCGCCATGGTCACCCAGGAGAGCTTCCTGTTCTCCGGCTCGGTCGCCGACAACATCGCGCTCGGCCGACCGGACGCCAGCCGGGCCGAGATCGAGGCGGCGGCGCGGGCGGTCGGCGCGGACGAGTTCGTCACCGCGCTGCCCGAAGGCTACGACACCGACGTCCGCAAGCGCGGCGGCCGGCTGTCCGCCGGGCAGCGGCAACTGGTCGCGTTCGCCCGTGCGTTCCTGGCCGACCCGGCCGTGCTGGTGCTCGACGAGGCGACGTCCAGCCTGGACGTGCCCAGTGAGCGGCTGGTGCAGGCCGCGTTGGAAACCGTGCTGGCGCAGCGGACCGCGCTGATCATCGCGCACCGACTGTCCACTGTGCTCATCGCCGACCGGGTGCTGGTGATCGACGGCGGCCAGGTGGTCGAGGACGGGCCGCCGGAGCAACTGGTCGGGCGGCGCGGCCAGTTCGCCGCGCTGCACGACCAGTGGTTGGCCTCGCTGGCCTGAGCTACTGAGTCACCGCGGGAGTCCAGCGGTGCGGGTGAGCGCGAAATCGCCGGCCGGTCCCCACTGCCAGAACTTGAGCACCCGCTGGTTGCCACCGCATTCGGCCATCGGCAGCGTTTCCGAGCAGTCCGCCGTCTCCAACTCGCCACCCGAGAAATAGATGTCGTTCTCCAGGCCCAACTCGTTGCCGCTGCCGTCGATGCCCTGTCCGGACAGCCCGAGGTGGCCGTTCGGCTTGGCCTTGATCGCACCCCACGAGCCGGCGTCCCCGCTGTAGGCGGCGGCGTTGGCGCCGCCGTCCATGCTGAACACGCCGGTCACGATGAAGGT
>DASZLR010000228.1:0-4807 GCA_035552275.1 Pseudonocardiaceae bacterium | reverse complement strand
TCGGGTGGCGATCGTGTCGCTGGTGGTGTTCTTCGTGGTCGGCCTGGCCCTGCTGCTGCCGGTCAACGTACGGCGCGCGGTGACAGCGGCCGGCAACGAGCTGCCGGCCAGCCTCGGCGGCACGCCGCGGCCGGCGGAATTCGCTACGTGATTTCGCCGGCACTCCGTACGCTGACCGACTGTGAACACCGAGCCGACCACCGACCCAACAATCGAGCCCGTCACCGGCAGTCTCGTTGAGCTGCACGGCATCGCGGTGCTGGACTACGCGCCCGACAGTCCAGTGCTGCGCACCGAACAGGACGCGCTGGACGTGCTCGGCGACGCGTTCGGTGTGCACGCCGAGCTGGTGGTGGTGCCGGTGTCGCGGCTGGCCCAGGAGTTCTTCACCCTCGACAGCGGCCTGGCCGGCGCGATCATCCAGAAGTTCGTGACCTACCACCGGCGCCTGGTGATCCTCGGTGACATCGCCGGCCAGCTCGCCGGCAGCTCCGCGTTGCGGGCGTTCGTGTACGAGTCGAACCGGGGCAACCACGTGTGGTTCCTCGCCGACCGCGACGAACTCGACCAGCGGCTGCGGCCGGCGGCCGAGCCGGACTAACGCGACTGCCCCGGCCGGGTGAGTTCCAGGGCGGGCAGCAGGAACCGGATGCGGTCATCCAGTTCGGCGGCGGTGCGCTGGAACGCCGGATACCCCGCGGCCGCGCCCACACTCATGCCGGTGGCCGGGTCGGGGATGCTCCAGTGCATCGTCTCGTGGTGGCCGGCGAACTCGGGCCGGATCTCCCGGACCCGGTCGCACAGGCTGATCACCACGTCGAACCGCTGGCCGGCGACCGCGTCCAGATCGTGGGGCCGCCGGTCGGCGATGTCGACGCCGTAGTCCTCGCGCAGCACCCGCACCGCGTCCGGATGCGCCGGCCGGGGATCGCTGCCGGCTCCGGCCGGAACGACTGGGACGGCTGGGACCGCCCGCTCCCCCGCCCGCAGACCCAACAGCGCCTCGGCCATCGGTGATCGCACACTGTCACCGGTGTCGAGGAACAGCACCCGGCGCGGCGGACCGTCGGCGGACACGGTGGGTTCGGTCCGCGCGGGATGCTGCCCGGGATCCAGGCCCGGATGCAGAGCCGGATGCAGGGCGGTGCCGGTCGCGGCCAGCGAGGTGGCGCAGTGCTTCAGATCGAGGTGGTAGTAGCTGTCCCGGCCGTCAAAGCTGCTCCGGCGGGCGCCGACCAGCCCCGCCTCCCGCAGCTTGGCCAGGTGGTAGGAGACCAGGTTCTGCGGCTGGTCGACCAGTTCGACCAGCTCACGGACCCGGTGATCACCGCAGGCCAGCTCGGCCAACAGTCGCCAGCGGACCGGATCGGCGGCTAGTCGGACGAACGGCGGCGGCTCGGGCGGGCTGTACCAGACCACCCTGCTAGGATAGATCAAGGTGATTTGATGCATCCTGACCGGGTGAGCTGATCGTGAGGCGTTCGCGAGCCCGTCACAGAATGTGTCCGTTACCTCCGGCAGGGTCGCGTCGTTGCTCCGTCAGAGTGATATACGTCATCGACAGGGCGATAACGCGTCATGTCGACGTTCCGATCTCCTCCCTATGGGAGAACACTCCAAACACGAGTGACGACAGTCACTGAGTGTGATCGAATCGGAGAGACGGGAATTGTCTCGCTACTCCGTTCGTTGCACGCAGTGAGCAACACCTGGGCCCCACGCCCTGAGCCGAGCGAAAGGACAGCGCCATGGCCGACCGCGTTCTGCGTGGTAGCCGGCTCGGAGCAGTCAGCTACGAGACCGACCGCAATCACGACCTCGCCCCGCGTCACACGACTCGGTACGCGTGTCCCAAGGGACATGACTTCGAAGTGCCCTTCGCCGACGACGCCGACATCCCACCGACGTGGGAATGCCGCCTGCACGGCTCCGTCTCGAAGCTCATCGACGGATCCGAGCCGGAGTCGAAGAAGGCGAAGGCGCCCCGCACGCACTGGGACATGCTGCTGGAGCGCCGCACCCCGGCAGAGCTTGAGGAGTTGCTCAACGAGCGGCTCGAACTGTTGCGCGGCCGGCGCAGCCAGTCCGCCTGAGCCCGCGCTCACCAGGACAGCTCCCACCACGACAGTGTGGGCCGCCGGATCTTGATCCGGCGGCCCACACTGCTGTGTTCCAGTAGTCAGTTCTGGCTGGTGGTGGGCACGCTCGGCGACGCGCGGCCGGTCAGCCGGCGAAGCTGCTCAAGCCGGTGCCTGACTCCCCACTGCCCCACCCGAAGGAACGCCTCGCGCACGATCGAGCCGCTCATCTTCGACTCGCCGATCACCCGCTCGGTGAACGTGATCGGCACCTCGACCACGGTGAACCCGGCCCGCAACGTCCGCCATGCCAGGTCGACCTGGAAGCAGTAGCCGTGCGAGGCGATGTCGGCCAGCGGCAACGCTTCCAGCACCTGGCGCCGGAACGCGCGGAAGCCGCCGGTGATGTCCCGCAATCCCACGCCCAGCGCGAGCATGCAGTACACGTTGCCGCCCCGAGAGATCAGCTGCCGGCTCAGCGGCCAGTTCACCGTCCGCCCGCCGGGCACGTAGCGGGAGCCCAGCACCAGATCCGCGCTGCCCGGGCTGCCCAGTGCGTCGAGCAGCCGGGGCAGGTCCTCGGGCGCGTGCGAGCCGTCCGCGTCCATCTCCACCAGCACCGGGTAGTCGCGCTCCAGGCCCCACCGGAACCCGGCGATATACGCGGCGCCCAGCCCGGCCTTCTCGGTGCGGTGCAGCGCGTGCACCCGGTCGTCGGCGATCGCCCGCTTGTCCACGATCTCGCCGGTGCCGTCCGGGCTGCCGTCGTCCACGACGAGCGCGTGCGCGCTGGGCAACGCGGCGTGCAGCCGGTCCAGGATCGGGCCGATGTTGTCCCGCTCGTTGTAGGTGGGAATCACCACCAGCACCGGTCGTGGGTCGGCACCGCTGTCAGTTTCCGCCATCCGTGTCCTCCTCGCCGGGCGCTCTCACGCACGCCGGGCATCTACCTTGTCACGTCGTCTCGTCGGGCTGTTGTTGCTGCGATGGGGCACGGCGGCGGGCCACAATAGCGGACGCGAGGGCGACGAGCCCCGCGACGACCATGGTCCATTCGGGCCATTCGCCGAGTTGGTCCGCAAGCGTAGTGGTCGATCGCAACGGGACAGTCGTGACCAGTGCGTCCGGCGTGAACAGCGCGGTCCGCTGCGCCACCACCCCGTTGGGGAGGATGATCGCGCTGATCCCGCTGGTCGCCGCGACCACCACGGTCCGGCCGTGCTCGACCGCGCGTTCGGAGTCCATCGCCAGTTGCTGGTAGGTCATCTCGCTGTGCCCGAAGGTGGCGTTGTTGGTGGGCACCGCGAGCAGCGTGCTGCCCGGCACCGACGCGCGGACCACGGCGTCGAAGGCGACCTCGTAGCAGGTGTCCACGCCGACCTTGGCCGGCCCCATCGGAAACACCACAGGCGTGGTGCCGGCGACGAAATGGCCGGCGTCGTCCACATAGGACGTGAACAGCCGGAAGAAGGACCGCATCGGCATGGTCTCGCCGAAGGGTTGCAGCTGCCGCTTGACGTACTGCCCCACCGGCCCCTGGCCGGGCGTCCACAGGATCGCCGCGTTCTTCGGCCCCGGCGGCTGGCTGGTGACGACCGCGCCGACCAGGGTGGGCGCGTTGATCTGGGCGACCGCCTGGGAGATCTCGGCGTAGGCGTCGGGGTTGGCGTAGGGGTCGATGTCCGAGGAGTTCTCCGGCCAGATCACCAACTGTGGCTGCCGGACCTCGCCGGCGCGCACCCGCGCGGCCAGCCGCTCGGTCTCCGCGACATGATCATCGAGCACCGCGCGCCGCTGCGAGTTGAAGTTCAGGCCCAGCCGGGGCACATTGCCCTGGATCGCGGCCACCGTCGCGGTGCCGGCGTTGCCGTCCACGCCGACCAGCGGCCAGGCCGCGGCCGACCCGATGATCGGCACCAGCACGGCCAACACCGGAACGATCAGTGCGCGCGCCGGGCGCTGGTCATCCCGCCCAGTGCGCCGGCGGACCAGCCACAGCGCCACGGCGGCCAGGCCGAACCCGGTGAGCGCGACCGCGAACCCGACCAGCGGTGTCCCGCCGACCGCCGCCAGCGACAGATAACCGCCACCGGCCTGACCGAAAGCGACCTTCCCCCACGGGAGGCCGCCGAAGGGCACCCGAGCACGCAGCGCCTCGTCGCCGACCCACAGCAGCGCCGCCCACAGCGGGCCGCCGCGCCGGTGCGACACGAGCGCGATGGCCGCGCCGCCGACCGCGATGAACAGTGCCTCGACCGCCGACAGCGGCAGCCAGGCGATCGGTCCGACGTAGACGCCGGTCCAGGACAGCAGCGGTACCAGGAAACCGAGACCGAAACAGAACCCGTACCCGAAGCCGGTGCGGGCGTGTCGCTGGTGCAGCGCCAGCCCGAGCAGCGCGAACGCGACCGGCGCCAGCCACCACAGCGGACGCGGCGGGAAGCTGACATACAGCAGCACGCCGCCGCCGGTCGAGGTGAGCAGCCGCAGCGCGGTGGCGCGGCTCGGCGGCCGCAACCGGCGCCGGGTCCGGCGGCCCGCCGGTCCAGCGGACTCGACGTCGCCGTCGGTCACTGTCGGTGTCAGCACCGGACCAGCGTACGGGGACCGGCGGTGTGCTCGGCGTACCAGGTCCGGGCCGTTCACCGCGTCGTCACCGGGCTGTTCACTGGGCGGGCAGGGTGGCCGCGACGCCGGCGACGAAGCGGTCAATGAACCGCTCGAACTGG
>DASZLR010000227.1:0-9890 GCA_035552275.1 Pseudonocardiaceae bacterium | reverse complement strand
GCCGCAGAGTGCGGTAAAAACATTGTTGAACGAGCACAAACCTGGACAGGACGGGGCGGGGTCAACGTGAACCTCAAGAAGCTGCTTACCTGGGCGGCGGTCGCGCTGGTGCTGTTTTTCCTGATCAGCGCGCCGACGCAGGCATCTGGTCTGGTTACGCACATCCTTGACCTACTGAAGAACGCGGCGACGGCGATCGTCGACTTCGTCAAGACCCTGTTCGCCTGACGCCGAAGGCGGGATACTGGCGTCATGTTCGCACCACGCGAGCCGGACGAATACCTGCTGCCGACCGAGCGGCGGGTGATCCGGGTACGCCGGCACTGGGCCTTCGTGGCCTGGGACATCTTCGAGGCGGTCGCCCTGCTGGCCGTCGCGGTGATGGTTTCTTACCTACTGCCGGTCGGCTCCGGCGTGGTCCAGAACGTGCTCTGGTACGGCGCGTTGCTGGTGCTGCTGCGGTTCGGCTACGTGCTGGCCGAGTGGTGGGTGGAGCGGCTGGTGGTCACCGACAAGCGGTTCATGCTGGTCTCCGGGGTCTTCACCACCCGGGTCTCGATGATTCCGATCGGCAAGGTCACCGACCTCACCTTCCTGCGCCCGGCGACCGGCCGGATGCTGGGCTACGGAACCCTGGTCGTGGAATCGGCCGGCAAGGTCGCCGGCCTCGACCGGATCGAGTACCTGCCCAGCCCGCAGGCGATCGAGGCGGCCATCTCCGAGCTGGTCTTCGGCGACAAGAAGGCCCAGTCGGAGCGGTTCTCGATGATCAAGGCGCAGCGTGCCGCGAAGGGCAAGAAGCTCGTTCCGTAGAGAATGGGCAGGTGCGCATCGACCTGCATACCCATTCGAACGCGTCCGACGGCACCGACACGCCGGCTGAGCTGATGGCCGCCGCCGCTGCCGCCGGCCTGGACGTGGTCGGGCTCACCGACCACGACACCTCGGTGGGCTGGGCCGAAGCCGAGACCGCGCTGCCGGCCGGGCTGACCCTGGTCCGCGGCGCCGAGCTGTCCTGCGACTCACCCGACGGCGCCGGCCGCAGATGCACCGTGCACCTACTGGCCTACCTGTTTGATCCGCACTCGCCGGCGCTGGTCGGCGAACAGCTGCGGCTGCGCGCCGAACGCCGGGTCCGGCTGCGCCGAATGGCTGAACTGATGGCCGCGGACGGCTTCCCGGTCGATCCGGACGAGATCATGGCCACCGTGCCCGAGGACGGCTCGGCCGGCCGGCCGCACCTGGCCCGCGCCCTGGTTCGGGCCGGGCGGGCGACCAGTGTGAACGACGCGTTCACCCGATTCCTGGCCTGGGGCCACCCGTACTACATCGGCCGCACCGACACCCCGGTGCACGAGGCGATCGAGATGATCGCCGAAGCCGGCGGGGTGACCGTACTGGCGCATCCGTTCGCCCGCTCGCGCGGCCGGATCGTCACCGCCGAGGTGATCGCCGAGCTCGCCGAGATCGGACTGGCCGGCGTCGAGGTCGATCATCCCGATCATGACAGCGCCACCCGGACCGAACTACAGAACCTGGCCGCCGAACTCGGCCTGGTGGCCACCGGTTCCAGCGACTACCACGGCACCAACAAGACGGTCCGACTCGGCCAGGAGACCACCGACCCGGACCAGTTCGACGCGCTCGCCGCCCGCGCCACCGGCGTCCAGGTGGTCACCCGGTGAGCGGGTTCAACGGGACGATGTTCGCCGAGGCGACCATCACCCTGGTGGTGATCATGGACCCGCCGGGCACGGTTCCGGTGTTCCTGTCGCTGGTCGGCCGCAAAACGCCGGCGGCTCGGGTGCGCGCCGCCCGGCAGGCGGTGCTGGTCTCCCTGGGTGTGATCACGCTGTTCGCGGTGGCCGGCGAGGCGATCCTGTCCTACCTCGGCATCGGCATCCCGGCGTTGCAGGGCGCCGGTGGGCTGCTGTTGCTGCTGATCGCGCTGGATCTGTTGACCGGCCGGGAAAGCACCCAGCCCGAGGTCGCCGACGACGTCAACATCGCGCTGGTGCCGATCGGCACGCCGCTGCTGGCCGGGCCGGGCGCGATCGCCGCCACCATCGTCTACGTTCGGCAGGCGCACGGCGATCTTGGCTCGTATCTCGCGCTGGCCCTGGCGATCCTGGTCGTCCACCTGCTTCTGTTGCTGTGCTTGCGGTTCTCCGATGTGCTGATCAGGCTGGTGCGGGAAAGCGGCATCAGCCTGATGGCGAAGATCGCCGGCCTGCTGCTCGCGGCGATCGCGGTGCAGCTGGTGGCGAACTCGGTGCGCGGCTTCATCCACGGCGCCACCTGACCGGTCGATCGCCGGCTTGATCACGGATAGTGCCCGCGCTCATCGTTGTCGGTGAACCTGCGTAACGTATATCGCGTGCAGGGGCAGCTCGGTTTCGAATTCGACAATATGGCCAGATTGGTGCGCGTGACGCCCGCCCGGCTGGCCACCTGGCTGGACTGTCCACGTCGGTACCGGATGGCCTACCTCGACCGGCCCAGCCCGCCGCGGGGTGGCGCGTGGGCGCACAACACCCTCGGCGCGGTGGTGCACAACGCCTTGAAGGCCTACTTCGATCTGCCGCCGGCCCGGCGTACGGTGGACGCGGCCACCCGGTTGGTCGCGGCGCAGTGGCGGGGCGAGGGTTTCGCCAATGCCACCCAGGAGGCCGACTATCGGGAACGAGCCCAGGGCTGGGTGGCCGACTATGTGGCCGGGCTCGCGCCCGACCTCGATCCGATCGGCGTGGAGCGGTGGGTTTCCGCGCCGGTCGGCGGAATCGTGGCGGAAGGACGGGTGGACCGCATCGATGTCCGGGACGGCGAACTGGTGATCGTCGACTACAAGACCGGCCGGCACGCGCTGACCGTCGATGACGCGCGGTCCTCGCAGGCGCTGGCGATGTACGCGGTCGCGGCCCGGCGCACGCTGCGCAAGCCGGCCGGCCAGGTCGAGCTGCACCACCTGCCGACCGGTGAGGTGCTGGCCTGGCAGCACACCGAGGAAACCCTGACGCGGCAACTGAACCGGGCACAGGAGACCGCCGACGAGCTGCGCCTGGCCACCGACACCCTGGCCGCCGGTGGGGACCCCGAGGTGCTGTTCCCGACCCGCACCGGCCGGCAGTGCTCGTGGTGCGACTTCCGGCGCGGCTGCGCCGAAGGCCAGGCGGCCGCCCCGGATCTCGAACCATGGGCGTTGCTGGCGCCATGACGGAGCCCTCGCCATGACGGAGCCTTCGCGATGACGGAGCCCACAGCATGACCGAGCCCTCAGCGCCCCGGACGCCCCGCGCGATTCGCGAGCAGCGCGCCATGGGCGGGCCGCCGCAGCCGCCATGGCCGCGCCAGGGTGACTGGGGTCGGGGCGTTCAGCCGGACTGGATGTCCCGGCCCACGGCCGAGATCCCGCGCGTCGACGCCCGGCGGCCAGGCGAACCAGCAGGGCCGGCTGAGCCGTTCCAGCGGCCAGCCAGGTCAGTACGGCAGACCCCGTTGGCCTGGCTGGCTGGAATACTCACCGGCGGGCTGTGTGTGCTGGCATTGGTGATGATCGGCGCGCAGGTGTACAGCGCCGCGCACGACATGCCGGGGCCGGGCGTGCTCACCCTGAGCGCGCACGCGGCGGCAGCGGCGGCGGCCGTGGTGCTGCAGCGGTTCGTGGACCGGCGCACTGGGCGAGTGCGGTGGAGTGCCGCCGCCGGCGTCGGGCTGATCACCGGTCTGTTGCTCTGGTTCTTCTGGTATTCCTAGACTTTCGCGGCTTCCCGAACAGCCGCGTCACCGTAGCCAGGTGTGCCAGGTGGGCAGCAAGGTCGCCAGCAGCTCGTCCGGATTCTCGGTGTTCGGCGCGTGGCCGGCGTTCGCCACCACGGCGAAATCGGCGTCCAGCCGCTCGGCCATGTCCCGCTGCGCGGCCACCGGCCAGGCGTCGTCGGCCACTCCGCAGACCACCAGGCACGGCGCTTTCAGCGACCGCATCGCGCGGGCCAGCTTCGCCACCCGATCCGGTTCGCCGCGCAGGCCACGGCTCATGCCCAGGAGGCCGGCCGCCGTCGAGCGGACGAACCGCTCGCGGAAGAAGTCGCGCAGTTCCTCGGGTTTGCCCATCCACGCCGGATCGCCGGCGTCCAGTTGCTCGCGCAGCAGTTGGGCGGCCTCGACCCCGTGCTCGCGCAGGTACGGCTCGCCGAGGTCCAGGGTGGACCGCTGGCGGCCGGCCGGCAGCTCGCCCGGTCCGGAGTCCATCAGGGTGAGCCCGACGATGGACGCGCCGGCCAGCACGGCGCCGCGGGCCACCAGCCCGCCGTAGGAGTGGCCGAGGACCAGCACCGGCCGGCCGTCGGCGGCGAGCTTGCCGATCAGCTCGGCGATCACCTGGCCCAGCGACTCGGGCAGGTAGGCGTCCTCGTCATCTGGGCTGTCCGGGCCGGGTGACTCGTACTGGCCGGGCAGGTCGATCGCGATCGGCTCGATGCCGGCGTCCGCGATCCGGTCCAGCAGGGGCGCGAAGTCCTCCTTCGAGCCGGTGAAACCGGGCAGCAGCAGCGCGATCGCGGCCGGATCGGAGGTCTGCGCCCCAGCCATCGGCGGCGTGCTCGGCCCGGTGCTCGGTGGGATGCGCAGCGCCGCGATCGGGCCGTACCGCCCCGGCAGGTCGACGCGCGTGGCGCCGTGCGGACTCAACTGGGACGGCGCTGCCGATGCGGTGCTCACGACGTCAGAGTCTGCCTCATGTCCGGCTCACGTCAATCACGTCAACGATCACGTCGGCGGCCACGTCAGTGGTGCCGTCAGCGGAGTGCGGCGAGGGTGTTGCCGCGCTGCTCGAAGACGACCGGGCCGAGGGCGGCCATCGCCACCGCGCCGGTGTAGCCGTGTCGGTCCACGCCGATCTCGCCGACCTTGGCGCCGGTGTTCAGGTCCAGCACCAACAACGCGTTCGGCACCGGCGCGAGATACCGGCCGGCGAACTCGGTGCCCGCGCCGAGCGTGTCGTTGACAGTCCACTGTGGATGAAAGTCGGTTGTGGACAGCGCTACGGTGGACGAGCCGGTGAACCAGTACACCGAGTCGGGGCCGACCTGCGTCGGCACCACCAGATGCGGCGGGTCGCCGGCCAGGTCGGCCGCCGGCAGATCCAGCGAATACTGCTTGACCAGCGCGCCATTGCTCGCGTTGAACACCGCCAGCCGGCTGGGATCGGGCAGCACCACGGCCGCGTACTGGCTGTTCAGCGCGACCAGCCGGGCGCCGTGCGCACCGACCAGGATGCTGAACGTCAACTGCGGCGTGTCCGCGTTTCCCTGCGAGTTGGACGATTTGTAGACGGTCAACCGGTCGCCGGAATCATTCGGGCAGCGTTGGATCACGCCGACCTGACCGGAGGACGCCGCCACGGATCCGTTCACACAGTCCTGGTACGGCTGCCGGTTCGGGTTCTGGAAGTCCGGCACCTTGCCGTACTGCATGGTCTGCACCAGGTCCGAGCGCCAGGTGTCCAGCAAGGTCGGGCCGGTGGTGGTGACGTAGGTGCCGTCGGCCACCAACTCGGCGCCCGGCTGGGCGTCGCCGTTGCGCTGCGGTCCACGCGCGCCGGTGGTGTCGTCGAGCGCGGTGACCTCGTTGCAGCCGCTGCGCTGGTAGACCGCCAGCACGTAGTTCCAGGCCGCCGACACCGTGCACAGCGGCAGGTCGCGGGTGTAGCTCCAACGCTGGTCGCCGGTGATCGGATCGCGCCCGATCACCGCGCCGCCGTTGGCGGTCACCACCGTCGGCCCGGCCACGACCGGGACCTGGGTCGCGTCGCTGGGCCGCTCCCAGGCCTCGAACAGCGAGGGCGGGAACGCCGTCGGCTGGGCCGGCTGGGCGACCGCGGCCGGGCCGGTGTCCAGCGTGGTGTTGTGGCTGTCACTGCGCTGCCACAGCGTGATGCTGGTGACCAGCGAGGCCACCAGGACGAACACCGCGATCAGGTAGTCGACCGGACGGTGGAACGGAACGCGACCGCGCCGGCGAACCGGTGACTGTCCCGGCACTGCCGGCCGGCCAGAGCCCTGTTCGGCCCCTTGGGTGGCGGTCTCCGTTCCGGGCACGGTCGCGGTCCCTCGCTGTTCGGCTGCTGTCGACACTGGTGCCGGAGCCTAGCGCCTCGCCGGTGAGATCGAAGTGTCCCCTCCGCGATCTCACCAGCCCTCGTCGGCCCCCGTCAGTGCCGTCAGCCCTCGTCGGCCGGACGCTCGGCGGATGCCTCAGCGCGAGCGCCCGCTCCGGTGCCGGCCCCCGTGCTATTACCCGGTCCACGCCGCCGGCGCCGCCGCTTGGCCGGACGCTCGCCCTGCTCGCGGTCGGCTGGCGCCTGCTCGGCCCGCGTCTCCTGCTGGGGCGCGTCACCGCCGGCTGAGCCACCGCCACCGGCGCCCCGTCGGGTCCGACGGCGCGGCCGTGACCGGCCGGCGCCAGTCGACTCGCCCGCGGCCGGCTCGGCCGCGCGCTCCGGCCGGCTGGCCCGCTCCGAACGCCCGGATGACCGTTCGGGCCGTCCGCCACGCCGGTTGCCCCGGCCACGCGGCGGCTTCCCGCCGGTCAGGTCCTCTTCCATCTCGGCCGACAGCCCGGCCCGCTTGCGCTGGCCCAGCGGCAGCCGACCGGTCACGTCAGTGGGGATGCCCAGATCGGTGAACAGGTGATCGGATGTCGAGTAGGTTTCCGCCGGCTCGGCGAGGCCCAGGTTGAGGGCGGTGTCGATCAGCTTCCAGCGCGGAGTCTCGTCCCAGTCGACCAGGGTGATCGCCACGCCGGTGCGGCCGGCCCGGCCGGTGCGGCCGATCCGGTGCACGTAGGTCTTCTCATCCTCCGGGCACTGGTAGTTGATCACGTGCGTGACGCCCTCGACATCGATGCCGCGGGCAGCCACATCGGTGGCCACCAGCACGTCGACCTTGCCGGCGCGGAACGCCCGCAACGCCTGCTCCCGCGCGCCCTGGCCGAGATCGCCGTGCACCGCGGCGGCCGCGAAGCCGCGCTCGGTGAGGTCGTCGGCGACCTTCTGCGCGGTCCGCTTGGTGCGGGTGAAGATCATCGTCAGGCCGCGGTCCTTGACCTGCAACATCCGGGCCAGCAGTTCCATCTTGTCCAGCGCGTGCGCCCGGTAGACGAACTGGGTGGTGCGCTCGTGAATCGCCCCGGCGTCGTGCTCCTCGGCCCGGATGTGCGTCGGGCGGTTGAGGAAGGTGCGGGCCATGGTGATGATCGGGCCGGGCATCGTGGCCGAGAACAGCATCGTCTGGCGCTGGTCGGGAACCATCCGCAGGATGCGCTCGACGTCCGGCAGGAAGCCGAGGTCGAGCATCTCGTCGGCCTCGTCCAGCACCAGGCCGCGAATCTTGCCCAGCACCAGGTGCCGCTGCTCGGCCAGGTCGAGCAGCCGGCCGGGGGTGCCGACCACCAGATCGACGCCGGACTTCAGGGCGGCGATCTGCGGTTCGTACGGCCGGCCGCCGTAGATGGTCGCGACGCGCACGCCGAGGTACTTGCCGGCGTCGGTGATGTCGTGGCTCACCTGGAGGCACAGCTCGCGGGTGGGCACCACGACGAGCGCCTGCGGGGTGCCATCGCCGGGCACCTCGATCCGCTGCAACAGCGGCACACCGAAGCCGAGCGTCTTGCCCATGCCGGTGCGGGCCTGGCCGATCACGTCGTCGCCGGCGAGCGCGATCGGCAGGGTGAGTTCCTGGATGGCGAAGGTCCGCACGATGCCGGCCTCGCTCAGCGACCGGACGATGTCCGAGTGCACGCCCAGCTCGGCGAATGTCGGTGAGTCCGGCTGCACGGGGGCGCCGGCCTGCAATGGATGGGAAGTGTCGGTCGCGGGAAGCCCGGCTTCGCTGTGTTCCAGCCGGACCGGATCGAGATCGGGATTCGGATCGGTGCCTGTCCTGTTGGCTGTCTCGGTAGTGGTATCGGTGTTTTCCGTGGTGTTGGTCACGGTGTGGTGGTCGCCTCTCTTGTCGCCCGCACGCACTGCCCGGACGTGCCGCTCGACCGCTACCCCGGTGGCGACGACGCCACTGACGTGCGGGAGGGGCCGACGAGGTGTGCGCGCACCCTCCACGGGGCCGCTCCGGCTTATCGGGCCGCCGCCGTGGTTATCCACCCGGCCCGCCGCAGCCGCAGACTGTGACCGACGCGAAACCGTTGAATCGTCTGTGTCGCCAGTGGCCACCCGGCGGCGAGGCCGGAGTTCGACGACAGTTTACCTGCACGGACTCCCGCGCCCTGCGGCAACAGGCCGGCGCGGCCGATACGCTGCCCAACATGAGTGAGGCTGACCAGCGATCAGTGGCGACGCGGGCGCTGACCGAGGGAGTAGTCGATCTGCTGGGAGTGTTGGCCTACGGCGAGCTGTCGGCATTCGACCGGCTCTCCGAGGACGCCAAGCAGGCGCCGACCCTCGCCGGACACGCGGCGCTGGCCGAGATGGCCGCCGCCGAGATCGGGCACTACGGCATGTTGGACCGCTACCTCGCCGAGCACGACGTGCGGGTGGCGGACGCGATGCGGCCGTTCATCAAGGTCTTCGACAATTTCCACGCGCTCACCGCGCCGAAATCGTGGCTGGAGTCGCTGGTCAAGGCGTATGTCGGGGACGGCTTGGCGGCCGAGTTGTACCGGGAGATCGGCGGCTGGCTGGACGAGCCGACCGGGCGGTTGGTGCTGACTGTGATGGCTGACACAGGCCATTCGGCGTTCGCTGAGCGCGAAGTCAAGGCGGCCTGCGCCAACGACCGAACCATCCGGGACCGGCTGACCCTGTGGGGCCGCCGGCTGTTGGGTGAGGCGTTGACGCAGGCCCAGTACGCGGTGGCCGAGCGGGACGGCCTGGCCGAGCTGATCGTGGCCGGCTCCGGAGACTTGGCCGGCATCGCCGCGCTGTTTCGCCGGATGCAGATGTCGCACACCAAGCGGATGGCGGCACTCGGCCTGGGCTGACGGCCAGCTAATGTGGATGGCGGAAGTCGAACTGCTGTGACCGGAGGTCAGTGTGGAGATCAAGATCGGCGTCGCGGAAAGCCCGCGGGAGCTCGTCGTCACGAGTTCGCTGACGCCGGACGAGGTCGAGAAGCTGGTCTCTGAGGCCATCAAGGACACCAAGGGCGTGCTGAGCCTGGTGGACGACAAGGGCCGCAAGGTGATCGTTCCGGTGTCCAGGATCGCCTATGTCGACATCGCGCCCGCCGACGTCCGCAAGGTCGGCTTCGTCGGCGCCTGATCCAGCGCGGTCCGGGTCGGCTGCGGTGCCCGCATCCATCAGCTTCCAGACTGGTCCCGGTCAACGGCGGCGACCCGGGTCGTCAGATCGCCTCGAGGACCGAACTCCTCCTTGGCGGGCCGGTTGGGCAGCGTGCCGGCGAAAGCGATTGTCCGGGTCGGCTGAGGTGTCGCGGTCGTCGTCGGCTCGGCTGGCGCCATATTGCGCGCGACTGTCCACAGCGCTGCGGCCTGTTCCGGCGAGAGTCGGTCGACCAGTTCGTGAAGGCTGGCATAGGTAACGCGCATCGCACGATGTTATTCGCTCCGTGGTCGTCGATCCGTCGACTTGTCGGCATCGTTATCGCCATCAGCATGGGATCGTTGCCGACGTTGGGGCTCAGGTCCCGTCGCGGGTCCACTCGCGACTGATCGCTGCCCGCGCCGTGTCCGCCACGAGATCCGGTTCCCGGACCGGAAGGGCGAGACCCCGGGGGACAGGTGTCGCCGCACCACCGCGCGTACGGCAGATCAACCACGGCGAGCAGCACTTCGGACAGTCCACGCCGGTCGGATCTGTGCAGCCGGCGGGCGATGTCCGCGCCGGCGTCGGGCTCCAGCAAGGTGCACGAGGTCGAGCA
>DASZLR010000226.1:0-20183 GCA_035552275.1 Pseudonocardiaceae bacterium | reverse complement strand
CGTCATGCCGGATCATGATGCCAGAACGTCGTGCAGCCTCGCGGCGAATTCGGCGGGATGGGTCAGATAGCCGACGTGGCCGCCGGCGAAGTTCGCGATGGTGCTGCCGAATTGTTCGGCGAGAACGGTGTTCGGCTGATAAGGAGGGTTCGCCTTGCCGTCCAGCCCGGCGGCCAACACGATCCGATCCGACAGCGCCGTCAGCGCCGCGACATCCGGGACATAGCTGGGATACTGGCGGAGCTCGTTGTCCAGCCAGAATTTCAGATTGTGCGGGATGCGCTTCGCCATCTCGGCCATCTCCGGCGGCATGACGCCGGAGATGGCGCGCTGGCCGACGTTCGGCATACCCATCTCGGCACCGAATTCCTTCATCGCCGGTTGCACGCCCTCGGCGCGGTAGGTCTGATAAACGTCGTTGATGAACGACCGCCAGTGTTCGGCGTCAGGCAGCAGGGTGAACAGCGGCGGCTCGTGCGCGACGACGGTGCGAATCCGCGCCGGGTGACGGACGGTCAGGTCGAGCGCGACAATCGCCCCGGAACTGCTGCCGAAAACATACGCCGGTTCGTCCGTGAAATGGCCGAGCAGCCGGTCCGCGTCCTGAGCGTCGGTCTCGATCCGGTTCTCCGGCACCGGCCCGTCGAGCGGGCTGCGGAAGAAGCCGCGCCGCTCGTAGGTGATGACGGTGTATCGGTCGGCCAGCAACTTGGCGGCCTGGGTGAATGTGCCGGCATCACCGTTGCCGCCGACGATGAGTAGCAGCACCGGGCCACTACCGCGTACCTCGTAGTAGAGCTGGGCTCCGGGGACTTTCAGCAAGTCTGTGATCGCCACGATGCGACGTTACCCGCGCGTGCCGAAGGACGCACACGAGTTCGCGGCGACTTCGGCCGCGAAGGCGAGCGTCCGTCCACAACTGGATGACTGGCGTGATCAGCAAGCGGTCGCTCATTTCATCGAGTGCCGCCGCGTACCGGGCCGTCCCCGTAGAGTGCATTGATATCAACCAACAGCAGATCCGGTCGGTGCGAGGCAGCTTGGAGCACATCGGGTTGGAAGCCATGAAGGGAGTAGAGGGCGAGGACGGCGTCACCGGAGTAGTGGCCCTGGTCGGCGAGCAAAGTCCGGATACGTTCAAGGCGTTCCACGTCCCTCATCCCGCGTGGCTGTTGGGTAGCTTTGGCTTCGCCCACCAGAGCGATTCTGGAATGAGAGGACTGCGGACGATCGCCTGGAGCAAGTGCCATGACGTCGATCTCATGCTTGGTGCGGCCGGTCGGATCGGCGATCTCGGCCGCGCCGACCGCGCCGATTCGTAGCGGAGCTTCATCGAAGGCGAAGGAGCGAGTCCATTCCCGCGCGGTCTCCTCGAAGTGGGGGCCGAGAATCTTGGAGTGAAAGGTCGGCCTGGAGTCCTGCCACGCCGTACTCCCTCGTCCGTGTTCGACCAGGTCAACCAGCGGGAGCGTGATGAGCTGATTGAACCGAATGACCGGATCAGCGACGGTGATCACCGGATTTCGGGTCTTGAGCAAGTCCTGTTCCTTGCGCAGATAACCGGTTGACTCCAGCACTTCAAGGGGCGCGACCACGGCCGAACGCTGTTTCTCCAACAAGGCCCCGATCTTCGATGGGGTCGAGGCGCCCCGGGCCACTGCGGACAGCAGGTCGTAGTAGACAGCGCGGTGGGTGATCCGTGGATCTTCCCGGAGGAGGAATTCCGCCTCGACCCGCGAGTACAAGGCACGCCCTGGATCCAACAGCGTGCGCATGACCCAGCCATCGAACTCCTGCGGATTCTGGGGGGACGGGTCCGACGCCAGCGGCCGGTAGCCGGGCGCACCCCCGAGAACCGCGTCGACCAGCAGCGCCGTGGCCGGGTCCGCCACGCCCCAGTAGGTGCGCGCGGTGCGGTAGTCAAAAGCAGGCAGTCGCAGGTCCAGTACCGCTCTGCCACGTAGCGGCTTGGTACCTGACAGCAAGTCACTCATGACGCTCATCGCGGACCCACACAACACGATCCGCCCGCCCGGCGCCTTCCCGGACTGCGACTGGTCGTACAGCAGCTGTAGGAATCCGGGTACCTCCGGGGAGTGCTGTAGCAGATAGGGAAATTCGTCGATCACCAGCAACGACGCGCCCTGCGCCCGGTTGACCACGTCCAAAGCGGTGGCCAGTAGATCCTGCCAGCCGTCCAGCCGCAATGCGCCAGGCCGCACTCCCGCATGGCTGGCGATCGCCGCGCTGAACCGTTGCAACGCGAGAACCCTGCCCTCTTCCTGCACCGCAGTGAGATACAGACCGCCGACCGCCTCGGTCAATGCCTCCAGCAGGAAGGATTTCCCGTTGCGGCGCCGGCCGGACACAATCGCCAGCCGAAGCTGCTCCGCAGGACCATCTACAAACTCGCGCAGCTGGGCCCACTCCCGGTCCCGGTCCAGCAGACGTGTCGGCTTGCCTAGTGGTTCAGTCATGTCGCAACCGTATCAAATCACATCAACATGAACGAGATTCGTTCATGTTGATACTAACATGCACGGACTGTCGGCGGGTCGGTGATCGCCACGATGCGACGTCACCCGCGTGTGCCGAAGGACGCACACGAGTTCGCGGCGACTTCGGCCGCGAACGCGAGCGCCCGGACGAAAATCGGGGTGTCGAGCGAGCGACTCCTCGTCAGCGCGTAGGCCAACGCGCCGTGCAGCACGTCCCCAGCGCCGAGCGTGTCCGCGACTTCGACGGCCGGCACGGTTGTTTCGCCGCTGTCGTCCCACGTCCGCCAGATGATCGGCTCCGGCCCGTTGCTGATCGCGGCGTACCGCGCACCGCCGTCGAGCAGAAACTTCACTGTGTCGCGCTGACCCGACACTCCCGGTGGATGGAAATCCGCCGAGCACACCGCGATATCCAGATACGGCAACAGATCCTCCGTGCCGGGCTTCCAGCTTCCGCCGTCCAAGAGCAGAATCTGGTTGTCGTCGGCACGTTCGGCGGCGGCCCGCGCGAGCGCCGGATGATGCCCGTCCAATTCCACCACGGCGGCATCGGCGATCAGCGCGTCAAGATCGTCGGGGACAAGCACGTCGCGGCCCGCCGCGTTGGTGGAGACAACTGCCCGCTCGCCGGTCGATTGAGTGACCATAATGGACGATACGGTCGGCGAGTCAGCTCGATCCGAGTCCACATCGCGGACCTGAACCCCATGTGCGGCAAGGTCTTGGCGAATACCGGCAGTCAACGGATGCGAGCCGATGCCGGTGAGCAGGGTCGCCCGGCCGCCGAGGTCGCTACAGGTGACAGCCGCATTCGCGGCCGGCCCGCCCGCCGCGATGGTCTGCCGTCGAGCGGTAAGTTTCTCATTGGCCGCTGGTACGCGGTCGACCAGCTGAATGACATCGAGCGTGCACAGGCCGACGAACAGAACTGAATCAGGCATCCGCGACGAGTTCCTCGGAAATCCGCCAGAGCTCGCCGGCTCGATCCTGATCGTAGGATTCGCGGGAGCTGGGCCGTTGGCGACGGCCGAGGAAATATGACCCGGAAACACCGGCAACCTCGTCCGAGGTGACCAGCCAGGCGAGATCGGAACCGGAACGCTCGACCGACTGGACGCCGGGCGCGCGGACCAACAGCGGCGCCGCGCGCAGGTAGATCCGCTGCATCCATGGCGGATAGTCGCGGGCCAGCCCAGTTTCCGGCATCAGGCCAGGATCGAAGGCGTTGACGGTGATCTGGCGGCCGGACAACCGACGCGCGAGTTCGTGCGCGACGTAGATGTTCGCCAGCTTGGAGGTGGCGTAGCGGACTCGGCCGGCGCGGGCGGACGGATCGCGCTCCGCGACCGCCGGGTCCGCGAGTTCGCGCGGATCGGCCCAGCGTGGTCCGGGGAAACCGGCCGAGCGCGGCGGGCCGTAGTGGGTGCCGCTGGACACCAGCACGATCCGGCCGGGCTCCACGATGTGGTCCAACAGGCCGGTGATCAGCAGAAAATGGCCGAGATGGTTGGTGGCGAAGGTCAACTCGTAGCCGTCGACGGAACGTTGCACGCCGTCGACAATCTGAATACCGGCGTTGCAGACGATGTCGTGCAGCGGCGGACGATCCGAGCTGGTGAGCAGTGTCGTGACCGCCGCCCGAACCGACTTCAGCGAGGCGACGTCCACCTGCAGGACTTCCAGGCTCGCGTCCGGCGTGCGCTGTCGGATCGAGGCGACGGCGGCCTCGCCGCGCTCGACGCTGCGGCAGGCCAGGACGACGTGGCGACCGGCAGCGGCGAGTTCAGTCGCCGTGGCCAGCCCCAGCCCCGATGACGCGCCGGTGACCAGGACTGAGGCTGCCATCGCTAGCTCAGCTCGCCCGGCTGAGAAAATCGGCCCAGGTAGGGGAGGGAAACGCCAGCACCGGACCGGCGATGTTCTTGGAATCCCGCACGGCAGTCATCGGGCCGACCCGAGCGATCTCCACACAGTTAGTGTTGGTACTGCCGCCGCTGCGACTGGACTTCCGCCACGCCGCATCCGAGAGGTCCACGGTGTCCGTCCGATCGATCATTCCACGCTCCATACCTCGTCGATCACCCGCCGGACCAGCGCCAGCGAGCCCGGCTCGTCCAGCGCGGCATCCCACAGGCTGTCGAACGTCACCTTACCGGCACCGACGTAGTCCGGTTTCTCCATCGCCATCGATCCGGCACAGTGATCGAGGTACACCAGGTCCGGATCCTCCGGGTATTCGTATTCCAGGACGGTGAACGCCCCCTCTATGCCGTCGTGCATATCGACTGCGCTGGGCATGATTCGGAGCTCGACGGTGGGCAGTGCGGCGGCCTCGATGAGATGTTCCAACTGGGCACGCATCACCGATTGGCCGCCGACCGTTCGGCGTAGCACGTGTTCCTCGATCACCGCGCGCAGCTTGAGCGGGCGTTCGTTTGCCAGCTGTTCCTGCCGGCGCATCCGGACCGCGAGATCGTTGGCAATCCTGCGGCGGTTCGGATTGCCGGCCCTGCGCAACAGCCGCTGGGCGTAGTCTTTGGTCTGCAACAGGCCGGGAATCAGCATCACCTGGTGGTCCGAAACGGCCATGGCGTCGTCTTCCAACGGCACATAGCCCTTGTCGCTGGCGCCATAGGCTTTCCACCAGCCTGGCCGCAGGACGTCCCTGGCGAGTTCCATCATGTCGTCGGCGCGCGGTCCGGCGATGTCGTAGAGGTCGAGCAGGCTGCGCGCCCAGTGGATGTCGATGCGCGTCTCGCCGTTTTCAAGGCGGCTGAGCTTGCTGTTCGACCACTCCATCCGCACGCTCGCCTCTTCTTGTGTCAAGCCGGCTTCCTCGCGCATCCGCCTGAGCGTCTTGGCCAGCCGTCGCTGAATGAGCCTGGGCCTGTTGGGCGGTTGGGGCATCCGGTCCTCCATTCAGCTTTTGCTTACACCATGATCTTCCTGATGCAAATACAAAGCCGAATTCCCGCCACTCGATCGGGTGAATGCCTGCTGTCAGGAGCTGTCGACAGCCTCGCGGAGCTTGTCGAACTTCTCGAAGAGGCGGTTAAGGCTGTGGCTGCGCTGCCGGGCCAACTTCAGGTCCACACGATGAGTCAGCTTCGGTTGCCAGACCGGTTTGATGTACTTGGTGCCCATCGCCATCCTGATCGCGACCTGTCCGCGCCGATCAGGGATGTGGACGTTTATGCCGATCTGAAGGGTCTCCGCCGAGGCATAGAGCCAGTCTTCATAGCACTTCTCGGCGAGCACAATGACAACTGGTACGCCGACGACCCGCTTGACGCGTTGTTCAAGTTCGGGGCCGAGCTTGCATACCGCGTCGTCGTCGCTATCGAGGATCACGAGCACCGCCCGGCATCCTGGACGTGCCGCAGCGGTCGCGGCATAGCCCTCGATTCCGTTCGCGACGGTGGCCCGACCACGGCCGTTGCACGGTATTGGCTTGCCGAGCAGGTCTCCGTACACGCCATGGAGTTCCAAGTAACGGCGAAGGAGGACCGGAACCGCTTCCCGGTCGCCAGGTCCCTCAACCACAAGGCCGATATGGGGCGAGTCAGGCTGTGCGGTCATGTAGCTGGATCCAATGCATCCGCCCTAAGCAAAGCCCCCGGCGTTATCAACCCCTTGCGGATTGGCTCACGCGTGTGGTCCGCGATCGGCGCTATCTTGGATTGGCCATTTTCCGCCCACACCACTCTGAGGTCGTCGATGTCCAGGTAATCAATAACGTCGGCGCTGTGTGTCGTGATGACGGTCTGTGCGGTTCCTGAGCGGCTGCGCAGTATCTCTACGAGGGTCTGAAGCGCGCCGAGGTGGATAGCGATCTCCGGTTCTTCGATGACCAGGAGAACCGGCCGTGGATCTTGTAGCATTGCTGTTAGAATACAGAATGTCCTGAGCGTCCCGTCTGACATCTGCTTTGAATAGAACCACTGGCGGCTATTGCCGGTGTCCTGGGCGAACATGATGGCAACCCTGTCGGCTACATGCTCGGTGTCAACATCGATTATTCCCGGAACGATCGTGGCCAGAAGCTGTGCTAGTTCAGCTCGGGCGTCAGGTGTCAGATTCTCGAGTGCGGTCGCCACATTGGATCCGTCAGGCTCAAACTCTCGAATGGAAGAAGGCTCTTGTAGCTCACCGACTTGAGACGGGTTTATTTCGAGTGTCTGTGCTGCCTGAAAGATCTCGCTTACAAGGTAAGAGGAGCGCATTCCGGCCTGTGCGACAACGCTCTGTCCGGGCGGCACGCGGCCGTTACCATCACGTCGAGACGTTTCGGAAATCTCGTGCCACGAGACAATGCCTTCGGTTGAAGTAAATCCAAGCTCCGAGCCGCCATGAAAAATTCGTGCGCTTTCCCGTGCGACTTCGTATCGATTGCCAATAATTGAGCGCAGCGTTAGTTCGTAGAACGAGGTCGGCCTCGAGTCAAGTTTGAACTCTAGACGGATCGACGGATCGTAACTACGTTCCGAATCTCGAAATCGAAGCTGTTCAAAACCGCCTCGCCGGCTGATCGCCGTTGGCAGGCCATGGGTGGGTATGTCATGAAGTAGCCTTAGGGCGGAGATGGCGTTCGACTTGCCGCTACCGTTCGGCCCCACGAGCGCGGTGAAGTCGCCGAAGTCGAGCGTGGCTGACCGATACGACAGGAAGTTCGTCATGCGCAGGGAGACGAACCGGATGTCGGCAGGCCGTCCCTGACCTGGATCGGTGCTGCTCACGGGGTAACCGTACCGTGCGCGCGTGGACGCGGGCCTGATGTGACGGTCTCGGCGAGGCGGCAGCGCAACGAAACGAACGCGGTCTCGTGTATTTCGGGTGCCAACCTGCCGAGGCGGCCATACTGTGCCGGTGAACCGACGCGCGTTCGGGCAACTCGCCGGCGGGCTCGGTCTGGCTGCCGTCGGGGCGGGCGCGCTGGTCGCTGTCGGGCGGTTCGGCCACGCCATCGCGACACCGGCTCCCTTCGCGGGCGCCACGCCCAGCCTGCTGTCCAGTGTGCCGTCGCCGAACCCGGGCGGCCCGCTGCCACCGGCCGCGCCCGCCGACCCGCACGCCACCGCGGACGCCCGCACCCTGCTGAACTGGCTGCGTGGACTACGCGCGCGGACGACGCACAAGCTGGTGACCGGCCAGCAGATCCCCGCCGACGCGACCGATGGCTACCAGCAGTACGTGCAGCGTCTGGCGACCCTGACCGGGCAGCACCCGGCGCTGATCGGGGTCGGCTTCAATGATCTGTGGAACGCCGGCATTCCGCCGGTGCTCATCGAACACTGGCGGGCCGGCGGGCTGGTCACGATGGAGTTCCACGCCACCGACCCGTGGAACCCGGCCGGCGGGGTGAACTCGGCGTGGGTGCCGAACGAGAAGATCGCCAAGCCCGACCTGCGGCAACTGCTGTCCGACGCGCCGGCCAGCGCCGCCCGCGACCAGTGGTTCGGCCAGCGCAACCGGCTCGCCAATGCGCTGGAACAGCTCGCGTCGGCCGGCGTGGTCGTGATCCTCCGGCCGTTCTTCGAGAACAACGGCTCGTGGTTCTGGTGGGGCCAGGACATGACCACGCACCAGACACATCTGGTCGAGCTGTACCAGGATCTGTTTCACTTCATCACCGGCGCCCGCGGCCTGCACAACGTGTTGTGGGCGCATTCGCCGTGTGCGTCCTGGGACGGCCCGATGATGCAGTACTACCCCGGCGGCGACTACGTCGACGTCATCGCGCCGACCTGCTACGACGACGAATTGCTGTGGCTGGGGGACCGGCCCGGCCAGGCCGACCACACCGACTACCAGGACATTCTGGCCGCCGGAAAACCGCTGGGCTACGGCGAGTGCGGACCGAACACGCAGACCAACGGCAGGTGGGACACCCGGACGATCCTCGATCGCGTCCGGCAGAACTATCCGGCGATCACCTACTTCGACTGCTGGCACGGCTGGGGAAACACGATCATCGAACTGGTGGACGACCAGCACGCCACGGAACTGATGAATGACCCATTGGTCATCACCCGGGAAAATATCGACTGGCACCGCTCGTAATCGGTTGATTACGCGAGTATCGAATCGCAAACAGGCTGATTTTGTTACGGTTTTCGTCCGGATGTGAAGCTACTCACAAGTAGATTGCGTTCGAGCTGTCGAACACGGCAGGCTGTTTGTCGGCCGTCGAAGACGGTCCGAAATGGGGTGGGAGCCCCACGGGGAAGTCGACTATCATATCTCAAAGGTGGTCACACGTGTCTAGATTTAGATTATCTGCGCGCGTATCCGACAGATCAAGACATATTTCTCGGCAATGGCTTTTGCGACTTTTCGTCGCGGTCGCGGTCATGCTTGGCGCGGTGAGCGTCGCCGGCGTCGCGAACGCGGCGATCCCGGGCGGGCCGGAGCTGCCCGGCAGCGGCGGCGGCCTGGCGCAGACGGCGCCCAAGATCTACGTGGTCTTCTGGGACTGGACATCCGATCCGTTCAGCGCGCACGACGACCTGATCAGCCTGGTGCAGCACGTCGGCAACACGCCCTGGCTGGACACCCTGGCCCAGTATGGCGCGGGCACTCAGGCGAATATCTATCAGAATTACTGGAACGACAGCTCGACGGCGCCGACCAATCCTACCGGAACCCAGATCGGCCAGGAGGCGTTGAACGCCGCGTATCACTTCGTGCTGGCCCAGTCGATCAACAGCCAGATCGTGGTGGCGCTGCCGCCGACCGTCACCTGTCGCTCGTCCTTTCACAGCGCGGGGTATGACTCGCATTATTCCGATGTGCCGTTCCAAGGGTTGTTCTACGCCTCCTGCGATGGCAGCCTGAATGTCTACAATCAGGCCGAGGGTCACGAACTGGCCGAGGCCATGACGGACCCGATACAGAACTCCTGGAATGATCCGAGCGGCGGTGGCTACAACGAGGTCGGCGACCACTGCGGCACCTCCAGCCTGCTGCCCAACTACGTCAACCTCAACGGGACGAACTTCTGGATGCAGCCCCTGTACAGCAATATCCTCGGCGACTGCACCTTCGGCACCACGATCACCGGCGGACCGCCGACCGCGGCGACCACCATTGCCGGCACGAGCAGTGGCACCACCAACGCATATGTCGCGGTCAACGCCAATCTCAACGGCGTGGCCGGATTCGGCTGGTTGGAATACGGGACAACGGCGTCCTACGGCACGTCGACGTACACGCCATTTCCGGCGGGGAACAATGATCTGTTCTCCTACCAGTTCCCGAACGCCACGCCAGGAACCTCGTATCACTATCGAATGCACGTGTCCGATGCCAATGGCGCCACGGTGACGGCGGACCAGACGTTTGTCGTCAACGGTGTCGGCCCGGCGTACACGAGCGCACAACCGGGCGTGGGCAACACCATCGTGTACGGAGCGGTGTTCTTCGACCCGTCGACCTCGGGGACCGTCACCATCGCCTTCGGTGCCACAACTGGCTACGGCTCGAGTTCGCCGGCGCTGAACGTGACAGCCGATTCGACCGGCCGGGCGATCTTCTCCTACGAATCGACCGGTCTGACGCCGGGAACTACCTATCATTACCAGGTGAGAATTTCCAGCAGCGGAGGGTATTTGGACGCTGGTCCGGACCAGACATTCGTGGCGCAGTCGTCGTAGCGATCGTGCCGGGTGTCGGCTGGTCGGCTCACCGGCCGGCCAGCCGACACCACATCGCGGCCAGCCGATCGGCGTAGCGGGACACGTCGAACGGCTCAACCGCGACCCGCGCGGCTTTCCCCAGCCTGGCCCGGATATCCGGTTCGCTGATCAGCGTGTGCAGCGCCGCCGTCAGGCCGGCGACGTCGCCCGGCCGCACCAGCAGCCCGTTCTCCCCGTCCCGCACCACCTCGCCGATCGAGCCCACCGGGCTGACCACCGGCGCCAACCCCCAGGCCATCGCCTCAAGCAACGCCAGCGGCAGGCCCTCGTCAAAACTGGGCAGCACAAAGACATCCGACTCGGCGAGCGCCACGTCCCGCTCGTCAGCGGAAAGCCAGCCGGACACCTCGACGTCGATTCCGGCGTCCCGCAGACCTTCGGCCAGCACGCGAGTCCGCGCCAACTCGCCGTCACCGGCCATCCGCAGCCGCACCAGCGCCCGGCTTTCGGCCGGCAGCGCGCCGATCGCGGTCAGCACGTCCGTCGATCCCTTGCGGGCACCGAACCGGCCGAGGAACAACACCCGCATGACGGCCGAATCGGCTGCCGGTTCTGGCGCGGAACCTGGCAATGACACCGGATTGCCGACCACGACCACCCGCTTCGGGTCGACCCCGACCAGCCGAACGTAATCCTCGCGCCAGGACCGCCCCAACACCGCCAACCGGTCCGCGCGGCGGAACAGCCAGCCGACGATCGACCGAAGCGGGCGCGGCAGTCCACTGTAGAATGGCAAGAACTCCGCGCCGTGGCAGTGCAGTACCACCGGCACCCGCAGCGCCGCAGCGGCCAGCACCAGCAATCCCTTGCGCAGCACACTGCCACGCTCGGACACATGCGCGTGCAGCACGTCGGCCCGGCGGGCGGCCAACAGCGCCAACACTCGCGCCGAACCGGACAACCACACCGCCAGCCGACCGGCCGCCGAGCCATTGCGATGCGTTGGCACGTAACGAATATCGGCCGGGAAACCGGGCCGCGCCGATTCCCGCAGCAGCGCCGACGCGACGCTGCACATACCGCCGCGTCCAGCCGGATCGGAGCCGACCATCAGCACCCGCACGGAGCCGATCCGGCCACTCATCGGGACGGCCGCGCGGTGCCCCGAGTCGACGGGTTGGGCGGTGCGGGCTGGGTTGACTGGGTTGGCGCTGGCCAGCGCGGCGGTTCCGGCACCGGTCCCAGCCGGGCGGTCTCGTCCTCCCGCTCGACCTTCCGGGTTCCGTTCTCGGCCGATTGAGTGGTCGGTGGTGCGGCGGGCGGTCGGACCGGCCGAGCCGGCGCCGGTGGGGGCATTGGTTTCGGTGGCTGCCCGGATGCCGGCGGTGGTTCGGCCTTGATCGGCTCGGGGCGGGCCGGAACCACGGTCCGCCTCGCCGGCCGGTCCTCGCCGGGCGTGGTCCATCGCGGATACAGCCAGCGCACCAGTTCCGCGATCAGCAACGCCAGTATCGGCACCAACAGCGCCCCGCCGATGATCCACACCGGCAGTACCGGCAGCACCCGCGCCGGCGGCACACCTGGATCGGTGATCACCGACAGCGCCACCCGTGGTTCGCTGCCCGGCGTCGTCTCCAGCGCGGTGATCGCGGTGACGAACGAATTCGTGACCGCCGTGGCGTTCGCGTAGGCGGCCTGCGGCGATGTTCCGGTCACCGCGAGGGTGATGACCGTGGTGTCGGTCTGGACGGTCGCGGTGGTGTCGCCGCCCAGCGTGCCCGCGTCGACGCCGACCACCTTCGCCGCCGGCCCGGCCACCTGCTCGGACGAGGCGATCTCGGCGTAGGTGGACATCCGCTGGTCCACGTACTGGTCGGCGGTGTAGGCGCTGTCCACCTGATTGTCGGAGAACCGGCCGTTGATCAGCACCTGCGAGGACGAGGTGTAGGGCGCGGTGATCTCGTGGTGGTAGCCGTACCAGCCGCCGGCGGCGCCGACGACGAAGCCGACGACGATCACCCATCGCCGCCAGCGCACCGCCCACAACCACTTCATGGGACCATCATCCCGGCCGAAGCTGGCAATTCCCACTCGGCGTCGGCACTGGCCACGAGCGTCCCGTCGGCCGGGTCCCATTCCGCCGCGAGCACCAGCACCGCCAGCAGCACCGCGACGGTCAGCACCGAGGAGCGGTCCACCAGATTGGTCTGCAGGATCGCCTGCGCCGCGACGCACGCCAAACCCAGCCCGGCGGCGGTGACCAGGCCCGCGCCGGGCACCCGCAGCGACCAACATCGGGTGACCAGCGCGATCACCCGCACCATCAGCAGTCCGAACGCGACCACCCCGAAAACGCCCATCAGCAGCCAGATCCGCAGATACTGGTTGTGAATCCAGGGTCTGGGCGTGACCACCGTGATGTTGTAGAAATTGTCGTAGGAGATCAGCTGGCCGCCGTAGGCGACGCCCATACCGGTGCCCAGCAGCGGATCGTCGCGCAGGGTCTGCATCGCGGCGGTGTCCTCGCGCAGCCGGTCGGCGAGACTGTCCTCGTCCAGCGCGCTGCCGGTGACCACGCTGGTCACCCGCTGCGAGACCGCGACACCGGTCGCGCCGAACAGTCCGCTGCCGGCGAGCCCGACCAGCAGCGCCCCCAACACCCCCAGCGTCAGCGCCCGCCGCAGCACCCCGCGACCGCCGTAGCACACCGCCGCGACCAAGATCACGCAGCCGAGCAGCGGCGTCCACGTCGACCGGTTGAAGCTCAGCACCACGTGCAGCACGCCCGGCGCGATGAGCAGCAGCCACAGCCAGCGCGGGCGGCGGGGCACGGTTCCGGACACCATCAGGATGATCAGCGGCCCCCACAGCGGCAGCACCGGGCTGGCCAACCGGGAAACCTGCGACAGGTCCGTGCCGGTGACCACCTGATCCCGCACGTCGACCAACAGCCGGTCCCAACCGGCGACGGCGGACAGCAGCTCCACCGTGCTCGCGGCCGCCGCGCCGAGCAGCAGAATGGCGATCAGCTGCGGCAGGTGGCCGGTGAACGCGCGGCGGATCGCGAAGAATCCGAGGATCATCAGCATCGCCCGGACGGTGTCGCTGATCTCGGAGAACTCGCCGTGGCGCAGCAGACCCACGCCCATCCCGACGGCGATCGCGGCCAGCACGATCAGCAGCGGCCCGGTGACCGCCGACCTTCGGCGCGGCACGGAGCCGAGCCGGGGGAGCACCGCGAGCAGCGCCAGGACCAGCGCGACCTCGTTGACCGTCGGGGTGATCGGGCCGACCCGGACCAACTCGACCTTGTCCGGCAACACCGTCAGCCCCAACAGCAGCAGCGCGGCGGCCGACCAGCGCGGATCGCCTCGCACACCGGCGATTCCGGCGGCCAGCACCACGATCAGCGGCGGCAGCGCCGAACCGGTCACGCCGTAGCCGGCCACCGCGAACACCAGCGCGCCGAGCACGACCAGGCCACGCGGCGTGCGGGCCTGCCGGGCGAGTGTGCGGATCTGCTCGGCGACGGCAGCCGAGGACGCGGCCGCGCCGGCGGGCAGCGGGGTGGGCGCGGTGGTGTCGATCGTCCGGGTCCACCGGCCGGGCCGGATCAGCGTGCAACCCAGCCAGCCGACCAGCAGGCCGAGCACTCCGCCCAGCACCGCCGACCAGCGTTCCCAGCCGGCTCGCTCGCTCACCGCCGGACCGCCGCCGGCCGACAGCGCGCCGGACACCTTGCTGGTGGCCGTCCCCGGCGGCGTTTCCAGGGCGGTGACCAACCCGATCAGCACCTGGCCGGCGGTAGTGGCCTGGTGGGGCAGGGCAGTCGCGGTCGGCCCAGTGACGGTCACGTCGATCATCTCGGTGCCGGCCAGCGCGACGGCGCTGATCGTCGCGCCGGACATTCCACCCGTTCGGGTGACGACCCGCTGACGTTCCTCGCCGCTGGCCGCCAGCGCCGCCCAGGTGTTCGCCTTCGTCTCCACGTAGCGGGCCTCGGTGCTCAACTGGCCCCGGCCATCCGCCGGCACGGCGGTGAACACCACGGTCGCGGTGCTGCGGTAGCTCGGGCCGCCGGCCGAGCCGATGGTGAATCCGGCGAGCATGCCGAGCAGACCGCAGCCCAACACCACGACGACGGCCACCCGGCGGCGATACGTCCGCATCGCGCGGACCCATTCGTCGGGCAGCAACCGCATCAGCCGTCACCCGAACTGTGGTCACGCTGCATGCGGTCACCCTGCACTAGTAGGCACCTCGGCCGCGGACCACCGCCCGGACCGTCTTCCACAGGATGAGCGCGTCCAGCGCCAGCGACCAGTCCTCCACGTACCGCAGGTCCAGCCGAACCGTCTCCTCCCAGGGCAGGTCGCTGCGCCCGCTGACCTGCCACAGCCCGGTCATGCCCGGCTTGACCAGCAATCGCCGGCGTGCTTCCGGACCATACGCCGCGATCTCCTCCGGCAGCGGCGGGCGCGGCCCGACCAGCGACATCCGGCCGGTCAGCACGTTGATCAGCTGCGGCAACTCGTCCAGTGAGAACCGGCGGAGCACTACACCCACTCGAGTGATCCGGGGATCGCGCCGAAGTTTGAACATCGGGCCGGCGCCCTGGTTGGCCGAGCGCAACTCGGACCGTCGGGCGTCCGCGTCCACGATCATGGTGCGGAATTTCAGGATGGTGAAACCGTCGGCGTCCTTGCCGATCCGCCGCTGCCGGTAGAGCGCCGGTCCGTGGCTGTCGGCGCGGATCAGGCCGGCGATCAGCAGCAGCGCGGGCGCGAGCGCGATCAGCATCAGTAGCGCGGCGAGGCGGTCCATGACCTCCTTGGCGACTCGGCGGGCGCCGGTGAACGCGGGCGCGCTGACTCGCAGCAGCGGCATGCCGAGCACACCGCTGACGTGCAGCCGTGGCCCGGCGATGTCCATCAGCATCGGCGCGACGACCAGTTCAGCGTCGGTGTCCTCCAGTTCCCAGGCCAGCCGTTGCAGCCGGTCGGGCCGCCAGAAGGGATCGGCGGTGACCGCCACGATCCGGTAACCGCCGCGCCGAACGTGGGTGGCCAACTCGCCGAGCGAGCCGATCACCGGCACACCGTCGACGCGGCCGGACAGGTCGGCGGCGGTGCACGCGGCCTCGATCCGCCAGCCGAGGTGCGGCGCGCGACGGGTGCGGGAAACCAGGTCGGCGACGGTCTCCGCGCTGCCGGCGGCGATCACCGGAACCAGGCAGCGGCCCTGCCGGCGGGCGTGGTGCAGCCAGCGGCGGAGCAGGTACCGCTGGGGCATCGCGAGCGCGGCCACGGTCGGGACGACCAGGAAAACCCAGGGCCGGCCCTCGTGATCGCCGATCGCCAGGACCGCCAGGGCGAGGGCGACCGCGCCCCACATGAGGCCGCGGCCGAGCCGGCGGAACTCTTCGGCGCCGTGGCCGAGGACGTTGGGCCGCCAGGCCCGGCTGGCCACCAGCGCCGAGCCGATGGTGAAGACGGTGGCCGCCGCGTGGCCGATGGTCTGGATTCCGGCGTAGCCGCCGATGGCCCGGCTGAGCACGAGGCCGGTGAGCAGTGCGGCGGCGGTGGCGGCGGCGAGATCGCTGGCGATCACGGCCCGCCGGTACCACCGTTCCCAGCCCAGCGCGGGGGAGCGCAGCCGGGCCGGGGCGTGCGGGGGTGGGTCCAGGTGCGCGCCGATCGGCGCAATGGCGGCTGGGTCGCCCGGCGGCATCGCGATGGGCGGTCTGGTGATCGGTTTGGTCGTGGGAGCCATCGCTGGCACGGTCGGAGCGGACATGGCCAGCCGCGCCTGTCTGTGACGGCCATACGGCCGAACCTGTTCGTCCATGGCCCCTCTCCGCATGCACACCGTCTGGGAGGGGAATCGGTGATGGTCAGGCGCTTGTTACAACACGTCCGTAAGCTGCCGTACGGTGTCGGTGGACGGTACCGCGGCTGCGACGAACGGGAAGGTTGGCCCGATGGCACGGAAAAAAGGCGGCATCGGTGTGCTGGGGATCGTCGCGATCATCGTTCTGGTGCTACTGGTGTTGACCTATCTGAAGCAGCACCACATCGCGATCCACATCCCCGGCCTGCACTGAGGGCCGGCAGCTGCCTCACATCCAGCCGGACATGTCGTAAACGATGCCGCAATAATCGTCGCGGACACCTGGGCGTTCCAGCCGGTTGATAGTGCCGGTGCCGAAAAGCTCCTGTAGTTTGATATCCGGGAAGGACGCTCCGGACCCTCTGATATTGCCATCCTGGCCAACCAGCGGAACATCGATCCCGATGGTCATCTGGCCGCCGACCAAATCGAGGTAGTAGCGCACGGTGGTTGGGGAGAGGATCAGAAACCCGGCAAAGGTCAGATCGGCGGACGGCGTAAGGTCACCGGGGTTCCTTGGTCCGCCGGTCAGTCCGAGCAAGGTGGTGTGCACCTGGGTCTGCAGAGTCGCCGGCGGCGGAGTATTCGCCATGACGGCAGCGTCATACACCGGAATGGTCTGTCCTTCCACAACCATGTCAGCCACCGGCCGGTGATCGGCGAACCGACTCCCGGTGAGCTGCCGCAACATATCGACATTCCGGATATGCGGAATCTGCTCATCTGCGGAGTCCAGCAACGGTAGGTCAACGGCGACCGACGTTGCGAAATCAGTCTCGTCAAACAGGAAGACCCGAGCTGTCCGCAGTCCTTGCCGGACGATGCCGCGTACGGTCGTGGCGGGCCGGCGCAAGGGGACTGCCACATAGTCTCGGATCCGCCAAACTAGGATCTGATAAAGACCATCGAGAAAGTCAAGCGAGGGCGGGGGCTGGGGAAGTTCGACGTCCACAAGCAAGTCACCTGATCAGTGTGGGATATTACTGGTTCGCTTCAGTTCCGGTACGCGGCGAGTTGTTCGGCAATGGCGGAGCGGGCGTGGTCGAACTCGTCCCGGTGTAGTCCTTTCGGCCGAGCGTGATGGCCTCCCTTATGCCGCGTCAGAGAGTCCAGTCCTGGGCGCCGGCATAGGTGCAGGCGTGCGCGCCGGCGGCTACCGCGGCGCGCAGCGCGAGCTTCCGATCGGCGTGCGAGGCGAGCGCGGCGGCCAGGGTGCCGGCGAAGGCGTCGCCGGCACCGGTGGTGTCCACCATGTCGACCATCGGCGCCGGCACGACCGTGTCCTCCCACCGGGCGCCCGCGCCGCCGAGCGTGACACACACCGAACGCGCGACGCCCACCGGCAGCCGGTCCGCCTCGTGCTCGTTGACGATCACCGGGTCGGCCAACGTGAGGATCTCGGTGGACAGCGCCGTCCATGGTGACGGGTTGAGCACCAACCGAACCCCTGCTTCGGCGGCTGCCCGGCTGGCCCGCAGCACGGTCGGAATCGGCACTTCCAGTTGCAGCAGAAGCACATCCGCCGACCGCAGCACGTCCATCGGCAACTCGTCCGGGGTGAGCGCGGCGTTCGCGCCCGGCACCACGATGATGGTGTTCTCACCGCGCCGGTCGACCGCGATCAGCGCGTGCCCGGTCGGCTGGTCCGGCACGACCTGCACATTGGAGCAATCCACGCCCCGGTCCACCAGACCCTGTCGGTAGCGCACGCCGTCCGGGCCGATCCGGCCGACCAGCCGGCTGGACGCGCCGGCCATCGCCGCCGCCAGCGCCTGGTTCGCGCCTTTGCCGCCGGGCCGGCGCACCAGTCCCGCGCCGCGCACGGTCTCACCCGGCGCCGGATGGTTGGCCACCTCGGTCACCAGGTCGATGTTCAGCGACCCGACTACGCATACTCGACCGCCCACGCGTCCCGTCACGTCACCGCTTTTCCACGCAAGGTCTCCAGGAACAGCGTCCGGTACCGGTCGCCGTCGATATCCAGCGCCACCTCGACCTCGGCCGACTCGCCCGGCGGCAGCAGTCCGTGCACCTCGTCCTCGCCCGGTGCCTCCCGCCGGTCCACCACGGTCTGGCCGCGCGTCGTCGCGCCGGCGAGTTCGACCCGCACCGGCAGCCGCCGCGTGACCAAGCCGTCCGGGTCGACCACCGAGCAGACCGCGCCGGCATCGCCGATCCCGGCCGGACCCACCGCGCCGCGGCCGCGCCGGGGCAGGGATCCGAGGTGGTTCAACAGCCGACCGGCCAGTCGCAGACCTGGGTCCGCCTCGCCAGAGAGGCGGGCGACGACGTCGTTGTCCACGGTCACCCGGTAGAAGACGTCCAAACCGTACAGCGTCAGCGGCAGGCCAGCGCCGAGCACGATCGCCGCCGCCTCCGGGTCGTGCCAGGCGTTGAACTCCGCGACCGCGCTGGCGTTGCCCACCGACGCCGAACCCGCCATCGACACCACCCGGCCGATCCGGCCGACCACCTCGGGATAGCTGCGCAAGAGCAGTGCGATGTTCGTCATCGGAGCCAGCGCGACCAGCGTTACCGGCTCGTTCGCGGCCAGGATCTCCCGCCGCAGCACCTCGACCGCGTGCTCGGCGACCGGTCGCCGGGTCGACTCCGGCAGGCCGAGATCGGCCATGCCGTCCGCGCCGTGCACATGGCTGGCGTCGCGCGAGGGGGCGAGCAGCGGCCGGGTCGCGCCTCGGGCGACCGGGATGTCCGGCGCCCCGGCGGCGTCCAACACCCGCAGCGTGTTGCGCACCACCTGGTCGACGTTCGTGTTGCCGGCGACGCAGGTGATCGCGCGCACCTGTAACGCCGGATGCCGGACGGCGAACAGGATCGCCAGGGCATCATCGACGCCCGTGTCCACATCCAACAGTGCCTCGGTCCTCATTGGCCGTTATTGTGCCCGGTCCGACGAAGATCGGCACGCGGCGGGACACGGCGCGTCGCGGGTGCCCGGCCGACCGAGTCACCGTTGGTGAATGAGCCGCCGGTCAGCCGCCGGCTTCCGGGTCCTCCGGCCGCCGTTCCGTCGGCATGGCGGTAGTCGGTTGGTCCGCTGCCGTTGTGGCAGGCGCTGCCATGGGCGGCGCGGTCGCGGCCGGGGTGTCCGCTGCGACCGGGCGGGTGTCTCGAACACCGACCACGCTGAACCGGCCCAGTGCCGCCGCGGCCAGGAAGAGGATCACCGCGCCGAGGCCGTAGAAGAAGCCGATCGCCTCGACGGTGGCGCCCAGGGTCGTGGTCGCGGTGGGCGTGCCGGTCTGCGGCGTGCCGCCGCCCCACAGCTGGGACAGCGACGGGCCCACGATGAACCAGGTGCCGCTGACGGCGGCCAGCCAGCTCGCCCACAGCCCGATGGCGCGGTTGGCGCTGGTCGCCAGCACGAATCCGCCGATGATGGCGGCGGCGGCCGGCAGCACCTCCAACCACAGCCGGCCGGCGGTCCACGTCCACGTGGCGTTGGGAGTGTAGGCGTAACCGAAGTGTGGGCCGACGAACGGAATCAGGCCGCCCCAGATGCCCAGCAGCACCAGCAGTGCTCCGCTGGTCGCTCCGCGGGTCCTCGGGACGTGCCACACCGACACTCTCATCTGGCCGGCATGACCGGTTGCGGTGGCCATCCTCGATCACCTCGTCTCGTGCGCGTTCGGCGTGCGCTCGCGACGCGTCGGCTGTCACCGTGCTGACGTGCCGCGGGTCGCCGTCGAGGAAACTGGTTCACCTACACGGTACGACCGAATTGATCGGATCGCACCCTCCGCGGTGCGCGGCCGGTTACGCTCCGAAGTGGATCCCGCCGGTGATGTCACCGGCTTGGACGACGTTTCCGTGCACAGTGCCGGAGACCTGGTTGTTCACCCCGCCGGACTCGGCTTTCTGCGCCACCTGTTGCCACTGCGCGTGCAGCCCGGCGGCGAAAGTCGGGTCCTCGGCGGTCGCCCGGGACAGCGCGTCGGCCAGCGCGTGCACCTCGGGGGAGTCGGGCTTGGCGTCCCGCGCCTTCGCCAACACGGCCGCGTCGTCGGCGCGGTGGGAGAACTTGTTCTTGACGAACTCGTACAGCCCGGTCGCCGCCTTGGTGGCCAGCGCGGTCGCCACGGACATCAGGATCGGGTCGGTCATGGTCTGGCTCCCAGTATCGTCGCGGTGGGGCGGCACC
>DASZLR010000225.1:0-3145 GCA_035552275.1 Pseudonocardiaceae bacterium | reverse complement strand
AGCACCTGGGCGGTGCAGATGTTGCTGGTCGCCTTCTCCCGGCGGATGTGCTGCTCGCGGGTCTGCAACGCGAGCCGATAGGCGATGTCGCCGTCGGCGTCCGTGCTCACCCCGACCAGCCGGCCCGGCAACTGTCGCGCCAAACCGGACCGGACGGCGAGATAACCCGCGTGTGGGCCGCCGAAGCCCATCGGCACGCCGAACCGCTGGGTCGAGCCGATCACCGCGTCCGCGCCCATTTCACCGGGCGAGCGCAGCAGCGTCAGCGCCAGCGGATCGGCGGCGGCGGCGGCCAGCGCGCCCCGCTGGTGCGCGGCGGTGATCAGCGGTTCGAGATCGCGGATCGCGCCGGACGCGCCGGGATAGGCCAGCAGCACGCCGAAGAACTCGCCGTCCGGCAGCCCGTTGTCGATGTCCGCGACCTCGACCTCGATGCCCAGCGGCTCGGCGCGGGTGCGGATCACCGCGATGGTCTGCGGCAGCGTGTCGGCGTCCACAATGAACCGAGGTGAGCGGGATTTTCCCGCCCGGCGCAACAAGGTCATACTCTCGGCGCCGGCGGTGGCCTCGTCCAACATGGACGCGTTGGCGACCGGCAGGCCAGTGAGGTCGGCCACCATGGTCTGGAAGTTCAGCAGCGCCTCAAGCCGGCCCTGGGAGATCTCCGGCTGGTACGGCGTGTAGGCGGTGTACCAGGCCGGGTCCTCCAGCACGTTGCGGCGGATCACCGGCGGGGTGACGGTGCCGTGGTAGCCGAGACCGATCATCTGCACCATCGGGCGGTTACGGGCCGCCAGCGCACGCAGCTCGGCCAGCGCCTGCGACTCGCTGGCCGGCGGCGGCAGCGTGACGGCCAGCTCGCGGTCGCGAATCGACGCCGGCACGGCGCGTTCGGCCAACTCGTCCAGCGACCCGACACCGATCACATCCAGCATCCGGGCCAACTCGTCCGGGCGCGGGCCGATGTGCCGGTCGGCGAACGGCGTGCCGTGTTCAAGGGCGGCCAACGGAATTCGATCGGTCGTCATCGGCGTGCCTCCGGTTCGCAGGGGTCGGAGCGCCGGACGTCCGGCGCGACCCTCCCCCTCTGTCCGTACCCGGAACCCGGGCGCCTGAGAGCTTCGGCCGATGACCGGCCTTGCACCGTCGGCGGGGTTCGCGCGCGTGCGAACCCGCTTTCCAGAGGCGTCTCACCCGCGCGGTCCTGGCCGCCTGAGAGGTTCCGGGGAGGAGTTGCTCCTTCGGCGCCGGACGTCGACCAACGGCGTCCGAACTCTCCCGCACAGGTTCTACGACTTGCCCCGTCAGGGTACCCCGGCACCGCCACTTACCGGGTCATGTGGTGGCGTGGCACTCGGCTACCAGCTCACGTCCGGCGGCGCGGTGAGGATCAGCAGCGCGACGATCAGTCCGACCGCGAGGGGCATCGAACAGAGCACGGCGATCCCGTACGCCAGCGCCGACGGGTACCGACGGACGTTGATGAAGCAGATCACCGCGAGCACCAACATGATCACGATCCACACCGGCTCGGCGATAATCCATGCATACCCCAGCACGAAAAGTGAACCAGCCCACAAACCGGCCAAGAGGACACCAACGCCCGCAGCCGCCCACCAGGTCCGGGCCGTCTGGTTCGGCCGAGGCGGACCACCGATGTTCGGCGGTGGCGGCGCCGGGTACCAGTCAGGTGGCTGTTGCATGGTCATCCGAGGCGGCACCGCCATCAGTAAGGTTTGGTCACACCCAGAGACACCCAACCACCAGGTCACCCTGGCGGAGTGATAATCACGAAGTATCCGACAATGAACCCAGCCGTCAGCGGCACCGCGCAAAGCACAGCGATCCCATATGCCAACGCCGACGGATGGCGGCCGGTGATCGAAAAACAAACCGCTGCGAGTACCGCCACGACCACAACAAACAACGGAACCGTGAGCATCCAAAACCAGATGAGCAGGATAAGTCCACTCGCGGACAACATGGCGAAGATCACTGCGGCCCCGGCGGCCGCCCACCAGGTTCGGGCCGTTCGTTTCGGACGAGGCGGCGGATTAATGTCCGGCGGAGGAGGTGCCGGATACCAACCGGGTGGCTGTTGCATCATCAACCGACCCTGTGTGCGTCTGGAACGACGAGTGCGCCGCTACCGTTCACGCTCGGATACGGAGCCGCACCGACTGGATACTGAAAGAAGTTGTCACCGCGAGTCAGCGGGTACTGCAGCGCGTCCTGCACCCACGATTCGTGTCCTTGGTCCGGGTGGTAGTCCTGCCGCCAGGCGTCCAATTGCTGCGGATGCTGGCCGACCGGCACGGTCGGCTGAGGAAGCCCCAAAGCAGGCCCCGTGCCACCTGGCAGGTCGTTCTCGTGGCGCTGCAGCAACGTGGTCGGCACCGCATTTCCCTGTCGTTGATAGACCTCCCAGGACGGGAACCTGGTCACTTCGCCGTTGACGCTGGCCTGGCCACTACCCCCATGCGGATCGATGACGAGATCGCCGCGCACCGAAACGTGACCATCCTGCGCGACCTGCGGAGCTAGCGGATTCGCGGCCTCCACGTGCAGCCGAACCTTGCCGGCCGGGTCCTGTTCAATGCCAACGCTGGGATCGCCAACTTCGGCCTGACCTGAATCGGGGTGCGAGGCGTTCTGTCGCACCACTACGACCCCGGTTTCGTAGTCGACATAGTACGACACCCTGGATTTACTCGGGTCGGCATTGGGGTCGAATCCGCGATGGTCACCGTGGTCATGTGGATTTTTGAGCCGAAGATCAAACACCTCACTCTCGCCGATAAACGCCGACCCATACACCACGCCGGCACCGGGTACCGGCTTGATATGCAGCACAACCACGCGTGAGTTGGGGTCAGTATTGCCGCTGTCGTCGCCCTGCATGTCCACCGCCTGGGCGATCAGCTTGTCGTTGGCGGAAACCGGGTCGCGGCCGTAGACGGAACGGAACAGGGCGTTGCGCCGCAGGTCGGCATCGCCGGGACCGTCGACCGGCCCGGCGTCTGTACGAACGATTCCCGGCATCGAGCGCAGCACCGTGCCCTGCTCCCGAAGCACAGCTTCGTAGCTTCGAATCGCGGACTCCATCTGGGAGTCCAGACCGAGCGCCTGATCCCGAATCGGCTCG
>DASZLR010000224.1:0-27455 GCA_035552275.1 Pseudonocardiaceae bacterium | reverse complement strand
TCATCGTCCGGACCTTCGTTTGCCGCAGGCACGCCCGCAGGCGATGCCGATCCAACACGCACCAGAATCGCCCGAGGATCAGACGACGGGTAACCGGAATCAACAGCAGCACACCCGGAACACCGAGCATGACCGCGTCCGCCCACACCGCAGTAGTCAGCGACCGCAGCCACCCGTCCGAGAGCACCACCACGACAGCCGTGGTGAGTTCGGCACGGGACCGGACCAGCAGACCGGCCAGGAACCACGTCGCGTGAAACGACGCCAAGAACAGTGCCACCACGACCACCGCGACCGTCACGGCCACGACCCGATGATGACCGGCGTTGAGCCAGAACACCGCCACGGCCACCAGGCCGACGACGACCAGCAGGACACGACCGCGAAACAGCGGCCGCAACAGGTGCCAAGGCCCCACCCGACGCGGGGAGAACACCTCGATGACATCAGCGCGACCACCACGGCCGCGACCAGTAGTACGATTAGCCATGACACAGCCCTCCAACAAGCTGAGTCGATCTCTGATAAGGGATCAGCGAGAGCGCAGGACCGGACGGAACCGCCAAGAACCAACCCGGTCCCGCGCACTCGTCAACTACTCCGAGGACGACTCGTCCTCATCCGGCGGTGGGAACCCACCCATCGGGTAAGCCACCCTCTGCCACACGACATACGCGGCATTAGCTGCCTCGCGCGCTTGCCCGCACATCTGCACACAGTGATGCCACATGTCGGACTTAGACCACTTCGACTCGTCATCCGCCAGCACACGCTCACGCCAAGCAGCGTCAGCCAAACGCTGGCATTCATCGGAACGGACCCGCGCAATCACGTACTCCGTCCACAACCGATCTTCCATCTGCCGCACATCCGAACCGGACTCGACATCCTTCACAACCTGAGTCATGACACACTCACTCTCGGGTTCACACTCCCCGCAGGGAAAATGAGGCAAGGACTAAGCCGACGCCTTAGCAGCGGTGACAGGCTTGAACGCAGTCGCGCGAAACGCAGTGCCATTCTTACCATTCTGTGCCCACGGAATCGCCTGCAACTCAACAGGGAAGACAGGCTGACCAACCGTGACCTTCGGCTTCTCCTCAGAAACGTAAGTCACGTTAATCACCTCAGCCCCCGTCGCATCCACAGCGACAAGCTGCACAGACCACATCGGCAACTTCGTGTTGCGATCCTGCCTCTGCACACCGTTCTGATCAGTCCGCGCCTCAGCCTCACGACCCACGGTGAACGTCACACCCGACGTATCAACGATCAACTTCATGACAAGCCCTCCAACCAGGCTCTTCGCGTCTTCTGTTCTCACCGGAACCGGTGACGAGTTCCAGCGTATACGCAACTTCGTATACGCACAAGCTCGATCGCGAAAAAGGCTGCTGACCAGCAGAGACGACCTCGACATAGATCGACACTCGTACGTCTTGAGCGCGTCCGTCCCGGCGAGCCGGGCCCAGGCTCGATGCCACAGGGCCAACCTCACCCGCGCCAACCATCGGGCGACCGACCGCAACCTACGGTGGCTTACGTATACGCAGTTTGATATTCTGGACATAGTTGTCCGCAGGGGCAGCACGACGCGAAAGGAATCACCCATGGCAGAACCCGCATACGTCACTATCGCAGGCGAATACGCGCGACGCATTCGAAGTGGAGAGCTTCTAGCCGGCATGCAGCTACCAAGCTACGCCGAACTAGCCGAGAAAAATAAGGTATCGGATATCGTGGTTCGCAAGGCCATCGAACTGCTACATAGTCAGGGCCTGGTGCGATCAGTTCGACGCCGAGGCATATTCGTAGCCGATCGCCCAAACCTCATCAGGGTATCGCCCGAACGTCAGATGGAAAATCCCGAAACAACATTCGCCAATGAATCCGATCAAGAAATTCAGATCGACCGCGAAACAAAGCGAGTTCCTGCAACCGACGAACTTGCCGAAATATTCCGCTTGTCAGCAGGAGACCAGATCAAACACGTGATCACCCGCGCATCAGAGGATGGCCGACCAATCTCAATTTCCGACACATACCAGCCGACAGACGTGTCGGGAGTCTCAGACGCGACACTTCTCGAAGAGACGGTTGCCGACCGAATCCCATCACCAACGCACGGAGCATGGCTCGATACCGCCCCCGGCGAGCTCGTCAAGACCGTCCATCAACAGTTTCTCGCGGCCGACGGCCGAGTAATCATGACATCCGATGTTTCCTACCCGCGAGACCGCTATGACGCGTTCGTATTCCGGATGTCTCTCGATCCCAATGTTTCCGCCGTCGTCAACAAGTAACTCATGCCTATGTCTGACCAGTTGCCCTAGTTCTTGGGGCAACTGGTCAAGCATCAACGCCGGACCCAGCCCTGTGCAACATCACTCAAGTTCCACCACGAAACATATCGAGAATCGTACGATTCCACTTTCCAGGCCGCCGACAGCATGTCGAAAAACTCGTCATCGCCGGTCTGGCCGCCCTTAGGTTCCCCCATAAAGATCAGTCGTTCGCCGCCAACGTCCTGAAACTCTCTGAGTGACTGTGAGGCCATCTTGTTACCCCAACCTGGTGGCCAGCACAAGAACAGAACATGACCCGTTCGGCTACTCACTCGCTCCGCAAACTCGGCCAATCCGCCGATGTCGTGCCAAACATCCCGTTGCCCGGATGTTCGAGGAAATGACGCGTTGTCAGCCTGATCGGGTGGTTCGAGGTCGTACGCACTAACCTGAAGACCCGCATGAGCCAACTGCATCGCCCAATACCCTCTACCGGCACCAAGCTCGACCAACGGCTGACCATCACAGAATCTAGCCACCCACTCCAGGGTTTCCGGCGACGGAATCGCATAGGCGTACACAGCTTGCAGGATCATCTCCGCATAGGCCAACCGGGCACTTCCGGTCTGCCGACCACCGTTCACCACACGCCGACCCTCATGCTCGAACACCGATGGCGCAACGATGTCCCAATAGGGATTCACGCTGTCCACATCACTACCACCGACCATGTAGTGAACGAACCGCAGATCAAACGCAGCATCAAGTTCCCTGTTACCCGTTCCCGACAAACGAGGTGCCATATCGAGATACTCGGACACCTTGGGGTACTCAGCACGTAGCCGTTGCTCGTCACCCAGCAACGCGGCCAATTCGTCGCGACGTTCGCCCGTCAACACCAGTTCAGTCACACGTCCGATCCTCGCCCGACTCAACATGAGTTCGCAACCGGTTCACACGTTCGGCCGATCCTCGTCACAACCAGCCATCACAAGCCGGCGCAGACCCGAGAACCACACCAGCCCAGCACCCGCGCGGACTCGGTGAGGATTTTCTGTACGTCTTCAAGCCGGCCCTGACCGGGCCGGACGCGCGGGCCAAAACCGGCCGGCGGGCTCTCCCTCCCGCTCCGCTCCGGTCGGCCCGCCTCCTGGCGGACCGGCGGCCCGCGCGACATCACGAACAGTGCCGGAGATTCGACAGAAAATCACCATAACCGGGCGGGTGCGATCCGTGGTGTGGCGGGCGCGCAGTGTAACGGGCCACCCCTCACGCCTCAAGCACCAATCGCGCTGCGGTACCGAGATCGGCCGGCGGGTGGGATCATGCGATTGGTGCTTGACCCGTGAGCCTCTGCGGCCCTGCCGTCAGGCAGAGTGGGCAGGCCGGGGGCCTGCCCAGGGGGCGCGCGCCCGCCACACCACTCAGCAGGTGGTCACCCTCAGCCCGAGATCATCTCCACCCTTTACCCGACCCAAACCATACGAAACAGCCCGTGACCACCGTAGGTGTTCGCAGGTGTTATCGCAGGTCAAACCAGCTCAACCGAGACAATGACCAGTGATCCAATCAACTGATTGATAATCGCTTGGTCGCAGGTTCGAGTCCTGCCGAGGGCACTCAGTCCCAGGTCAGCCGGATGACGTCGTCGTCCAGGCACTGATCAGCGCGGGCAGGGTGACAACGGCGTCGGCGGAGGCGGCTTCCGTGCGCAGCCGGGGCAGCAGGCCGTCGACATCGGACACCTCGTCGGTGACCAGGCCCAACCGCTGCGCGACGGGGAACATCAGGCGCCACACACCCACCGCGAAGGCGAACACGTCAACGTCGTCGGCCCCGCCCATCGGAGCGCCGAGGGTCAGCCGGGGCGCCGGGAGACCCGCGCGCTGGAACAGCGAATAGAGCGACGAGCCACACTCGGTGGGCAGGCCGGCGCCTCGGAATGACCGCACGATCAGGTCGCGCACCAACCCGAACAACGGCAGCTCGGGTGCGCTGTGCGCGGAGCTGATGTCGAACTCGTGGAAGACGATCACACCCCCGGGGCGCACCGACGTCGCCAACCGGCGTAGCGCCGCGACCGGATCGGGTAGATGCATCAGGATGAGCCGCCCGATCACCGCATCGACCTGCCCGGCGAGCGGAACGTCCGGAATCGTCGCCCGCACAAAGGAAATCGTGGACAGCCCGCTGTCAGCGGCTCGCGTTCGGGCGAACTCCAGAATCTCCGGGGTCGCGTCGACCCCGGTCACCGAGCCGCTCGGGCCGACGAGCCTGGACGCCACGATGGACACGTCGCCGGGGCCACAACCGACGTCGAGGACCCGCATCCCCGGGGCCAGACCCGCCAGTCGCAGCGCGCGTTCGGTGTGATCGTTGTAGAGCCGTCCCTGCAGGAGCAGCCGGTCGACTTCCGCCTCGGCGTGACCGAGCAGATAGCTGCTCGGCGCGCCGGTCGCTGATGCCACGATCGCATTCCTTCGGTGCACACGGGCCGGGCGGAGGACCTTGCCCGCTCAGCCTCGCAGATCTTGGCTGGTCCGGCGCGACAATCCAGTTACGACAAGGTAACCGCGGGTTGTGGTGTGCCAGCGATCCGGCCTGTTCGAGCTGTTCGGCCTGCCCGCCACTGTCGCCTGCCACTGTCCGCTGAGCGCGTAGCCGGCGGTCGGCCTACCGCGCTGGACGTACACCCGATATCCGGCCGTGGGTGGATGCCAAACGGCTCGGCTGTGACGAAGCTAATGGCTGCTGAGATGTACCGCCGGCTCGTTCTCAGCGACTTCTCAGTAGCGGTCCGGCAAGCTCGCCTTATCGAGTCAGGGCCGGGGTACGTCGGGGAACACACACGTCACTGTCAGCCATAAGGGAGTAGCCGTGCACGCAGCATTCGCCGCCATCGGCCGGTTCGCCGTCCGGTTCCGCTGGCTCGTGCTGGTCGTCTGGGTCGCCGGGGCGGTCGCTGCGGCGACCTTCCTGCCGTCGCTGGCCAGCGTCACACAGAGCAACAACACCGACTTCCTGCCCGCCAACTCGCCCAGCACGCACGCCGCGCAGCTCGCCGCGCCGTTCCAGCAGGCGACCGCCTTCCCCGTGCCGGTGGTGGTCAGTCGCCCGGGCGGCCCGCTGACCACGGCCGACCAGGACGCCATCGGCGAGCTGCAGCAGGCGCTGAAGCGCACGCCGGGCGTGATCACGGTCAAGGACCTCGGTCGCTCGCCGGACGGGCAGGCCGAGCAGTTGCAGACGCTGAGCAATCCCAGCGGCGGGATGAACGCCCAGCAGACGCTGGTCACCGACCTGCGCTCGTCGTTGTCGACCGTCGCGCTGCCCAGCGGATTGCAGGCGCACCTGGCCGGCTCGGTGGCGACCAGCGTGGACACCCAGGCCAAGTCCGGCTCCAGCGGCAACCAGGTGCAGCTCCTGTCGATCGTCTTCATCATCGCGTTGCTGCTGCTGATCTTCCGGGCTCTGCTGGCTCCGCTGATCACCTTGCTGCCGGCGTTCCTGGTGGTCACCATGGCCGGTCCGCTGGTGGCCGAGGCGACGCACGCCGGTCTGAAGGTGTCCAGCCTGGCCCAGTTCATGATGATCGTGTTGGTCCTCGGCGCCGGCACCGACTACGGCCTGTTCCTGGTCTTCCGGGTCCGCGAGGAGATGCGCGCGGGCCTGGCGTCCAAGGACGCGGTGGTGCGGGCGGTCAGCCGGGTCGGCGAGTCGATCACCTTCTCCGCTGGCACGGTGATCGCGGCGCTGCTGTCCCTGCTCGCGGCCACCTTCGGCATCTACTCCAATCTCGGTATTCCGCTGGCCATCGGGATCGGCCTGATGCTGCTGGCCGGCCTGACCCTGCTGCCGGCGGTGCTGGCGATCTTCGGCCGCGCGGTGTTCTGGCCCAGCAAGGTCGCCGCCGGCTCGGGCAAAGCCGGAATGTGGGGGCGGATCTCCGGGCGGATCGTGCGCCGGCCGGCGGTGACGCTGGTCGTCGGCCTGATCGCGTTCGGCGGCCTGGCGATCGCCTCGCTGGCCTACCAGCCGGCCGGGTTCGGCGGCACCACCACGGCGCCGGGCGGCACCGACTCGGCCGCCGGCAACGACGCGCTGGCCGCGCACTTCCCGTCGACCAGCGCCAGCCCGACGAACATCCTGTTCCAGCTACCGGCCTCGGTATGGGACAACCCGAACGTGCTGGCCACCGCCACCGCCTCGCTCAAGTCCAATACGGACTTCAGCCGCGTGTCCGGTCCGCTCGATCCGACCGGCACCGCGCTCACCCCGGCCGAGCTGGTCCAGTTGCACCAGCAGCTCGGCCCGGCCAACAAGTTGCCGCCGGTTCCCCGGGTCGGGCTGGCCGTGCCGCCGAAGATCTACCAGGCGTACCGGGCCACCGCCGAGTTCGTCAGCGCCGACGGCCGGACGGTCCAGTTCTCGGTCGGGCTCACGGCTGGCGATCCGTCCAGCACCGCCGCGATTCAGGCGGTGCCGAACATCCGGTCCGATGTGGACCGTGCCGCCACCACCATCGGCGCCATCGATCACGGCGTCGCCGGTCAAGCTCCGGCGTTGTACGACGTGAGCGCCACGTCCACCAACGACCTGCGCACGGTCGTGCCGATCGCGATCGTGGTGATCGGGCTGCTGCTGGCTCTGGTGATGCGCAGCCTGGTGGCGCCGCTGTACCTGATCGTCTCGGTCGGGCTGTCGTACCTGGCCGCGCTCGGCCTGGCCGTGCTGTTGTTCATGAAGATCGGCGGCGATGGCGGGCTGACCTTCATCCTGCCGTTCCTGATGTTCCTGTTCCTACTGGCGCTCGGCGAGGACTACAACATCCTGGTGATGACCCGCATCCGCGAGGAGGCCCAGCGGCTTCCGTTGCGCGAGGCGGTGTCCAAGGCGCTGGCGGCCACCGGCACCACGGTCACCTCGGCCGGTTTGGTGCTGGCCGGCACGTTCGCGGTGTTCGCCATCGCGGCCGGTGGTTCCAGCGGCGGCAGCCAGTTCCGGGATGTCGGCTTCGGCATCGCGGTCGGCGTCCTGATGGACACCTTCCTGGTGCGCACCTTGCTGGTGCCGTCCACGGTGGTGCTGCTCGGCCGCTGGAACTGGTGGCCGTCGAAGATGGCCCGCAAGCAGGCGGCCGCGGTCCAGCCGCCTGAGCCAGTCGTCGTCGAGGCCGGATCGCGCTAGGCGGGCAGCGCGGCCTCGATCGCGGCGATCACAGCGGGGTCCTCGGGCTCGGTGCGCGGCCGGAACCGGCCAATCACCGAGCCCGAGGCGTCGATCAGGAACTTCTCAAAGTTCCACTGCACATCGCCGGCCGCGCCCTCGGTGTCGGGGGTGCGGGTCAATTCGGTGTACAGCGGGTGCCGGTCGGGGCCGTTCACGTCAATCTTCTCGAACAGCGGAAACGTCACGCCGTACGTCGCGGAGCAGAACGTGGCGATCTCATCGGAGGCGCCCGGCTCCTGGCCGCCGAACTGGTTACACGGGAAGCCCACGACCGAGAAGCCGCGTTCGGCGTACCGCTCCTGCAACCGCTCCAATCCCTCGTACTGCGGGGTCAGCCCGCACTTCGACGCCACGTTCACGGCGAGAACGGCCTTGCCGGTGAAGTCGGACAGCGAGGCGGGCTCGCCGGCCAGGGTGCGCAGCTTGATGTCATGAACGGCCACGGGTGGGCTCCCAACAGGTCGGAACGGCTGATCACCTACCGGCAACCAGGATGCCGTACCCGCTGTTCCCGAATTGCCGGTTCCCCGAATCACCGACCTCGGGTGAGCACGCCGCGAACCGGATCGTCCCGACGCATCGGTCGACCGGTCCGGACGTCGAGCCGGAGCGCGTCGCAGGTGGCCCGCCACAACCGGCGCTGTCCGGCCGCGCCGCCCGCCGCCCTGGGCAGCGGATGCGACCACCGACCGCGCAGGTACGCGCCGTTGGGGACGCCGGGACTGGTGCACGCGTAGAGCACCGCGTCGACCATCAGCCCCCGGGACAGTGGCGCCGGTGCCAAGCCGGTGTCCACCCCGGCCGGCTGCATGCTGATGCTCCGGCACGACGTGCCGCGCAGCCGACCGGCCAGTGCCCGGCTCAACGTCAGCAGCGCCAGTTTGGCGTCGGTGTAGGCGGACACCGGCTGGTATCGCTCGCGGCGCTCGGCGTCGTCCGCCCTGGGCACGCCGATCCGGTGCTGGTCGCGGACCACCTGCACGATCCGGCCGTCCGGACTGTCCCGCAGCAGCGGCGCGAGCCCGAGCACGACCAGCGCGGGCGCCAGATAGTTCACCTGCCAGGTCAGCTCATTGCCGTCCTCGGTGACCACGAACGACTGCGGCGGCAGCCGTTCCACCGCGTTCACGATCATGTCCAGGCCGTCCGAGGCGACCGCGCACCGGCGCATCATTTCCCTGGTGTCCCGAAAACTCGCGAAATCCGCGCTCACCGGCACCACTCGACATGATCGTTCGCGTTCGGCGACTTCCGCCCGTAAGCGTGCCACCTCGGCGACAGTCGCGCCGTGCACGAACAATGTGGACATCAGGCCGGCGAGGCGGCTGGCCACGTCCGCGCCCAGCCCGCTGCTCGCCCCCAACACCAATGCGGTTCCTCGGCCGGGACTCACAATCGACGCACCATCTCTGTCGCCCCCACGATCGCGTACACAAGAGGGATCGATTCACGGCGCGTTGTGTTACAACATAATTTCGTTGCGCAATCAACGAATACCCGGTCAACGACGGCCGGCGGTGCCGTTGCCAACACAGCGGTTGTCAACACAGCGGTTGTCAACGCAGGAGCAGGAACACCGCGCCGCCGAGCACCGGCGCGATCACCACACCGGCCAGCACCTGCGCCGTGGTGTGGTCGGCCAGCGCGGTCCGCGACCAGCACACCAACGCGACCAGCACGCCCAACAACAACAGCCACGGTCCGTACAGCAGTGCCAGCAGGACGACCGCACCCGAGGCGACGGCCGCGTGCAACGAGATCTTCCACCATCGCGTGATCACCAGGCAGCCAATGAGGGTGGCGAGCATAGCCCCGTCCAGCGCGACCATGGCGCGCGGAGCCCCGCCGCCCAGCAGGATGACCAGCCCGACCGCCGTGCTGGCCAGGCCCAGCGACAACGGAACCAGCCGGCCCTCCCGGTTGCGCACATGGTGGCCGTCCCAGCGGCCGCGCCGGGCGCCCCGGATGATGAAGGCCATCGGCAGCACGCTGGAGAACAGCGCCACCACGACCGCCCAGCCCACGGTCGGGCCGATCCGGTGTCCGGTCGCCGGCCAGGCGACGGCGAGTGGCAGCAGCACCACCACGACGGCCGGCGAGCACGCCTCGGTTATCACTTTCGCCAGCCTCGATGCCACCATCCGCTGATCATGTCAAAAATGATTTGACAAACGCGCGTCACCACTGGTGTGTCGCCCGCCAGCACGGCACAGTAGAACCATGCACGTCGTCCGCGATTCGCGGCGGCAGCCGGAAGGAGGAACCGTGGGCGGGCAGTGCGACCGAGTCGTTGTGGGCATCGACGACAGCGCCCGCAGCGTGCTCGCGGTCGAGTGGGCGGCCCGCGAGGCGCAGGCCGCCGATCTGCCGCTTGCCCTCGTGCACGGCGAGAGCGACCGGTACGCGGCGGCGGTGATCGACCCGGGAATCGTGCCGGCGATGGAACTTTCCGCCCGGCAGAACGACACCATGAAGCTGGTTGAGGACAGCGTCGAGGTCGTCCGCCGGATCGCGCCGAACCTGACCGTGATGACCCATGTCGAGGCCGGCAGCCCGGTCGGCGTGCTGTGCCGGCAGGCCGAGTCGGCGTCCATGGTCGTGCTGGGCAGTGAGGGCTCGGGGCTGTTGTCGGAACTGGTGTTCGGCACGGTGTGCGGGGCACTCGCGGTGCGCGGCCGCGCGCCGGTGGTCGCGGTGCGCGATCATCCGCAGCCGGTGGCCGAGGATGCGCCGGTCGCGGTCGGGGTGGACGGCACCGATATCTCGGTGGCCGCGCTGGACTTCGCGTTCCGGCTCGCCCACCGGCACCACGTGCGATTGCGCGCCGTGCACGTGATGCCGCCGGCCGCCGACCGGGACCCGGCCGAGCAGGAACGCCGCCGGTGGAACACCGCGGACTCGCTGGCCGAGTTCGCCACCCGCTACCCGCACATCACCATCGCCGTCGAGTTCCCCACCGGCGACCCGGTCCAGGTGCTGGCGGCCAGCGCGGCTACCGCCCAGCTGCTGGTGGTCGGCTCACGGGGGCGGGGCGTGGCGGCCGGTCTGCTGTCCGGCTCGGTCAGCCAGGCGCTGCTGCGCAGCGTGCGCGGCCCGATCGCGGTGGTGCGCAAGAACTGTCGGACCGCCGAGAAGCCCTGACGTCGCAGTCCCAACAGGACCGTCCTAACGCGAGTATCCAATGTGGCTCGGGGCTTCGTTGACGAACCAGTAGCCCATCGGGGTGAGCAGCACGAGCGCCACGATCAGCGCCACGGTCGGCAGCACGAAGTAAAAGACCATCCGGTGCCAGACGCACCACCAGTGATCGCACACCGAGGCCGGCAGCTTCGGGTTGTCCCGGCAGGTCGGACCGTGATAGCTCACTGCCTCAGCCTGCCCGCTCCCGCGGCCAGGTGACAACCTGGCGCAGCACCGCCCGCAGCGTGTCCCGGTGCACGGTGGCCGATTCGACAGCCAGCCACGCGCCGATGTCCCGCACGAACCGCTGCGGCGTCATCGGCGGCGCCGCGACCTCGGGCGGCTCGTCCATGGTGATCTCGCCGGCCCGGCTCGGGTAGACGAGCACCACGCCACGCACCTCGATGTCGGGCAGCAGCTCGCGATACGCGGCCACGCCCTCGGCGAGTTGGACGGTGCCGCCGCGGAACGGGTGGCCGTTGCGCCACAGCCGGCTCGCGGCGTCCATCGTGTAGTGGCCCGGCAGCCACATCTTCGACTCGACCAGCACCAGCCGCCGCCCGCACAGCACGGCGTGGTCGATATCGGCGAACACCGATCCCGGCCGGGACAGGCCGTGGAAGATCCGCACTCCCGGCAGCCGGGTCAGGTACGTCTTCAGCAGTTCGGCGGTGATCCGCTCGCCGGCGAGCTCGGCGCCGGGCCGGCCGAACACGGTGCGCTCACCGAACTCCGCGACGAACGCCCGACGGGTCCGCCGGTCGGCCAGGTAACGGCGGGCCAGCCGGGCCACCCAGGTGGCCGCGGCGGCCGCCAGCAGCAGCCAGACGGTGAACAGCAGCGGGGACAGGTCCAGCCCGAACCCCAGTGGCAGGGCGAGCAGCACGCCGGAGCCGATCGCCAGCAGCGCCGGGGCATGGCCAGGCGCCAGCGACGGAACGTGCCGCAGCCGCTCGTGCGCGTCGACCGCCCACCACCAACCGAGGGCGTCCGGGTCCAGGTCCGGTTTCGGCGGCACGAAGTCCGGGTCCTCGCCGAAGCCGCGCGCCCAGCTCCGTCGGCCCCGTTGCCGGGGCTGTTGCCTGGCTCGCCGACCCGGGGCGGTGGCGCCGTTGTGGGCGCCCACCGCCCCGAGGTCGTACGCGGCCCGCCGGCTCGGGTCCTTCAGCGTTTCGTACGCCTCTTGGAGCAGGCGGAATGTGCCCGATGTGCCGCCCGCGTCCGGGTGCATCACCTTGGCCAGCACTCGGTACGCCGTCCTGATGTCGGCGTCCGACGCGGCCCGGGTAACACCGAGCAGCTCGTAGTAGTCGACCCCGCGCAAGCCCGCGCCTCCTGTGTGTCTCGCGCGGGAAACCCTATGTGTTGGGGTCAGCGCACCACGTTAAGGGTGTTCGTGTCGTCGTTGACGTAGTAGACGGCGTGCGGGTTTGCGGTGGACCCAGCGGCCACTGCCAGGCCGAACAGTGCGCCGCCGGGCGGGTCGGTGGTGTCCAGGTCGTGGACCGCGACCACCTCGCCGGTTCTGGTCAGCTCGACCAGGTTGTTGTCACCGGCGTTCACCGTCAGCAGGTCGCCGTTGGGGGCGAGGACGAGCCCGAGCGGCCCGTTCAGCGCCGGATCGGCGGAGACGGTCGCGGCGGACAAGCCGGCATCGAACGCGGTGGACCGGAACACGGCGTCGGGCACCCAGGCGATCCGGGAGTTGACCGTGTCGGCGACGAACAGGTCGCCGTCCGGTCCGAGCGCCACGCCCGTTGGACCGACGACCAGCGCCGCCGGATCGGTGCGCACGGCCAGGTCATCGGCCACCACGGTGCTGGCGATCAACCGCGGCGCCGGACCGGTCAGGTCGAGCAGCAGCCGAACCACATCGCCGTTGGCGGTCGCCGATGGCTGGCCGCCGACGATGCCGGTGAGCACGTTGCTCACGAACACCTCGGCGATCGAGCCGAGGTCCAGCGCGGTCGCGTCCCACGGGCCGTTGATGCCGTGCCCGGTCAGGGTCTCCCGGACATGGCCAGTGCTGTCCAGCACAATCAGCTCGCCGCTGCTCGCGGTGGTCGCCGTGCCGTCGGTGGTCGGCAGGCTGCCCACGATCACCCAGCCGGACCGCAACACGACCAGGGCCGTGGTGAGACCCACCTGGCCGGGAATGTGGGCGAACAGCTTCTGCTGGCCGGCCGGCGAGACCTCGACCAACGTGCTGCCCCGGCCCTGCTCGCCGCCGGGCGCGCCGGCTGTCGGCGCGTTGTTGAAGTTGCTGACCAGGATGTCACCGTGAACCAGGTCGCCGTGGGTCGTCGGCACGATCGCCACCCCGTACGGGTTGACGTCACCGTTGGCCGGAATGGTGCTGGCCACAGCCGAGTTCACGGCGCCGGGCACGGTGCCGGCCTGACTGGCCGCCGCCGGCAGCGTCATGGCAATCAGCACGCCGCCGACGGCCAGCACCGTGATCGCTGTCCTCGGTCTGATTAATTCTCTTCGCACTGCTTCTCTCCCGTCGTGTCGCACCGTTGCGGAACCGGGAAGGCCCGGTATCCAGTACGGACGACGACGCGGGAGAGATTGGCCGGGACCGACTCAGCCGGCCGTGGTGTCCTGGTCCTGCTGCGCGAGCACGAAAGTCGCCTTGCCGTCGTCGTCGACACCGGCGTCGAGGATCTTGTCGTCCAGGTAGGCGGCGGCCTGCTGGTCGAGGAAGATCCGCGAGCCCTCACCGGTGAGAACCTGGTCGTTCTCGCCAGGGCCGGCGGTGATCGAGATCTGCAGCGCGCCCTCCTGCTGCTGGGCGTCCGGAGTCGACGCGATGCGCAGGCCGGCCTCCTCGGGCGCGCCCTGGGTGGTGGTGATGTTGCGTACGACTTCGATGGCCGTAGGAGTGAGCATGAGCACGGTGGTGCTCCCCTTCCGAATCTCGGCTGTCCTTCGGAGCCCGCCACGCTAGTGGCGACGCCATCGGGACGCAGCCCCGCCCCCCTGGGCGCTTTTTCGGCCACCGTCGCGCTGACCAGGCAGGACGCCGAGCGGTAACCAGCGCGGCGAAATTCAAACCATGTCGCATGTCACACAAAAGGATGATCGGGTCCTATGCTGGACGCGCCGTCCACCAGAGAGCGAACGAGCCAACGAGCGATGAGGCTGTGATGAAGCGCTGGGTGTTGACCATCGTCGGTGTGGTGTTCATCGGCATCGGCGTGGGCTGGACATTGCAGGGGGCGGGGATTCTCGCGGGCAGCGCGATGAGCGGCAAGACACTGTGGCTGGTCATCGGGTTGGTCGTCGGCGTGGCCGGAATCGGCGCGTTGGCCGGTGGGCTGCGCGACTTCTCCGCACGAGATCGTTAACCGCGCAAACCCACCCTCGGCAGATCTGATAGATCACGTTCACCCGTTCGAGCGAACGATGTTGCTCGTCGGGGGCAACCGCGACGACGACCGGTAGGCTCTCGCGCACGCCCTGCACCGTGACAACGAGGTGGACTGTGGGATCGGACTCCCCGGAATCCCCCGTTCGAAGCGCCGCCGCGCGGCTGCGACTGGCCCACGAGTGGGCCTACGTCCTGAGCTCCACCACGTACATCCCGCTGCGGCACGACGAGATCGAACGGCGCCTGCTCGACCTGGTCGAACGCCTGTGCGCGACCTTGCTCAGCGAGCCGTTCGCGCCGGCGGCCGGCGGCGAGATCGGCGCCGCGCTGGTCGGACTGAACTGCACCGGCGAGACGAGCCTGTGGCGCTCGATCGAGCTGCTGGGCAACGCGGTGCTCAGCGATCACGAGGATCGACAGGACGCTCAGGACACCGATCGGCTGATCCACCGAATGGTCGGCGTGCTCGGCGCGGTCGCGTCCGGCTACACCTCGGCCACCCGCGAGCTGATCCTCAGGCAGCAGGAGACCATGAATCAGGCGCTGCTCAAGGCGGCGCGGGACACCCAACAGCGGCTGGCCGCCAGCCAGGCCCGATTTGACGAGCTGTTCCTGTCCTCGGCCAGCGGCATCGCGATCACCGATCTGGACGGCCGGTTCATCCGCACCAACGGCGCGCTCGGCGAGATCCTGGGCTACTCCCCCACCGAGTTCACCGAGCTGTCCGTCTATCAGCTCATCGACCCGGCGGACGTTCCGTCACTGCGGCAGGCCCATCGCGACCTGCTGGACGGCACCGCGACCCGGCCGCGATTGAGACCGGGACTGCTGCGGCGGGACGGCGAGCTGGCCAGGCTCCCGCTGACCGTGTCCCCACTGCGCGGCGCGGACGGCCGGCCCAGCCACTACGCGGTCATCGTCGAGGACGACAGCGACACCGAACTGCTGGCCCGCCAGCTCAGCCAGCAGATCCTGCACGACCTGAAGACCAAGCTGCCCAACCGGCAGTACTTCACCAGCGCGATCGAACGGAAGCTGCGGCACGCCGACCCGCGCGCCGGCGTCACCCTGTATCACCTGGACATCGACGGGTTCTCGCTGCTCAACGGCAGCCTCGGCCCACCGGCCGGCGACGAGGTCTTACAGCACGTCGCCGATGCCCTGCGGTCCGCCTTCGCCGAGGAGAAGGCGATGGTGGCACGGGTCGGCGGCGACGAGTTCGCCATCCTGATCCAGAATTCGCCGGACACACCCGATGTGGTGACCATGGTCGACCGCATCCACGAGTCGCTGGCCGAGCCGGTCTATATCCGGGGCCACGGGGTCGCGCCGTCGGTCAGCGTGGGGGTCGTGCACCGGCCGCCGGCCGACATCCCGCCCACCGAGCTGTTCCGCGCCGCCGACCTGACCCTGCGCCGGGCCAAGAGCCGCGGCTGCGGCCAGTGGGCGCTGTTCGACGCCGAGCAGGACGCCGCCGAGCGGGAACGGCTTGATCTCGCCGCCGGAATGCCGGGCGCCTGGGAGAACGGTGAGATCCGGGTGGTGTGCCGGCCGGTGGTTCGGCTGGCCGATCGGGCGGCGATCGGCGTCGAGGCAGGTTTCCGTTGGGAGCACCGGAAATTCGGCGTCATCGGGCACGACCGGTGCGTGGCCTTGGCCGAGGAGACCGGGCTGATCATGCCGCTGGGCGGGTGGCTGCTGCGATCGGCCTGCGAGCGGTTGGCCGACCGCGCCGCGCTGCCGGTGTCGGTGCCGTTGGCGCGCAGCCAGTGCACCGACCCGGACCTGGTGAGCAAGGTGCTGCGGATGGCGCACGAGTACACCTTGCCGCCCAACCGGCTGCGGCTCGGGCTGCCGGCCCGCGCGGTCGCCGCGCACCGAGACGAGGCGGCCGAGAACGTCCGGCTGCTCGCCGACGCCGGAATCGCCGTCACCCTGCACGATTTCGGCGGCACAGTGGACGATCTGACCTGTTTGGAGGACGTCACCGTGGACGCGGTGCGGCTGGCGCCGGGCCTCGCCGACCGGCAGAAGCGGTGCGCCGACGAGGACTCGCTGATCGCCCGGGTGTCCACGAACCTGGTGGAGACCGCCCGGATGGCGGGCGCCAGCGTGCTGGTCGGGGACATCGAGACCAGCGCGGCGGCCGACTGGTGGCGGCGCCGGGGCTGCGATCTCGGCTGCGGACCGCTGTACGACACCCATTTGCCGGATTGACCGCCGATCGGTTCACCGTTCCGGCCCAGTAATTGACACGAATTGTGCATTTAGCACGTCCACTTCGGTGACGCCACCGAAGTCAAGAGTGCTGACCGAAGAACAACCGAAACGAGTGAACTTGACCGATCCGACCAGTCATCCAGGTGCGTTGAATTAGACACGGTGCTAGCGTTTCGAGCGGTGTTAACCAGGCGGTGTTAACAAGACGGTGTTAACCAGGTAGGGGCGTCAGCCCGTTAGCGGCTGTCCCGCTCAGAGGAATGGTGGCCCATGCCGGACCGCGTTGTCATATCTATTCCGCGGACAACGACCACATTCATTCGAAACGCGCTTGTCGCGATACTCGCGGCCGGCGCGCTGTTCGCGCCGTACCCGGCGAGCGCCGCGGCCGGGGCTCGAGTCGACTTCGGACTGTTCTACGACGCGCCGGTCATCGCCCCCGGCGGGCACGGCGTCCTTGATCTGGCGGTCGGCAATACCGGCGCGGACGCCACCGGCGCGGCCGTGCTCACCCTCGCCACCCCGGTGTTCGTCAGCATCGACCCGAGCCGTCCGTTGCCGGCCGGCTGCGAGATGGCGTTCACCGGCGGCGATCCCGAGGTTCCGGATGTCGTGCGGTGCGTGCTTTCCGCTCCGGCACACGGAAAACCGCAGGCGCTCGCGATGCCGGTGGTGGTCGACACCGCGGCCGCGAGCGGATCGAGCTACGGCGAGGCGACGGTGCTGCCGGCCGCGGGCTCGCCGGACGTCGAGCAACGGATGACGGACAACATCGGCTGGCCGTCGATCGCGGTCAGTGGCACGGGAGGCACCGCCGGGGTCGCCCCGGCCCGCGGCCGGGTGACCGACCTGTACCTGGCCACCACCCTGCCGGCACTGTCAGCCGGCCGGCCGGCCCCCGCCACCTTCACCGTCGGCAACCGGGGTCCGGAGGCGACCAGCGGCCCGGTGCGGCTGATCGTGACCACCCCGCCGTTCGTCCAGGTGGACGAGCCACACGGGCTGCCCGCCGGCTGCGATTTCCTGGACAACAGCCCAGATCCGGCCGCCCCGCAGATCCTGAGCTGCACGCTGCCGGCCGCGATCCCCGCCGGCGGCCAGCTCGCGGTGCCGATCCCGATGACCCCGCTGTGGGGCGCGCCGGTGGAAACCCTGTGGGGCATCAGCGATGTCTTCCCGGACCGGGCCAACGGCTCGACCGACATCGACCCGGTGCCGGCCAACAACGTGATCGAGTCCGGCGTCCAGGTCGTCGGCTGAGACGGGACCGCACCCAGCGGAAAGGGCGGGCAGATGATCTTAGTCACGGTCGGCAGCGTCGTCGGTACCTTCATCGTGATCGGCCTGCTCATCCAGGTTCTGCAGCGGGCAGTCCCGCATCCGCTGCGGCAGCAGCACAACGAGGTCGCCGGGTTCGTCTACGCCGTGATGGGCGTGCTGTTCGCGGTCGTGCTGGCGTTCGTGGTGGTCAACGAGTGGGAGGCGCTGGACACCGCGAAACAGAACACCTTCACCGAGGCGGACGAGTTGGGTTCGCTGTACTGGAATTCCCGCGCGATGCCCGCCGATGTCGGCCGTGCGCTGGAAACGACCACCAAGGAGTACGCCAGCCTGGTGATCGACCAGGAATGGCCGCTGCTGGACAGCGGCGGCTACAGCACGCGGGCCACCGATCTCGTGTACCAGATGCGGGACGAGATCAACGCGCTGCCGAGCGACACGCCGCGCGAGCAAACCCTGTACGACCAGTCGTTGCAGCACATCAACAATCTCGCCGCCGCCCGCCGCGCGCGACTGTCGGAGAGCTCGGACAAGGTCCCCGCCATTCTCTGGGCCGCGCTGATCATGGGCGCGGTGCTCACCGTCGGCTACACATTCCTTTTTGGACTTCCAAAATTCTGGTCGCACGTGCTCATCGCCGGGCCGCTGGCGGCCCTGGTGGTGCTGGGATTAGTGGTGATCGAACTGCTCGACCATCCATTCGGCGGGATGATCGCCGTCCAACCGGAGGCGTTCGAGATATTCCTTCGCGGCCTCCCCGTGCAGCGGTAGACGATCATGACCGGCCTCATCATCTGGTGTGCGGTGACCGCGCTGTTGGCCGCCGGGGTCGCCGCAGTGGCGGCCCGGCTGGCCCGGCGGGCGAAGTTCGGCGAACGCCGGGAACGCTGGCAGGACCAGACCACCGGCCCGGCCAGCGCGCTGTTCAACGCGTTATTCCTGGCCGCGTTCGCGCTGTCCGCGGTGCTGGCGATCCAGGCGTACCAGCACGCGCAGGCCAATCCGGCGACCGAGAGCCAGGCGCTGAGCCGGCTCTATCTGGACGCCGGCGAGTTGCCGGGCGGCGGCCAGTTGCGTGCCGAAGTGCGGAACTACGCGACCACCCTGGTGAATCAGGAATGGCCGTTGTTGCCGCAGGGCAAGGCAAGCGCCGCGGCGGACCAGCAGCTCACCGCGCTGTCCGACCAGATTCTGGCGATCAAGCCGGCCGACAACGCCGCGCAAACCACCCGCAACGAGGCGCTCGGCGCCGTGGACCAGGCGATCAGCGCCCGCCAGCAGCGACTGCTGGACACCCACGCCGAACTGCCGTGGGGCCTGCTGATCTGCCTGATCATCACCGCCGTGGTGATGGTCGGGCACGGACTGATCGTCGGCTTGCCGCACACCACGCCGTCGCTGGTCTCACTGTTGGTGGAGGCGGCCGTGGTGGCCGGCGCGGTGTTCATCGTCTTCACGATCCGCCAGCCGTATCACGGCGCGCTGGCGATCGGCCCGGACCAGATCAGGCTGGCGCTGGCCAGATTCCATTGATGCCCTACCGCCCCGCGGAACCCTTGACGCCGATCACCCCGGCGGCGACCACCAGGATCACCACCATCGCGGACATCACCGGATCGTCAAACGCCGACTCGCTGGTGGGAGCCGCTGCCGGCGTCGGCTGTTCGTCCACTGTGGGCACGGGTTTCGGTTGCCGCGAGATCACCGGCGGGGCCGGCGGGGTGGTCGACGGCGGAGTGATCGCCGGCACGACAACGGCCGGCCGGCTGGGCTTCGGCACGGGCGGCGGTGTGCTGCTGGTCGTCGGAACCGGGGTGGGTGGCGTTGTCGGCTGGGTCGGCGGCGTGGTGGGAACTGTGGTCGGCGGCGGGGTGTAACAGCCCTCAGGGGAACGCGGCGCGCAGCCGATCGCGGTGGGCGCCGAACTGGACGGCGACAGCGGGTCGGACGACGGATCGGTCCACCCCGCGCAGCCGCTGGGCGCCCGCGGCGGGCAGCTTGACGATCCTAAGTGGACATCAGCGGCGGCCGGCGCGAAGCCAACGGAGACAACGACAAAAGCCCCAGCCGCCACTATCGCCGCGGTTCGTGCCGCCATGTAAAGCCACACTACGGGCCGAACTCGGCCGGCACCGTCCCCCGACCGGGTGACCTGTCAGGGCTTGCGGGCGACCGCTGCGTAGAACCGGGCCTGCTCCGGGTGCTCGACGTTGTCGTCGGAGTCCGGCAGCCAGAGCGGCGTCCACACCAGGCCGGGCTCTACCAGGTCCAGCCCGACCAGAAACGCGCCGATCTGCTCGTGGCTACGGGTGATGAACGGTGTGGACGAGGACTGATAGAGCTGCGCGGCCCGGCCCAGCCGTTCGGGATCTTCCTCCGGCGTGGCATGCGAGATGACCACCGCGCTGCCCGGCGCGAGCGTCTCGATGTACCGGCGCAGCGCCGTGGTCAGTTCCTCGCCGTCGGGCACGAAATGCAGCACGGACACCATGAGCACGGCCACCGGCTGGGTGAAATCGATCAGCCGGCGAACCTGCTCGGAGCCCAGAATGCGATCGGGATCGCGCAGGTCGGCGGCCAGCACGTCGGCGTTGGGGACGTCGTGTAGCAGCAGTTCGCTGTGCGCCACCGCGACCGGCTCGCTGTCCACGTACACCACCCGCGAGGCCGGGTTGATCGCCTTGGCGATCTCGTGCACGTGGCCGACGGTCGGAATACCGGAGCCGATGTCGAGGAATTGGGAAACGCCCTGGGAGGCCAGGAAACGCACCGCGCGATGCAGAAACCGGCGGTTCAACCGAGCGGCGGCGCCGACCTCGGGAACCAGATTGATGATCTGCTTGGCGAACGCCCGGTCGACCTCGAAATTGTGCGCGCCACCGAGGTAGTAGTCATAGACCCTCGCGGCGTTCGGCCGTTTCAGATCCACGTTCTCCGGTACCCAGTCGGACGGCGGCACAGTCATCCCGATCATCGTAGCAATGATCACCCGGGGATGGTCCTGCCCGCACCCGGCTCGGGCAGGACCATCCTGGCGGCGAACAACTCGCGAATCAGCTCGCGCTGACCGGCACCTGACCCAGCACGGGGTTCTGGCCCTGGGCCAGCGAACAGGTGGAGGTGAACGTGCCCAGGCCGGTCGGCTTGTTGTCGGCGGTCAACGGCGTCAGCTTCTCGATGATGTTGCCGAGGGTGAGCTTGAGGGTGCCGGCGTTGGGCAGCCCGACGCCGGGGGCCGCGCCGGTGGCGTGCACGGTGAAGGTGCCCGACGACGGGATCGTGGTGTTCGGGAAGCTGGCCGGCAGGTTCAGCGGCAACGTCAGGTTGCCGTCCTGCGCCGTCAGCCCGGCTTCGGCGGAGCCGGTCAGCGTCTTCGCGCCCACCAGCCCCAGACCCGAGGCGGCGCTCGCCGGCACGGTGACGTCCGCGGTGAACGGAATCGGGTCGCCGGCCTTGCCCACGGTCAGCTTGTCCGGCAGCCGCGCCTGGACCTTGACGTCCAGGGTCTGAGCGCCGATGACCGGGAACGAGCAGCCGTACTTCAGGTCGACCGTGACGGTCGACGCCGATGCGGTGCCGGCACCGACCAGGCCGACCGCACCCGCCACCGCGGCGGCGGCGACAAGCCCGACCGCTCCGCGCACAGCGGACTTCTTACTCAGCGTGAAACGCATTTCCCCGACACCTTCCGTAACATCAGTGATACTTTCAGGTACGGAGCGGTAAGTTATCGGCGGTCACTCAGTGCACGCAAGGGACGGCTCCCCCAGCGGCCGAATTCTTGTCACCCGGGTGTGCATTTCGGACAATCGCGGGTGTCGATTCTTGTCAGCCGACACCGCGACAGAGCAGGTCGCTGAGCGCGCCGGCCAGGTACTCGACCACGGCCGCCCGGTCCCCGACCGGTGCGCGGCTCCAGATCAGCGCGGTTTCCTCGACCAGCGCGAGCCAGCCCCGGATCACCAGCCTGGACAGCGGGCCATCGTGGGTGCCGTCGGCGCCCACTATCACCCGCTCGACCAGCCGTTCGCGCACCTCGTCGTAGATCGGCTGCACCCATTCGACGCCCGAGCGGCCGCGCACCAGGGCCAGATAGGGCTCGCGGCGGCGCTGCACGAAGCTGAGGAATCCGTCGATGGTGGCCCGCACCTGCTCGTCCGCGCCGGCGCCCGGATCGGGTTCGGTGGCCCGCAGCAGTCGTCGGCAGGCGGCCCGGACCACCGCGATGTGGTAGTCGCGCTTGGTCGGGAAGTAGTGGAACAGCAGGCTTCGGGAGATGCCGGCGATCCCGGCCACCTCGTCGATGGTGACATCCTCGATCGGCCGGTCGGTGAGCAGTTGTAGGCCGATGCCGACCAACTGCCGGCGCCGGTCGTCCGCCGACAGCCGAACGCCGGTCGCGGTCATCGCTGAAACCTTCCTGTTGAGCACTGCTCAACAATGATGCTACGTTGTTGTTGAGCAGTGCTCAACAAGGCTGGACCAGACGAACCTAGGCCAGACAACACTGATCGGCGGTGATCACGTGGAGTTCCAACACTCGGCACGGGCGCGGGACTATCTGGAGCGCGTCGAGGGGTTCATCCGCGAACGGATCACGCCCGTCGAGCGCGACTACATCAACACGCTCCGGGCGCAGGACGATCCCTGGTCGCCGCCGCCGATCATGGAAGACCTCAAGCGGCAGGCGCGGGCCGAGGGACTGTGGAACCTCTTTCTGCCCGACGCCGCGCAGAGCTTGGTGCCCGACGACACGTACGGCGTCGGGTTGTCCAATGTGGAGTACGCGCCGCTGGCCGAGGCGACGGGTCGCTCGCTGCTCGCGCCGGAGGTCTTCAACTGCGCCGCCCCGGACACCGGCAACGCCGAGGTGTTGCTGCACTACGGCAGCGACGAGCAGCGGGCCCGCTGGCTGAAACCGCTGCTGGACGGCGAGATCCGGTCCGCGTTCTGTATGACCGAGCCGGACGTCGCGTCCTCGGACGCCACCAACATGTCGGCCACCGCCGTCCTGGACGGCGACCAGGTGGTGCTCAACGGCCGCAAGTGGTGGAGCACCGGCGTCGGCCATCCGCGCTGCGAGTTCCTCATCTTCATGGCACTGACCGATCCGACCGCGCACCGGTACGCCCAGCACTCGATGGTCCTGGTGCCGATGGACACGCCGGGCGTCAAGGTCGAGCGGATGCTGCCGCTGTTCGGGTACCACGACGAGCCGCACGGGCACGGCGAGGTCTCGTTCACCGATGTCCGGCTGCCGGCCAGCGCGATCATCGGCGGCCCCGGCCGGGGCTTCGAGATCGGCCAGGGTCGGCTCGGGCCGGGCCGGATCCACCACTGCATGCGGTTGATCGGGCTGGCCGAGCTGGCGCTGGAACTGGCCTGCCGGCGCGCCGTCGAGCGGACCGCGTTCGGCAAGCCGCTGGCCAACCTGGGCGGCAATCGGGAGCGCATCGCTCGGGCCCGGATCGCCATCAACGGCGCCCGGTTGCAGGTGTTGCAGACGGCCTGGCTGCTGGACACAGTCGGTCCAGCGGGCGCGCTCTCCGAGCTGTCGCAGGTCAAGGCGACGGTGCCGGCGATGGCCCAGGAGATCGTGGACATGGCGATCCAGTTGCACGGCGGCGCCGGGCTGTCCGAGGATTTCCCGCTGACCGCCGCGTTCGTCAGCGCCCGCGCGCTGCGGCTGGCCGACGGCCCGGACGAGGTGCATCTCGGCGTGGTGGCCCGGATCGAGCTCGCCAAGTACAAGGAGCGGTGATGAGAATTCTGGTGACCGGTGGATCGGCCGGCCTCGGCGCCGCGATCGCCGCGCGGTTCGCCGCCGACGGCGCGAAAGTCCTGATCGCCGACATCAACGAGCCGGCCGACTCGGCTGTCCCCTTCCAGAAACTGGACGTCCGCTCGGACGAGGACTGGGCCCGGGTGCGGGACTGGGTCGAGCGCGAGTGGGACGGCCTGGACGTGCTGGTCAACAACGCCGGTGTGGCCTCGGCGGGCCGCATCGAGCGCCTCTCGATGGCGGACTGGGACTGGATCCTGGACATCAATCTCAAGGGTGTGGTGCGCGGCTGTCGCACGTTCGTGCCGATGTTCAAGCGCCAGGGCCACGGGCATCTGGTGAACATGGCTTCGCTGGCCGGACTGATGAACCTGCCGGGCATGGACTCCTACAACGTGAGCAAGAGCGGCGTGATCTCGCTGTCCGAGACGCTGCGCTACGAGCTGGCGCCCTACGGCGTGCGCACCACGGTGGTGTGCCCGGCGTTCGTGCCGACCAGCCTCGGCAGCCGGCTGCGCAGTCCGGACCCGGTGCTGGCCGAAGCCGCGCACAAGATGATCAGCGCCGGCAAGGTGAGCGCCGAGGACGTCGCCGGCCAGGTGTTCGACGCGGTGCGGGACAACAGGTTCCTGGTGCTGACGCATCGCGAGGGCCGGATCGCGGTCGCCGTCAAGCGATTCGCGCCGTGGCTGGTGGACCGCCAGGTGCGTGCCCGCTGGCTGAAGGTCAAGCGGAAACTGGACAAGCAGGACGCCGAGGAGGGAACGACCACGTGAGCGTGCGGAAGAACATCGTGATCACCGGCGCGAGTTCGGGTCTGGGCGAGCAGATGGCCCGGGACTTCGCCGCGCTGGGCCGCAATCTCGGGCTGTGCGCCCGGCGGACCGACCGGCTGGAGAAGCTGCGCGACGAACTGCTGGACCGCAATCCCGGCCTGACCGTGTCGCTGCGGGAATTGGACGTCAACGACCACCAGCAGGTGTTCGACGTGTTCAAGGCGTTCCGCGCAGACCTGGGCACCGTGGACCGGGTGATCGTGAACGCCGGACTGGGCAAGGGACAGCCGATCGGCAAGGGCCGGTTCGACGCCAATCTGGCCACCGCGCAGACCAACTTCGTCGCCGGGCTCGCCCAGTGCGAGGCGGCGATGGAGATCTTCCGCGACCAGAACGCCGGCCACCTGGTGGTGATCTCGTCCATCAGCGCGCTGCGCGGGATGCCGCGCAACCTGACCACGTATTCGGCGACGAAGGCCGGCATCGCGCAGTTGGCCGAGGGCATCCGGTCGGAGATGATCGGCAAGCCGATCAAGGTCACCACCGTCTACCCCGGCTACATCGCCTCCGAAATGAACCAGAAGGTCGCGCAGAAGACGCCGCTTCTGGTGTCCACCAAGAAGGGCGTCGCCTCGATGGTGCACTGGATCGAGCGCGAGCCGGCCGAGGCGATGACGCCGGCGTGGCCGTGGCTGCCGCTGAGCTACGTCATGAAGTACGCCCCGCTGGGACTGGTGAAGAGGTTCAGCTGATGGCGGACAGTCAGGCGGTGCGCGCCGAGGACGCCTTCGATGTGTCCACTGTGCACGGTTGGCTGGCGGGCCGGGTGGACGGGTTGCCCGCCGAGCCGCCGGAGGTGACCCAGTTCGCCGGCGGCGCGTCCAATTTGACCTATCAGCTGCGCTATCCGGGCCGCGACCTGATCCTGCGCCGGCCGCCGGCCGGCCGCAAGGCATCCGGGGCGCATGACATGGCGCGCGAGTACCGAATCCAAAAAGGACTCGCTCCGGTGTACCCGTACGTGCCGGCGGTGCTGGCGCTGTGCCAGGACGAGGCAGTCATCGGCGGCGATTTCTACGTGATGGAGCGGATTCCGGGCACCATCCTGCGCCGCCGGCTGCCGGCCGGATTGACCCTGGACGCCGATCAAGGTCGGGTCCTGTCGGAGACCTTTGTGGACAAACTGGTCGAGCTGCACCAGGTCGATCCGGCCGCCACCGGACTGGCCGATCTCGGCAAGGGCGCCGGATACGTGCACCGCCAGGTCACCGGCTGGACCAAGCGATACCGGCAGGCGCGCACCTGGAACGTGCCGCGGTTCGAAAGCGTCATGGACTGGTTGGCCGAGCACGAGCCGGCCGACGTCGGCACCTGTGTGATTCACAACGACTTCCGGCTGGACAACATCGTGCTCGCCCCGGACGATTCCCCCAACGATGAAACACTGACGGTGGTCGGTGTGCTCGACTGGGAGCTGGCCACCATCGGCGATCCGCTGATGGACCTCGGCACCTCGCTGGCGTACTGGGTGCAGGCGGACGACGACCGGCTGTTCCAGGCGAACCGACGGCAGCCGTCAAACCTGCCCGGCATGCTGACCCGCCGGCAGATCGTGGAACGGTACTGCGCCGCGATGGGGCTCTCCGCCGAGAACTGGGCGTTCTACGAGGTGTTCGGGTTGTTCCGGCTGGCGGCGATCGCACAGCAGATCTACTACCGGTACCACCACAAGCAGACCCGCAATCCGACGTTCCGCTGGTTCTGGGTGATGGTCGGCTATCTCGGCTGGCGCTGCGGCCGGATCATCGCCGCGCAGGGACACTGATGGCCGTCGTCTACCTGGTCCGGCACGGCCAGGCTTCGTTCGGCGCGGCGGACTACGACGTGCTGTCCGAGCTGGGTCACCGGCAGTCCGCGGTGCTCGGCGCGGAGCTGCGGCGGCGTGGGGTGCAGCCGGACGTGGTGCTGTCCGGATCGATGCGCCGGCAGCTGTCGACCGCACGGGAAACCCTTGCCACGGCGGCGATCCACGTCGAACCGCAGGTGGACGAGCGGTGGAACGAATACGATCATGTGGACGTTCTCGACCGCCATATCGGCTCCGGGCGCAGCCCACAGTCTATTTTGGACGCTGCACTGCGCGGCTGGGTGGCCGCCGGCGAGAGTTCGCCGTGCGCGGAGAGCTGGCCGAAGTTCGCGGCCCGGGTCACGGTGGCGCTGGCGGAGTTGACGGCGAGCCTGGGCCGGGGCGGGTCGGCGGTGGTGTTCACGTCCGGCGGCGTGATCGGCGCGGCCGTGAGCCAACTGCTCGGCCTGCGATCAACCGAGCCGACCGGTTTCCTGGCCCTCAACCGGGTCACCGTGAACGCCGGCATCACCAAGATCGTGCACGGCCGCAGCGGCGCCAGCCTGGTCTCGTTCAACGACCACGCCCACTTCGAGGGCGACCACGCCGCCCTGCTGAGCTACCGCTAACACCTCATCCTCCAGATCGGCCGCGACCCGCAGTGCATGGTCAAGCGGGATCGACGGCTGCCCCATCGCGAACTCCGGGGTCCTGGCTCGCAGGTGGTCTACCATTCCGGTAGTCTAAGCGTACCGATCCATTGACAAGCGATCGGACCGTTCCTCCGAGAGAATGTGTGTATGATGTGTGTATGGCCCGATTGAACGTGTACCTCCCAGACGAACTGGCCGAGCGGGTACGAGCCGCGCACCTGAACGTGTCCGCACTGACACAGGCGGCGGTTGAGGCGGCCCTGGCGCGGCAGGCGACGAAAACCTGGCTGACCGAGGTGGCCGCGCTGCCGCCGGTCGCGCTGAAGATCGAACACAGTGACGTGTTGGCGGCGCTGGACGCCGTGCGCGACGAATCCGAAAGCGGTGACGATGCCTGACTCAACACGCGAGGGCGCGGAGAAGGTAGTGGTGGACGCTTCGGCCATGGTGGACCTACTGGTCGGCCGATCCCGAGCCGCTGCCGTGCAAGCAAGGATCGAGGACGCCGTACTGGCAGCCCCAGCCCATCTGGATTTGGAGGTCCTGTCGGCATTGGGTCGGATGTCACGCGCCGGCAAGCTTTCCGCTGAAGAGGTTGACCAGCGACTGGCAGTGTTGGGCAGAATGCCGGTAACTCGTCATATGCTGCCGGGCTTGTTGGCCGAGGCTTGGACACGGCGTTCGGACATGCGATTGTCCGATGCGCTGTACGTGGAGTTGGCCGCACAGCTCGACGTTCCGCTGGTGACCACCGATCTCCGATTGGCGAAGGCGACCTTGCGGGCAGAGCCGATTACCGACTGACCCCGAGTCAACCTGGTCACAGCCAG
>DASZLR010000223.1:0-24521 GCA_035552275.1 Pseudonocardiaceae bacterium | reverse complement strand
GCCCGGATAGTTGTCTCGCCAACTCGGCCCGGCGACCTCCCAATACTGCCGGCCTTGTGCGCTGGCGAACACGGAAGCCGCGTTCTTTCGGAGCGATGCGTCAGCAATAATCTCAGTCTGGTACGACGAATACAGCTGTGCGATGACCAGGTTGACGTAGACGAATTGAGTTTCGCTGGCGAAGTTCTCGGTCAGGTATGGGCCGAGGCATTCCATGTAGCGCGGCTCGTCCATCGCCATCCGCATGAGCGCGACGTGGTGACCGCGTTGGGCATTGATCCGAGTGGCCTTGGCCTCGCGGCTCTTGATAATCAGGAACGCTGGCACACCGAGCAAAGCGACTATGGCGATGACCGCCGAAGAGAAGTTCTTCATGGTGCAGGGAGTCTTGCGGCACGGCCGGGACGAGACAAGACATGACCGAGCGGACAAGCACATCGGAGGAACGGCGTTGAGACGAGCTCTACTGCGAGCAGAATCCTGCTGGTGGACCGTTCATAGCAACCGCCTTTACACGACGTCGGCCATGACCGTGCTCACGACCTTCGCGACGGTTTCAGCGTCCGGCGTCGCGCTTTCCCGGTCGGCGAAGAGCAAGTGCCCGGTGCCGATCAGGGCGAGCGCGAGGGTGTCGACGTCCGCGTCTGCCGCGATGCGGCCCAACCCCCGCTCTGAGCTGAGATAGGAGGCGATCATGGCCGTGGCTTCCGCCAGCACGGGAACCCCGGCCAGCCCGGCCTGGCGCAGTCGGGCGCGCAGATCGTCCCGGAAGACGATGAGGCCGATGATCGCCATTGCGACCGTCCCGAACACGTCCATCAGCGCGTCGGTGAGATTGTCGGTGACGGTGCCGGTCCCGGCGAAACCGCGCAGCGCGGCAGCCCGATCGCCGATCCAACCGATGCGGTTCAGGACGAGCTCAACGAGAAAGCCGTCGAAGTCGGCGAAGTGCCGGTGCAGCACACCCTTGGCGCAGCCTGCTTCGGTGGTGACCGCCCTGCTGGTCAGCGCGTTGGGGCCGTCCCGGAGCAGGATGCGCTCGGCGGCCTCGAACAGTTGCTCTCGCGCGTCGCGCATGGCCACTCCGGTCGGCATTTCCGCGCATCGCTCCTTCGTTCACCGCGCCCGCCCATTGACGAGTGGGCACCCGCCCACTTACGGTGGGCACATGCCCACTATACCGCCGGAGCGATCACATCCTGCCGAGCAAGCGCCTCATCAACACCGGCAGATAGCGGAGTCCTTCGGCATCGACCCCGAACGCTACGACCGCACCCGCCCCCGCTATCCCGGCGCCATGATCGACCAGATCGTCGCCGCGACCCCAGGGCCAGAGATTATCGACGTCGGCTGCGGAACGGGCATCGCCGCTCGACAGTTCCAATCAGCTGGCTGCGAGGTTCTCGGCGTCGAGCCCGACGCGCGGATGGCTGATTTCGCGCGGCACACCGGAGTCGACGTCGAGGTGGCGACATTCGAGGCGTGGGACGCTGCCGGCCGGGAGTTCGACGCGGTGGTCGCCGGGCAGTCCTGGCACTGGGTCGACCCGGTCGCGGGAGCGACCAAGGCGGCGCGGCTGCTGCGGCCCGGTGGCCGGTTGGCGATATTCGGCCACGTGTTCCAGCTTCCGTCCACAGTGGCCAAAGCCTTCGCTGCTGTCTACCAGCGGGTCGTGCCCGACTCGCCGTTCAACCTCCTGTCAGGGAAGTCGCCGCTGGATCTCTACCAGGCGTTTTACACCAAGGTCGCCGACAGTGTCCGCGACGTGGGCGCGTTCGGCGAGCCGGAGCCGTGGCGATTCAACTGGGAGCAGCCCTACACCCGCGACGCATGGCTGGACCTGATGCCCACCACAGGCACCCTCACCCAACTCCCACCGGACCAGCTGACCGAGATACTGGACGGCGTCGGGGCCGCCATCGACGCGATGGGCGGCGGCTTCACGATGCCCTACGTGACGCTCGCGGTCACCGCGGCGCGGACTGCTGATCCGGCCCCCGGCGGGTGACGCGCAGCCGGATGCCGCGCGGGCCAAGGGTGAGACCGACGGCCGGGCGCGCCCGGCTGCTGGTGTCGAGGTCGACGTGCCACCGGGACACGATGTGCGCCAGTCCCAGGGTCGCCTCGGTCAACGCGAAGTCCTCGCCGATGCACTTGCGGGCGCCCGTCCCGAACGCGCCGAACGCGTGGGCTGTCACGGAAGGCGCGCGTTCGGCGCTCCACCGGTCCGGGTCGAACCGCTCCGGCTCGGCAAACAGATCGTCACGATGGTGGACCACGTACGGGCAGCACACCAGGGTCGTGCCCTTCGGCAGCTGATGGCCGCCGAGTTCGGTGTCCACTGTGGTCAGTCGGGTGAAGAGCCACGCCGGCGGATACAGCCGCAGCGTCTCGATGAGCACCGCGTTGGTGAACGGCAGCAGTGGCAGTTGGTCGTAGGGCGCGCGGTCCACCGACAGCACCGACTCGGCCTCGGCGAGCAGTCGGCGTTCGACGTCCGGATGTTGCGCGACGAAGAACAGCGCCCAGGTCAGTGTGATCGCGGTGGTCACCACGCCGGCGGCGAAGAAGGTGACGACCTGGTCGGTGATGTCGTTGTCGGACAGGCCGCCGCCGTGCTCCGGGTCGCGCGCGGCGACCAGGATGGACAACAGGTTCCCGGCGTCGGCCTCACCGGCGTCCTGCTTCGCGCGAACGTGTCGGGTGATTCCGCGCAGCCGGTCGATGGCGCGATGGTATTTACGACGGCCGATGACGGGCAACTGGTCCAGCAGTTTCGGCGTGAGAATCCATCGCATGGCGCCGTCCAGAATGGTGGAGATGTCTTCACGCGCCTTGCTCTGGGTGGACAGCGGCACCGATCCGGCGAACATCGTGTCGACCGCGATCTGGGTGGCCATCGCGGCCATTTCCTTGTGGATGTCGACGATCTCACCGTCGTGCCAGGATTCGGCGATGTCGATCACCTCGGTGGCCATCAGCTCCGCGTAACGGGGAAACCGCGAGTGATGGAACGCCGGCTGGATCGTCCGCCGCTGCCACCGGTGCTTGGCGTGCGCGCAGGTGCCGAGGCCGTCGCCGAGAACCTCCCGACCCAGGTCGAAGTACGGCCCGCCCTTGTCGAACGTCCGGTCATCGACCAGGACCTTGCGGGTCAGCTCCGGGTCGCAGACCACGATCGCCGGAATCGGGCCGACGCCGATCCGCACCAGGTCGCCGTATTTCGGCAACGATGCCAGGAAACCCAGCGGGTTGCGCAGCAACTGCGGGAGATTCCCGATTAACGGCAGCAGTCGGGGCGCGACGGCAACAGTGTTGGCGGTCTTGGTGGCGGCGCTGCTGGTAGTTGTCATGATCTCTCCCGCGACTAGTGATCGAGTTGTTCCCACAGCCATCGGATGCTGGGAATGGGCAGGGGTTCCGACGCGCCGGGCGACGGGGTTTCGGAGAATCCGCCGGTGACCGTGACGGCGCCGGGCGAGGCTCCGTCGGGATTGCTGTAGCGGAGGGTGTTGGGCGCGAAATACCAGTCGAGGTGGCCGCGGACGATGCGCGCCAGACCGTCCAGCAGGGCACGGAGTTCGGCACTGGCCTTCGGCCAGAGCTGTTCGCGCAGTCGGATGAACAGGCACATCATGTGGTCGCGCATCCCGACGGCCCGGTCCAGCGCCGCTGGCAACCCGCAGCCGTCGCGGTGCATCAGCGCGCCCACCAGGTTCCCGACGAACAGCTCACCGTCCGGGTTCGGCTGCCGCCGCTGGTTCTGCCAGAGTTCTTTGCCGTAGGAGTACAGATCGTTGTCCCAGCCGGCGATCAGGCTGAACGCGTGCAGCACGGCCTGGACGGCGGGTGCGGAGTACTCGACTTCGGGCAGTTCGGCGCCGTGCAGGATTTCCAGCACCGCCGCGTAGATCACCCCCGCCGTCTGCCAGCCCCGGATCGCGACGGACTCGTTGAAGTCCACGGACTTCCCGGTGGAGCGGATCGCGGTCTCCCAGATCGCGTGATCCCACCACAGCCGGTGACCGTGCAGCCAGCGCCGGAACTGCGCGGGGGTGGCCCGTTCCCGGGTTCGGCCGCTGACTTCGACCAGCGCGTCGGTGAACGGGTTCGGTTCGAGCAAACCGGCGTGCGGGTGCTCCATCATCCACAGTAGACGCGGGGCCAGCGTGGCGAAGGCCGCGTGACTGCTGTGGTCCCCGCTGTCGAACTCGGCGTGCACGTCATCGAAGGCGAAGGTCAGGTAGGTCCAGTCGGTGACGATCTGTAACAAATCCGGCGGAGCGCCGGGAAAGATCAGTGCCATGCCCTCGCCAGAATTGGTCGCGTCGATCCGTGCGAGCAGGCCGGGATCGGTGACGAAGGTGCGGACCCAGGCCTGTCCGCGCCGGGTCAGCTCGTCGGCCCGGGGGTCGATGCGGTACGGAATCGGGCAGTACAGCGGTGGAATGTCGATGCGGATGTGGTCAGTCGGGTCGGTCCGCTCCATCGCCTCTCGTGTCGCCACTTCTGGTCCTCCACCGATCGGATTTCGTTGCTGGACAGGGTCTTCAGCGTTCACGTTGGCTGGCGGTAGTCACCAGATAACGCAGTGCCGCCGCAGCCTGTGGTTGGAATGACGCCCTGTCCAGTGCGCGCACGGCCTGCGCGCTGCGCTGCGTGATCATGATCTCCACGGCGTCCCGCGCGCCGGTCTCGACCAGAATCCCGCGCACCTCAGCCGCCTGGTCCTCGTCCAGAGCGGGGTCCCCGACGACCTCGTCCAGCGTGCGGCGTTGGGCGGAATTGGCGCGCTGCCGGGCGATCGCGAGCAGCGCGGTGTGCTTGCCCTGGCGCAGATCATCGAGGTTGGGTTTGCCGGTCCGAGCCGGATCCCCGAAGACACCGAGCAGGTCGTCCCGGAGCTGGAACGCCTCCCCCAGCGGGATTCCGTATTCGGTGCAGGCGGTCAGCATTTCCGCGCTCGCGCCGGCCAGCAGCGCGCCCAGCCGCAGCGGATAGTCCACTGTGTACTTGGCGGTCTTGTAGCGGCAGATGGTCAGGGCGGTGTCGACGTCGGCGCCCCGATCGCCCTCGGTGAGCAGGTCCAGGTACTGACCGGCGAGGGTGTCCGTCCGCATGCTGTCCAGCAATGGCCAGACCGCGGCGGCCTGGGTCTCGTCCAGTCGTGCGGCGTTCACCAGCTCATAGGACCAGCCCAATGCCAGATCGCCCAACAGGATCGCGGCGTTGACGGCGAACCGATCGGCCGCCGGGTGCTGGCTGTGCCGGATGGCGAGCAGGCGATGGAGCGTGGGCCGGCCGCGCCGGGTCGCCGTTTCGTCCATCACGTCGTCGTGGATGACGGCGAAGGTGTGGAACAACTCCAGCGACGCGGCGATCCGCCGCATGGCGCTGGATTCGCCCTGCCCAGCGACCGCACGCCAGCCGCAGCAGCACAGCAGCGGGCGCAGTCGCTTGCCGCCGCCCAGGAACTCCCGTAACAGCCCGGCGAGCATCGCGATCTGGGCGGTCTCCGACGTTTGTCCCTTGTCTGTCAGGAAATCCGATAACAGCCGGTCGACCACGGCACGATCTCCCACCAACGTGGCCACGGCTTCCGCCGTGACCACATCGGTGGACGTGAGTAAGGACATCGAACCTCCGTGCTGGCCAAGCCTCCTTCTCCAGACTGACTCAGCCGACGGCGGTCGGACCACTCACCTCGGGTCTTCTGAGCCGATTTCACTCGAACGGAGCACGGTGCTTCGCCTGGCGGGCAACGAAATCAGCCGAAAACACACTCTTGGTATCACCGCGATCCGGCGCCGAACACGTGGTCGAGATGGGCTTCGCGGATCGCCACCGCCGATTCGGAGGTTGGCTGGCCTGTGCCGGTGTCCTGGATCCGCCCCGTTCTGCGGTCCGGGCACGGGCCACGACCTGCCGCGTGCACGGTGCGCGTCGATCGTCACCGAGATCGGCGCTGTCGCGGTCTGTGCGGAGGCCACGATCGCTGCCCGGTGACGCGCGGCAGCCGCTTCCGCACCGGAGGGCCCAATGCGGAAGCGGCTGTTCTCTCGACAAGCCTCAGTACAGCTTGCCGGGAGCCTCCACAACGGACTGAACGAGGCCGAACACCGGAACGCCCAGCGGGGCGAACGTCCAGACGTCGTTCAGGTTGCTGGTGTCGGGCTGACCGACCACGGTGACGCCGCCGTCTGCCGTAGTGGTGGCGGTAGTGGCCGCGGTCGCCGGCACCGCGACCGCGATGGTCGCCGCGCCGGCGAGAACCACCGCGGCGATGCCGCGTCGCACTGTCGTTTTCATCTCTTCCGACCCTTCGATTCGGCTCAGCGGTTGAGCAGGGTGAGCAGTCCGTCCACCGGCGCGAGCGCGGTGGTCGGCACGGCGATCAGCGGATCGAGCAGCGAACCGCCGTCGATTCCGGGAAACAGCCACACCGCCGTCCCGGACGGTGTGTCCGATGCGGACTGTGATGCGTCCACATGCGACGGCGCGGCACTGGCCACGCCACCGGCCAGGCCGAGCACCGCCGCCGTCGCACCGGCGACGATGCCCGCCCGGACCATCAGCTTCTTCATTCGGTTCCTCCTTTGTTGATTCATCGACCTTCGGTTCATCAGCACACCGAGTCGGTGGGTTTGGGATTGGTGAGGCCGAACAACGGGCGCAGCGCGACCCCGCCGTAGGTGCCGACCAGCGCCGCCGCGCCCCACAGCCAGCCGTGCAGGCTGAACGAGGCCACGCCGGAGAAATACGCGCCGATGTTGCAGCCGCCGGCGATCCGCGCGCCGATGCCCATCAGAATCCCGCCGAGCACCGCGCCCAGCGCCGTCCGCCACGGCACCCTGCTGTGCAGCACGAAAGCACCGGCGAGTGCCGACGCGACCAGCGCGCCGAGCATGATCCCGAAGTCCATCACCGAGATCTTGTCGGCGAGCACCGAGGCGTGCAGGGTGTGCGCGTTCTTCGGCACCCGCCAGTACGCGGAATGGGACAGGTCGATGCCCAGCCAGCCGAGGATCTTGGTGCCCCACAACGCGAACGCCGAGGTGATCCCCCACGGTCCGCCCGACACCAGCAGGGTCACCGCGTTCAGCACGCCCAGCCCGATCGCGCCCACCCACAGCGGCCACGAGCCCCGGATGGCCCGCAGCAGCCCGCGCGCGGTCGGCGGTTTCTCGACCGGTGGCGGCTTGCGGCGGCGCTGCACCAGCACCGAGACGCCGACGACCGCGCCGATGATCGCGAACGAGATCAGCACCGCACCCGGATAGCCCCATGGTGTGTCGGCGAACGAGACCGTCGGCCCGATCTTCTGCAGCGGGGTGATCCAGCCGGTGGCCAGCACACTCGCGATCGAGCCGAGGACGAACCCGCCGAGGGTGTAGCCGATCGCGGTCTGGCCGCTGCCCACCGCGAACAGCGTGCCGGACGCGCACGACCCGCCGACCTGCATGCCCACGCCGAACAGGAATGCGCCCAGCACCACCGCCGGCCCCGCTGGCAGCACTATCCCTTGTGGAGTTCCGGACAGGCTGGCGCCGACGCCCAGGACCACCGCGAACAGCACGCAGGCGACCGCGAGCATCAGCATGTGCGCGCGCAGCGCGGTGCCCTGACCGACCAACACCAACTGTCGCCACGCGCCGGTGAAGCCGAACCGGGAGTGGAACAGCACCAGCCCGAGCGCCAGGCCGATCGCGTAGAGCAGGGTAAGTTTCCAACCGGCGGCGTGATCGACCGCGATGCCCAGCACGACGGTGAGGATCACGCCCACCAGCACCACGCCGGCGCGGGCCGACGGCGCCCGCGCGGCCGATCCGGTCAATCCGCCTGAGCCGACGGAGCCGACCGAACCGCCGCCCGTCGAGCCGCCCTCCAACACAGCCATCTGTCCTCCTGGGATTCGTTGTCTGTCGTTCACGCGGACGGGCGGCCGAGTACCGCCGAGACCGGCACAATGGTGCCGCCGGGTATCCACTGGCCTGGGTACGGTTGCGACATGTCGGCCATGTCCGGACCGTCCATGGGCATGGCGTCGACCTGCGCGGTGGCGTAGACCTGCACCCCGCCGTCGGGCGGCGGCTGGCCCTGCGCGGCGAGCCACCGGTAGTAGCCATCCGGCGTGGCGTTCTCCCCGCCGAACGTGTTCTGCACGGCGACCGAATAGCTCAACGACGTGGCCACTCGTGGGTCGAACCGCAGCGGCAGCAGCGAACTCGCGATCGACCGCACCACCGGTGGGTTGAGCAACCACGGCGCCAGGTACACGCCGTAGCCGTAGCTCACGCTGCTGGCCTGTTCGGTGAGCACAGTGGACAGTTGGCCCGTGGCGGCCGACCAGCCCGACACCACCACCAGCGCGCTGTCCGCACCCGCCGTCGAGGTGACCGGCAGTTGGTCGGCGGCCGCGGTCTGCCGCACCAGGGCGGCGGCCCGCGTCGACCGGGGCGAACTGTCGCCGGTCACGGTGATGCCGGCGGTGTGCCGGGACTTGAGGAAGCCGACCAGATCGGCGAGCGCCTGAGCGTCGCTGGGATCGAGCGCGTCCGCCGGGCAGGAGGCGAGCGGATCGTGTTGGCCGGCGACGAGATCGCCGAGCGCGGCGCTCGCGCACTCCGGACCGTCCACTCCGGACGCTGCGGTCGGGCCTGGGTTGACGCCGGTGTTCAGGTCGACCGTGCCTTGGCCGGTTCCGCGCCGCACCACGAGTTGGTCTTCGCCGGCTGGCAGCCGCAGCCGCGCCCAGGTTCCCTCCGCGCCGGGCTGGGCGACGGCGTCGACCGGCGGCCCGGAGCCGACGGACACCGAGATGCCCGTGCCGGCGCCATCCGGGAAATGCACCAGGTTCACGCCCGGCCGGCCCGGCGTGACCAGCACCGGAACGTCCTTTCCGGACAGTGAGACCCGCGCCAGCACCGGTGTCCCGGCCACCGGCGCCGGCGCGGGCTTGGGCAGCGCCACGAGGGTGCCGCAGACCAGGAAACTCAGCAGCACGCCCAGCGCGCCGAACTGGTACGCGCGAGCGTTGTGGTGATCGCGCGGTGTCCGGACCGCGACCCCGGCCACCAGCAGGGCGAGTACCAGCGCAGCCAGCAGGGCGATGCCGTAGCCGGTGCCGTAGAGGCGGCTGTCGAAGGCCAGGCCGGACAGCACCAGATAGCCGATGCCGGCCAGCACCAGGATCGCGGCGGCGACGCTCGCGGTCAGCCGCAGCCGATCGCCGGCCGGCCGCCAGGTCGGCGTCTTCGCCAGCGACAGGGCCGCCAACCCCAGCCAGGCCAGCACCGCCGCCAGGTAGAGCACGTCGACGGCCAGCACCGCTCCGGAGCCACTCGCCGCGTACTCCGCGACCAGCAGCAGGGCCAGCACGATGCCGTTAATGGCGGCCAGTGTCGGCCAGCGCAACAGCACCGGCAGCGCGACCGTGAGGACCGCCTGGGCCACCACGAACGGCACGCTGGCGCCGATCACCGGGATGGACACCAGGTCCGCGGTCGCCGCGATCAGCGCCGCCAGCCAGGCGACGCTCGTCGTCGGCCGGGCGACCGAGCGCACGGCCGGGCGCGCGATGCCGAGGCCGGCCAGCACCGTGGTCGGCAGCAGCACGGCGATCCGCAGCACGATCGCCACGACATCGACGCCGCCGCCCGACCCGCCGGCGGCCATGCCGGTCATGTCCATCTGTGTCCACCGTTCTCGGGCAGTGATTCGGAGGTAAGGAGGCAGAGTGATGGGGGGAAAGCGAGGGCGGGGTGCGGGTGAGTCGGCGCGGACGGACCCGCACCCCGTGCCTACTTGACCTGGCTACTTCACGCGGCTACTTGACATCCGAATCCGCCACCACGAACAGCTCGGAATGTGGTTTGGCGTTACCGAAGTCGCCGTGCGGCCAGGACGTTCGGTTGAAGTCCACGCCGGGTTGACCGGTGATCTCGTCCCGGAACGAGTTGTCCACCGAGAAACTGCCGTCCGGGTTGACATTGACCAGCCACACCTTGTGGTCGCCGTCCAGGCCGGTGCGCGCGACGAAGTAGTCCGACACCGCGAGCCGACTGGGTTGGTCGGTCTCGTGGTAGTAGCCGTCCGAGCCGAGCTGGAAGTTGTCCAGCGCACCCCAGTGCGGACCCTGGCCCGACTGCCCCGGATTGATCGCCGAGAAGCCGGCCAGCGCCGGGCAGTCGCCACCGCCGCCGTCGCGCGCCTTGGCGAGCGTGGTGACGTCGCAGTTGTAGTTGCCCCCGTCGGACAGCAACTTGGAGATGTCCAGCCGGTAGACGCCGCCCGTGGTGCCCGGGTCGCTCGGCCCGAGCGTGCCCTTGGGCCGGCCGATCAGCGAGTGATAGAGGTAGTGGTCGTCCGGGCTGGTTTGCAGCCAACCGCCATTGGAGCTGGCGCCGTTGGCCCCGTTGCCGGGATACAGCTTGTTCAGCGCGGTGCCGTCGTCGAAGATCTCCCGCCAGACGGGCTTTGGCGAGGTGATGTCCGGCGTGTAGAAGACCGCCCCGCCGGCCATGGTCTCGGCGAACGCGCCCTTGTGGCCCGGCAGGTTGGTCACCGTGGTTTCCATCGCCGCCCGGTTCTCGTCGTGCAGCGGATCGGACGCGCTGGACCGAGGACCCTCCGGCAGGTAGGACACCGCGCGCAGCTTCGGGTGGTTGCGGTCGGAGATGTCGAAGATGCGGACGGTCGGCCGGCGCAGGTACGGCGACGGGGCTTTGATCGGGTTGAGAATAATGTCCCGAGGTTCGGCGTAGTCGCTGGTGACCAGCGTGTTCAGGTCCTCGCGGGCCTGGATTCCGTGTGGGTTCGCGCAGGATGGTTGGCCCAGATCCGGTAGGTCGTCGCAGATTTTCGGATCGTCGCCCTGCGGTGTCGCGGCCGGTGACTGGGACAGCACCTTGCCGTTCTGGTCAAAGTGGACGATCTCGCCCGGCGTGCCGGCGAAGCCGTTGCCGACCGCGATTGAGCCGTCGTCGTACCGGTACGGGCCGGGCACCACCGGACCACCCATGTAGGTGCCGTAGGCCGTGCCGTCCTTGAGCACCCAGAAGGCGTCCGGCACCGAGCCACCGAGTGTCTGGGTGGGCAGGCTGATGCCCTTCAACCGCAGCGCGGGCAACTGGGTGGCGTCGAACGCGTAGGTGGCCGCGCTGTACAGGCCGCCGGCGAAGATGGTGTCGCCCTTGTGCCACGCGTATTCCATGTGGTGCGGCTCGTTCTCCACCAGCGGGCCGACGGTCGCGGTGTTGACGACCTTGCCGTAGGTCGGCGAGCCCTTTGTGGCGTCGATGACCGCCAGGAAGTCCGGACCGGGCAGCGCGTTGCGCACCGTGCCCAGCCCACCACTGAGGGTTCCGGGGAGGTTGTTGACATCGCCCACGGCGGTGTCCGCCACGTTCTCGTCACCGGCCCAGACCAGCAGCCACTCCTTGCGGGCGCTGCCCGAGCCCTGCGCGGCCTCGGCCCGCAGATCGCTTTGCACCAGGTGGTTCTGCACCCAGTAGTCGTTGCCGTCGGTGCCCTTCACATGGTCGGTGACCACCTGCACATCGGCGTACGCGCTGGCCTGCCCGACCGGGAACGTGACCACGCCGATCGCGACAACGGCCGCCGCGGACAGCAGTGACACCCTTCGCCATCGCGAGGATATGAACCTCATTGACACTCCATACCGTCCAGGGACGTATCCAATAAACTCATCAACTACGCCGTACCGATTGTGGACGCGACGTCCCCGCGAAATACCGCGATTGACCAAAAACCGGTGGAACTTCGACGCGCACGACAAATAGCGCCGTACACGTGGTGGGTGGAAGTTTCCCCGGCGATAGGATGGAGCTGGCTACCGAACCGGTGTGTCAGAACCGAACTGTCTCGAACCCCGAACTAATGTCATTCGCACGATGATCAGCCTGGCAGAACTCCCAGCAAACGGTCAACCTGTCCCAGGATTCGAACTGGCTCGTTGAGCGACACTTTTCCGACCGTCTGTCCAACCAGGTTGGTCACGCCGGTGACCAGCACCGTGACCGGATTCGGTGGCTGGGCGGGCGGCTGGGTCGATGGCGGCGTGGGCCCTCGCCCGGTCGGCGGAGCCGGTGGGGCAGGCGGAGCGGGCGGGGCCGGCGGAGCGGGCGGGCGCGGTGGCGGTGGCGCGATCGGTTGCTGGGCCGGTGTTGTCGGCGCGGGCTGGACGGCGGCGGCGTCCTCAATGGCCGGGAAGTCCGGTCCGCCGGTCGCATCGGGAACGGCGACGACGCCGGTCGAGTACGCCTGATCCCACTCCAGGACGGTCGCGAGGTAAGGCGCCGAGTCGTTGTAGCTGAGGATCGCCGAGCGCAGGCCGTCCGGAGTGGACAGGTCGCGGCCGTCCGCGCACAGGTAGCCGGCCGCGGTCTCGGTGGCGTCGTAGATGTTCTCCGGGTCGGCCCCGGCGGTCCCGTCCGCACTGACCGCCCAGTTGTGCCATGTGGACGGGATGAACTGCATCGGTCCAACCGCCCGCGCCCAGGCGGCGCTGCCGTTGAACGCGGCGGACTGGTCGCCGGGGACGTCACTGGGGATGGCGGCGTAACCGTTCTGGCCGTCAAGTTCCGGGCCGTAGATGGGGCGGATCGCGGTGCCGTCGGCGTCCACCGCGCCCTGTTCGGCATGGTCGGATTCGACCTTGCCGATGGCCGCGAGCAACTGCCATCCCAGGTGACAGCCGGGCGCGCGGCGAGCGGCGTCGGCGGCGGCCCGCCGGTAGGCGTCCAGCGCCACGCCCGGAATACCCAGCTCAGCCGCAGGCTGCGTTGGTGAATCCTGCGGCGCGGCCGGTGAGATCGCCGTTGGCCGGCTGGTCACCGCTGGCGAAGCAAGATCGTGGGACAGGCCGGCGGCGCCGGTCCACACCGGACCGTGTCGGTTGTCACCGGTCGGATCGGCGGCGGCCCGGGACCCGGCACCCCACGGTCCGGTTGCGTAGGTCAGCGCGAGCGAGCCGGCCAGCAGCGCCGGAACGAGCCGGGCTCGATGGCGGCTGTTGTTGTGGGACATGGATTTCCTTCCACAGCGGGAGCCAACGGATCGCGCCGATGGGACGCCACGGTGTGCCCGACCCCACCGGCCGGGCACACCGCCACCGCCGGCCGCGGGGCTGCCGGCGGAGTCTGCTGGCGCGCGAGGCGTCGCGCTCGATTCGACACGGCAACAGGCCAGCTCAGATACGGTGAATGTCGAAAACTATGCCGAAATCATCGGCGGACAGGCCGCACTCGCCTGCAACCGCAGGTCGACGTATCGACGCGTTACCAGGCGCAGTGGGCGGGGCATACCCAAGGATATTTCCCGGTGATCCACTCCGTTGTCAACATGCCTATGGGTGATGGCAGCAGATGAGACGACACGGCCGGCGATCGCCACTGGTGGGGCCGATACCAAAAGAATGGCTCGAACACAGAAAAGGTTGGCGGCCGATAATGTGCCACCCCGATGTATCTCAGCGGGCCGATAACCGCGCACTGAGCCGCGCCCGCATACGGGCCGCTCGTGGATCGTCGAAGTCCGCCAGCGCCGCCATCGCCTCGCGCCAGTACGAACGGGCGTCGTCGGGCTCGCCGGTGTCCTGGAGCGCGGTGGCCAGGTTCGCCAACGAGATCGCCAACGCCCACTGGTCGCCCAGCTCCCGATGGATCAGCACGGCGAGCCGGTGAAACTGGGCGGCCTCGTCGGACCGGCCGAGTTCCCGGCGAGGAATCGTCGTCGGGATCAGCTGGCCGATCGGGACGCATCAGCCACCCTCCGTGGCGGTTCCAGCGTCGCCACCTCGCGTTGGAAGAATTCCTCCAGATCCTCGCCGACGGAATAGAGATCCTGAATGAATTTTCGCCAGTGCGCGATCAGGTCGGGATCGGTGAATCGAATGCCGCCTTCTTGCGACCCGTTCTCGTCGTAACACAGCCGGTACATGACCTCGGCGCCCAGCACGTTGATCTCGGGCAGCGGACCATCGGTCTCGAATCGCGCGACCTGCTCGGCGCTCACCACGCGAACCTTTCCGCCGAGCTGGTCCCGGATCCTGAGCAGCTGAAATTCCCATTGCAGGTACGGCGTGAGCGGCTTCTCCACCACTCGTACCCGTCTGGTCTGGAAACCGTGGTCGGCGATCTTCCGATAGTACTCGACAATACTGGGGCGCCGCGCTTCGTGCAGCCGCAGCGACTCTTCCCAGTCACCCCTGGCGTACGCGAGCCAGCTCTCGCTGCGCGGCTCCTGAAACGTCTGCAGCCGTTCCAGCTTCCAGAATCCCGGCTGCCCGATGTCCCAGAAGTACTTCTCAAAGTCATCGAAGTAGGGCTTACCCACCAACCGGTCGTCCGACTGTCCATCGAGGACTTCACGCATCAGGTATATCCACTTTCGCCGCGATGATCATCCCGCGTGGGATGACAACCAACCTCTCATTCGACCCGATACTCACTCCGTCAGGTAACCGCGACTGATAGGAATCGGTGAGGTCGCACCCGATGACAGCTACATCCCCATTGGACAGCTCCCAGATATCCGGGCACCCGTTGTCGTCGCCGGATGCGACGTCATCGCCACCACCGCGCCCGCTGCCCGGTTCCTGAGGTGCAATTCCCAGCCGACGAGTCAAGGACGCGTTCGGATCGGCGGACCAGACCTTGTGGGCCATTTACCCACCTCCAAGAATTATTTCCGCAGAAAGCGAATCCACACGGTCGACGCGGTTGGCTGGCCGTGGACCCGACAGGGCAGCCTCCGATCGCGGCATGCAGGGCGTAACTTGCACTGTCCCGAACAATTACTTGTGACGCAAGCCGGGGCAGCAAGGTTCAACCAATTGGCGGAATGGCCGTGGAGCGTTCGTTGCAGTCAGTCGAGTCCAACCGACGGGACTGGCGCGGTGCTGTCGGTAGAACGGCGCTACGCCTGGGGCATTAGGGTGTCGCGGATGGACAGCGTGTCACCGTTCGCCGACCTGGCCGAGGGTCCGGCACCGGACGCCGTGGTGCTGCCACTGCTCCGCCCGAGCCGGGCCGCGTTCGGCTGCGTGCTCTGCACCGCGTTGTTCTTCGTGGCCAGCGCGGCCATCGCGGTGATCTACGCGGCCACCGGCGCGCTGTTCGCCACCCGACATCCCGGCATCCCGGGCCTGCGGATCACCGCCGCCGCGTTCGCCCTGCTGTTCCTGGTCGTGGTGGCGGCGCTGGTGGTGGCGGCGGTGCGGGTGGCGCGCACCCGGCACGGGGTCGCGTTCGACGCCGAGGGCGTGTGGTGGCGGGACGGCGACCGGCTGGTCACCATTCCCTGGGCTGAGCTCGGGGTGGCCCGGATGGTGACTCCGGTGTTCATCCGCGGCCTGCGGTCCAGCGCGCCACGCACTCCGTCGCTGCAACTCTGCCCAGTCGGTGAGGAGACCATCCGCGGCCGGCCGGTGTTGGCCGACCGGGCGACCATCGTCCGCGAGGACGAGCCGGACGGACCGAAGCTGTGGCTGACCTTCCAACTCCTGTCGGCGGCCGACGCCGCCGCTGCCGCGGCGGCGGTGCGACGGCACGCGCCCGAGCAGTGGGCGGCCGGCCTGCCGGATGACTCGGCGGCATGACGGACGCACAGACCGCCGATCGCGCCGGTTCGGTGGCCGCACCGGCTCCAACCGGCTGACCGAGATCCTTTTCGATTTCCTCGCCAGGCTGATCGGCATTTCCTGACAAATGCCATCGTTTTTCGGCCGATGACCGAATAGGCTGATCGGTTACCGCGGCTGTCAACGGCGAGGAGTCCATGGACATGCGAGTCGGTCGATCCGTTACCGCCGTCCTGGTCACGACGCTGGCATTCGCCGGCCCGCTGGTCATCCCGCCAACGGCGGCCGCGTCCGCCGCTCCGGGATGGGCGCCGGAAGCGGCCGCCTACGGCGTCTCGGCGACCGTCAACCTGCCGATCACCATGGCCGACGGAACGGTGCTGCGCGCGGATGTCTACTCCCCCACCGATCCCGCGACCGGCAAGCCGGCGAGCGGGCCGTTCCCGGTGATCGTCGGCGAAACGCCGTACGGCAAGGAGTTGGCGCAGGCTGGGACGCCGGTCAGCCTGGCGGCCAACTACGACCCGTACTACGTCCAGCGCGGCTACATCATGGCCGTGGTCGACGTGCGCGGCACCGGCGCTTCGGGCGGACAGTGGAACATCCTGGAGCCGCAGGAGGCGGCGGACAGCGTGCGGGTCATCGACTGGGCGGCCACGTTGCCGAATTCCACCGGCGCGGTCGGCATGTTCGGCGATTCGTATGGCGGCATCGACCAACTTTTCGCCGCGGCGGCGATCGGCCCGGACAGTCCGTTGAAAGCGATTTTCCCGATTATGACGGCGAATGACGTCTACCGGGAACTCGCCACCGAGGGCGGCATGGTCAACGCCGAATCCGATCCGCTGTACCTGGGCGGGGTCACCGCGCTCAACCTCGCCGATCCGGCGTTGGACGATCCGACCGGCGCGATCACGCCGATCACCCAGCATCTCATCGCCACCGCGAACAACGCCGTGCCGCTGACCCTCGGCATGCTGACCGGCGGCGACCAGGCCTACGACGGCGACTACTGGCAGGCCCGCGACCCGGTGAACGTGCTGCGGCGGGTGGTCGACAACGGGGTGCCGGCCTATCTGGTCGGCGGTGAGTACGACGTCTTCCAGGCCGGCGAGCCGCCCGACCTCAGTGGCCTGCAGAACGCGACCGCCGGCCGTCCGGTGACCGCCGCGATGGCGCCCGGCCAACCGGTTTCCGGGCGCTACCAACTGCTCGTCGGGCCGTACTACCACACGAACTACGACAACTCCGTGGTCGAGCCCACGGCGCTGGCCTGGTACGACCGCTGGTTGAAGAACGAGCCGACCGGCATCGACAACACCGCCGATCCGCTGCACATCATCGACCCGCGCGGCCGGCGTTTCGACCTGCCCGGTTATCCCGCTCCACAGGCGATTCCCACCACGTACTACCTCGGCGACAACGGAACCCTCAACACCGCGCCGCCAGCGACCGGTCACGGCGCCGACACCATTCCGTTCACCGGCGCGGCACTGCCGTGCGACCGCGAGACCGAGCAGTTCCTGACCGGCCTCGGCGTGTTCGCGCTCGGTTTCTTCGGCCTGACCGATCCGTGCGCGAACACCGATCCGCTGCCCGGCACGTCAACGCCGCTGCGGCTGACCTACACCACGCCGCCGCTGGCCAGCCAGGAAACGCTGGCCGGCCCGATCGACGCGTCGATCTACGCCACCGCGAACACCACGGACACCGAATGGGTGGCGCAGCTCGATGATGTCGCGCCGGACGGCACCGCGACCGAACTGACCGGCGGCTCGCTGCTGGGTTCGCTGCGAGCGACCGATCCAACCCGCACCTGGACCACATCGGACGGACGGATTCTGTTGCCATACCACCCGTTCACCCGGGCGTCGACACAGCCGGTCACGCCGGGCGCGGTCACCCGCTACGACATCCAGATCCGGCCGATGTTCGCCACTCTCGCCGCCGGCCACCGGCTGCGGCTCACCATCGCCACCTCGGACCTGCCCCGGCTGCTACCCCGCGCCGACCAACTGCTCAACCTGCTGGGCGGGAGCTACCAGGTGCAGCGCAACGCGAACGCCGCGTCCAGCCTCACCGTCCCGCTGATCGGCGGATAGCCCGATCCTGATCAACACGCGGACGTGGCCGAGCCGCACTGATCGGCCACCGCGTGTTCACAGGCCCTCGCCGCGCTGTTTGCGCAGCCGGGCCAGGGCCTCTTCCAGGATGGCCTGGCCGTCGGCGTCCGAACGACGCTCCTTCACGTACGCGAGATGCGTCTTGTAGGGCTCGTTCCGCGGCGCTGACGGCGGTTTCTGTTGGTTCTGTCCACCGGGAAGTCCGCAGCGCGGGCAGTCCCAGTGGTCCGGCACGTCCGCCTCCATCGCGAACGACGGACGCGACTCATGCCCGTTCGCGCACCAGTACGTCACCCGACGCCGAGGGGCGGACTCACCGCGCTCGGACTCGCCCATCGGGCCAGCTCCGACGCGGGTTCCTCGAATTGCGTTGCCACCAGCCATAGATCCTCACACCCCCACCGCGCGGCCAGCGGCCATCGCCGCCGCCCGGAGTTGTCCGATCCGCTAACCGATCTTGAGCAGCAAGCCGGTTCCGACGATGCAAATGGTCCAAATGGCACCGACGAAAAGGGTGATGCGGTCGAGGTTCTTCTCCGCAACACTGGAACCAGACAAACTGGACTGCATACCTCCACCGAACAGTGACGACAGGCCGCCGCCCCGACCGCGGTGCAGCAGGACCAGCAGAACCAGCAGAACGCTGGTCACGAGCAAACCGATCTGCAGGGCAAGCTTCATGATCATCCTTGTGGTAGAGACAACCGGCCAACATCGTACCCAGCCCCGCCGGCAGCGCGACGCGCCACCCCGGTTACCCTGGGTAACCAATAGCCAGGCTACGGCAGCGGACCGCCGGCGGCCAGCGCGCACAACTTGGTGAAGTCGTCCGCGTCGATGCTCGCCCCGCCGACCAGCGCCCCGTCGATGTCCTGCTGGGCGACCAGATCGCCGATGTTGCCGGACTTCACCGAGCCGCCGTACAGAATACGAGCCGACGCAGCCACCTCAGCGCCGTACTTGCCGGACAGGGTATCCCGGAGCAGTCCGCACACCTCCTGCGCGTCGGCCGGCGTGGCGACCTTGCCGGTGCCGATCGCCCACACCGGCTCGTAGGCGATCACCACGTCCTTGACCTGCTCGGCCTTGAGACCCTTCAGCGCCGCGAGCAACTGGCTCGTGCAGTGCTCGGCATGGCCGCCGGCCTCGCGCACATCCACCTTCTCACCGACGCACAGGATCGGCGTGATGCCGTGCTTGAGGGCGGCCTTCACCTTCTTGTTGACCAGCTCGTCGTCCTCGTGGTGGTACTCGCGCCGCTCGGAGTGGCCGACCACGACGTAGCTACAGCCCAGCTTCGCCAGCATCGTCGGCGAGATGTCGCCGGTGTAGGCGCCCTTGTCGTACGGCGACAGATCCTGCGCGCCGTACTTGAGCAGCATCTTGTCGCCGTCGATCAGGGTCTGCACGCTGCGGATGTCGGTGAACGGCGGGATGACCGCGACTTCCACCTTCTCCAGGTACTTGTCCGGCAACGCGAAGGCGATCTTCTGCACCAGCCCGATCGCCTCAAGGTGGTTGAGGTTCATCTTCCAGTTGCCGGCGATCAGCGTCTGACGGGCCATTCGATCAGTCCTCCAGTACGGTCAGGCCGGGAAGTTCTTTGCCCTCAAGGTATTCCAGCGACGCGCCACCACCGGTGGAGATGTGCGAGAACCCGTCGTCGGGCAGCCCCAGCGCGCGCACCGCGGCGGCCGAGTCGCCACCGCCCACGACGCTGTACGCGCTGCCGTGCACCAGCGCCTCGGCGACGGCCCGGGTGCCCTCGGCGAACGCGGCGAACTCGAACACGCCCATCGGGCCGTTCCAGAACACCGTGGCCGCGTCGGCGAGCTTGCCGGCGAACAGCTGCCGGGTGCGCGGGCCGATGTCCAGGCCCTGCCGGTCGGCCGGGATCGCGTCGGCGGCGACCACGTCGTACTCGGCGTCGGCGGCGAACTCCTTGGTGGCCAACACATCCAACGGCAGCACCAGTTCCACGCCGCGCTTCTCGGCCTCGGTCAGAAACTCGCTGACCTGGCCGAGCTGGTCCTCCTGCAACAGCGATCGGCCGACCTCGTGGCCCTGCGCCCTGAGGAACGTGTAGGCCATCCCGCCGCCGATGAGCAGCCGGTCGACCTTGGTCAGCAGGTTGGCGATCACGGCGAGCTTGTCGGACACCTTGGCGCCGCCGAGAACCACGACATAGGGCCGCGCCGGATCCTGGGTGAGCCGGCGCAAGACCTCGACCTCGGCGAGCACCAGGCTGCCGGCGTAGTGCGGAAGCAGCTTCGCCACGTCGTAGACGGACGCCTGCTTCCGGTGCACCACACCGAATCCGTCGGACACGAACGCGCCCGGCCGGCCGTCCACGTTCACCAGCGCGGCGAACTCGGCGGCCAACTCGGCGCGCTGCGCCTCGTCCTTGCTGGTCTCTCGCGGGTCGAACCGGACGTTCTCCAGCAGCGCCACGCCGCCGTCGGCGAGGCCGTCGACGGTGGCGCGGGCCGACGGACCGGTCACGTCGTCGGCGAACGCGATCGGCGCTTCGAGCAGTTCGGCCAGTCGCGCCGCGACCGGGGCCAGCGAGTACTTCGGTTCCGGTGCGCCTTTGGGACGGCCGAGGTGGGCCGCGATCACCACCCGGGCGCCGGCGGCGGTGAGCGCCCGCAGCGTGGGCAGCGAGGCGCGGACTCGGCCGTCATCGGTGATTGTGGTGCCGTCGAGCGGGACGTTGAGGTCGGCGCGCACGAATACGCGCCGACCTCGGACGCCCTCGGCGAACAGGTCGTCGAGAGTCTTCACGGTGATGGCTCCTGGTGGGTCAGGCGAGCTTGCTGCCGACAAGGGCGGTCAGGTCGGCGAGGCGGTTCGAGTAGCCCCACTCGTTGTCGTACCAGGACGACACCTTCACCAGATTGCCGATCACCTTGGTCAGCGGGGCGTCGAAGATGGACGACGCCGGGTCGCCGACGATGTCCGAGGACACGATCGGGTCCTCGCTGTAGCGCAGGATGCCCTTCAGCGGACCCTCGGCGGCCGCCTTCAGCGCGGCGTTGACCTCGTCGACGCTGGTCTCCCGGCCGACGGTCACCGTCAGGTCGGTCAGCGAGCCGACCGGAACCGGGACCCGCAGCGCGAAGCCGTCCAGCTTGCCGTTGAGCTCCGGCAGCACCAGGCCGATCGCCTTGGCCGCGCCGGTCGACGTCGGCACCACGTTCAGCGCGGCGGCGCGCGCCCGGCGCAGGTCCTTGTGCGGGGCGTCCTGGAGGTTCTGGTCCTGGGTGTAGGCGTGGATCGTGGTCATCAGACCGGCCTCGATGGTGAACGTGTCGTGCACGACCTTGGCCAGGGGGCCGAGGCAGTTGGTGGTGCAGGAGGCGTTCGAGATGATCGTCTGCGAGCCGTCGTACAGGCTGTCGTTGACGCCGAGCACGACGGTCAGGTCCTCGCCCTTGGCCGGCGCCGAGATGATGACCTTCTTGGCGCCGCCCTCGTCCACGTGCTTGCGGGCGTCCGCGCCCTTGGTGAAGAAGCCGGTCGACTCGATCACGACGTCGACGCCGAGGTCCTTCCAGGGCAGCTTGCCCGGGTCCCGCTCGGCGAGCGCCTTGATCGTCTTGCCGTCGACCTCGATGCCCTCGTCGGTCACCACGACGTCGGCGTCGAGCACGCCCAGCACACTGTCGTACTTCAGCAGGTGAGCCATGGTGGCGACGTCGCCGAGGTCGTTGAAGGCCACGATCTCGATGTCGTGGCCGCCGGCCTGCACGGCCCGCCAGAAGTTGCGGCCGATGCGGCCAAAGCCGTTGACACCTACGCGAACCGTCACGATCTTCTCCTCGTGGCTCGACCCCGTCCCGACGGGGTTTGTCTTCTTTGTCAGCCGCTACACGTGCGGCGTATGCCGGGTTGTGCCGCCGGCCAGACCCAGCACACTAGCGCCCATCGCACGGCAACAGACCGTAACGCGGGCGGAATCTCTTGATCGAATCAGTGACCGGCGTCTCCGAGAATACACACCATCCTCGGGCCGCCGGGAGCAGGCCGAGCACGGCATGACCGCAACGGCGCAGCACGAAACGGTTCAGACCGGTTCCGGCCGCGTCGAGCAGGCCAACCGCACCGGCCGCGACCAACGGCGACGGAACACCATCGCCTGCAATCGCGGAACAGGCGTACCTGTAATCGCGGAAGAAAAGTACCTGTAATCGCGGAAGATCAACAGGTATCATCGCAGCATGGAAGCATTGTTGACCGGGATTGCCGAACGTCGGCTCACCGCCGTTCTCGCCGACCGACTGACTGAAGAGCCGGTCGTGGTGCTCAACGGCCCCCGGACTGTCGGGAAGAGCACCTTGCTCGCCGACATCGGGCGATCGCTGGGTCGCCCAGTGCTCGACTGCGACGATCCTGCCGCTCGCTCAGCCGTCCGAGATGATCCAGGGCGGTTCGTCGCCGGGGCTGGCACCGTGCTGATCGACGAGTATCAGCATGTTCCCGAACTGCTCGACGCGATCAAGGCCGAGCTCAACCGCGATCTTCGTCCCGGCCGCTTCGTGCTGGCCGGGTCGACGCGTTACTCGACGCTGCCTCAAGCGGGACAGGCGTTGACCGGCCGGGTCGACATCGTCTCGGTGCTGCCGTTGTCGCAGGGCGAGATCGATGGCACCAACGAGTGTCTGATCCACCGGCTGTTGGCCGGCCGACCGCTGCCGACCACGGCCGAGCCCTCATCGACCAGCCGATCCGAATACGCACGGCGAATCACCTCGGGCGGTATGCCGGTGGCGCTACGTCGCCCGCCTGGTCATTCACGCTCACGATGGTTCGCCAACTACGTCAACCTGGTCATCGACCGCGACGTCATCGAAATCAGCCACGTCCGCCAGCGCGAGATGCTGCCGCTCTTGCTCAACCAGCTGGCCGCACGGTCCGGTCAGGTGCTGAACATCGCCGCCGCCGCGCAGGTGATCGGCCTCGAGAAGAGCACCGCCGAAAACTATCTGCGACTGTTGGAAGCGGTCTTCCTGATCGATCGACTGCCGGCATGGGGCACGACTCTCGGCTCGCGAATCACCCGGCAGCCCAAGGTTCACCTGGTGGACTCGGGCGTCATGGCGTGGCTGCTCAACCTGACACCGAGCAAGATCGAACAGGGCGATCCGGCGACGCTGACCGAATACGGACACCTGATCGAAACCTTCGCCGTCGGCGAGATCATGAAACAGGTCGACTGGTGGGACGCCCCGGTTTCCGTCGGTCACTTCCGCACCGGCGACGGCGACGAGGTCGACCTCGTTCTGGAACGCGATGACGGCCAGGTGATCGCCTTCGAGATCAAGGCCGGTTCGCGGGTCCACCGCGAGGACATGCGCGGCCTGCGCGCCCTCCGTCGTCGGCTGGGCAGCCGCCTACACGCGGCGATCGTCCTGTACACGGGCGCCTATTCGTTTGTCCACGACGGCGATATCTCGGTTCTGCCGCTTGACTGGCTGTGGACGCCGCTGGGTTAAACGCCCTTGCGTAGGCGTTCGGTGATCTGCTCGCCGTTCGAGGGCGTGACCCGGTTGTCGGTGACCGGCACTCCGAGCGCGGCGGCCAGTTGGACGGCGTGCACGTCGACGGTCGACTCCACCAGATCCGCGAGCACCGCCGCATTGGTGCGCGCCCGCCGCCAGGCCACCAGCCCGATGACGATGCCGACGAACACCATCGGCCACCACAGCACGCCGAGCACCGCGTACAGCACCGCCCAGGCGCCGACCAGCATCGCCGCGCCGAACTGCTCCCGACCGGCTTGCACGGCCTGTCGCGACGAATCCGGGATCACCAGCCACAACCGGGGCCAGCAGGACGTGAGATCAAGCCGGTACCACTGCCAGATCCGGGCATCCGCCGCGGCCAACCGGTCGCCGACCCAGGTGGGCCGGCGCGGCCGTTGCAGCCCGATTCGGTTGCGCGCGGCCACAAACCGGTCCCGCTCCGGCGCACCCGCCTGCTCGACCAGATTCTGCGCATCGGTCCATCGCCGCAGCCGCCAGTGGGTGAGCCCAGCGGAAAGCCGGCCGAGCCAGCCCGGCCAGCGCCCGCAGCCGAACCGTTCCACCCCACCGGCCAGTGCCTGCGCGATCAGGCCGATTCCGTACGAGACCAGCACAAGTGCCACCAACGGCAGCACGATCAGGATGCCGGCCTGCGCCGAGGCCGGGATGCCGGCGTCGGTCAGCGCGCTCGCCGGACGCCAGCCGGCGGGAAGTGCCCAGCGATGGCCGCTGGCGACCCAGCCCAGCGCGCCGGCTCCGAGGAACAGCAGGCCCGGCAGCACGAGCAGCGACATCCACCGCTCGGCGAGCCGTTTGCCCAGCTCATCAAGGAATCCGCTCACCGGTCGGGCTCGAATCGCAGCGGGCGATCATGCAGGTGACAGGTCGGCAGGTCATCGCCGGGACGCCGCTCGTGTAGGCGCAGGCAGACATCCACCGGGCAGACGTAGACGCCGTCCACGCTGTGCCCGCCGTCGGTTTCCCAGGGCATCGAGGATGTCCCCGGACCGCGGAACTCGTCGACGCCAAGGTCGTCCCTGACGATGCCCAGCTGGCGCAGGTAGTCCCCCACCGGCTCGCCGCGCCGGGCGGCCTGCACGGCCTGTTCGAGCAACGCCCGGCGAGCCGGTATGGCCCGCAGCAGAACCCGCAGCTCCGGCAGTTCGGCGCACAACGACGCCAGTCGATCGTCCGGCACGGCCACCCCGGCAACCCCCTCGTCCGCGAACGCGGCTCGCGGGTGAGACGCGTCCCCGTACCTTAATCAACATC
>DASZLR010000222.1:0-38561 GCA_035552275.1 Pseudonocardiaceae bacterium | reverse complement strand
GATCAGCTTCACCTTGCCGGGGTAGGTCGCCACGTCCCCGGCCGCGTAGATCCGCTGTCGGCCGGTGCGCATGGTGGAGTCCACGGCGACGGCACGGTGGTCCAGTTCCAGGCCCCAGGATTCGATCGGGCCGAGATCGGCCAGGAAGCCGAGCGCGGCCACGACGGCGTTGGCCGGCAGGGTGATCCGGTCGCCGCCCTTGACCGTCACGTCCACCTCGCGCAGCCCGGTGCCATCGCCGCGCATTTCCGCGACCTCGGCGTCGGTGATGATCGGCACGCCGAGTTCCTGGACCTGACGCACCGATCCGGGCAGCGCGCGAAACTGCGCCCGGCGGTGCACCAGCGTCACGCTGGTCGCGATCGGATGCAGCGCCAGCACCCAGTCCAGCGCCGAGTCGCCGCCGCCGACCACCACCACGTCCTGGCCTTCATGGGCGGCCAACGACGGCACGAAGTGGACCATGCCCCGGCCCAGCCAGCCGTCGCCAGCCGGCAGCGGTCGCGGCCGGAACTCACCGATGCCGGCGGTGATCAGAATCGAGCTGGCCAGCGCGACACTGCCATCGGCCAAGGCCACCGTGAACCGACCATCGGACTCGGTCAGCTCCCGAGCCTGCCGGCCGAGGAGATAACTGGGCTTCCACTGCGCGGCCTGCTCGACCAGCGCGTTGACCAGGTCCCGGCCGCGAATGGCGGGGAACCCGGCCACATCGAAGATCATTTTTTCCGGATACATCGCGGTGACCTGCCCACCCGGCTCAGGCAGCGAGTCGACGACCGCGACGGACAGTTCGCGAAAGCCCGCGTAGTACGCCGCGAACAGGCCGGTCGGACCGGCCCCGACGATCAGCAGATCGACATCGCACACAACGTCGGGCATCGCGTGGGCCGCCTTTCACACGTGGTGGGTGCCACATTCACCCTAGATCGAACGGGCGGCCCTGTGACGTGGGGGACGCCACATACCGGGCCGGCGGCGCACCCGGCTGAGGCTCGCCGGCGGGTCCAGACTGGGGTGATGGACGAGCAGGGCTTCCGCGTCGAACACGACACAATGGGCGAGGTTCGGGTGCCGGTCGACGCGTTGTGGCGGGCACAGACCCAGCGGGCGGTGCAGAATTTCCCGATCTCCGGCCGGGGCCTGGAGCGATCGCAGATCCGCGCGCTCGGGCTGTTGAAGGCCGCCGCCGCCCGGGTGAACGCGAAACTCGGCGTGTTGCCGGTGGACGTGGCCGACGCCATCGCCGTCGCCGCCGACGAGGTCGCCGCCGGCCGATATGACGACCAGTTCCCGGTCGACGTGTTCCAGACCGGCTCGGGCACCTCGTCCAACATGAACGCCAACGAGGTCGTCGCCACGCTCGCCACCGAATCGCTGGGCCGGCCGGTGCACCCCAACGACGATGTGAACGCGTCCCAGTCTTCCAACGACACCTTTCCCACCTCGCTGCATGTGGCGGCAACCGAAGCCGTGGTGACCGAGGTGATTCCGGCGCTGCGGCACCTGGCGGACACCATCGCGATGCGGGCAGCCGAGTGGATCGACGTGGTCACGGCCGGGCGCACCCATCTGATGGACGCGGTGCCGGTCACCCTGGGACAGCAGGCCGGGGCGTGGGAGGCGCAGGTCCGGTACGGCATCGAGCGGCTGGAATCCGGGTTGCCGCGGCTGGGTGAGCTGCCGATCGGCGGCACCGCGGTCGGCTCGGGCCTCAACGCGCCGACGGGTTTCGGCACGGCGGTCGCGGACGAGCTGGCGCGAGTCACCGGGCTGCCGCTCACCGAGGCCCGCAACCACTTCGAAGCGCAGGCCGCCCAGGACGGCGTGGTGGAGACGTCCGCGCACCTGCGCACGATCGCGGTCAGTCTGAGCAAGATCGCCAACGACCTGCGCTGGCTGGGTTCCGGGCCGCGCGCCGGCCTCGCCGAGTTGTCGCTGCCCGATCTGCAACCTGGCTCGTCGATCATGCCGGGCAAGGTCAATCCGGTGATCTGCGAGGCCACCTTGCAGGTGGTGGCGCAGGTGATCGGCAATGACGCGACCGTGGCCTACGCCGGCGCACAGGGCAACTTCCAGCTCAACGTGAACCTTCCGGTGATCGCCCGGAACGTGTTGGAGTCGGCGCGACTGCTCGCGGCGGTGTCCCGGCTGCTGGCCGACAAGGTCTTTGCCGGGGTGAGCGCGAATTCCGCGCGGGCGCGGGAGTACGCGGAGGGTTCACCGGCGATCGTCACCCCGCTCAACCGCTATCTCGGCTACGAGGAAGCTGCCGCTGTGGCGAAGCAGTCGCTGCAGGAGCGGAAGACGATCCGTCAGGTCGTGATCGAGCGCGGCCATGTCGAGGCCGGCCGGCTGACCCTCGAACAACTCGACAGCGCGCTGGACGTGTTGCGGATGGCGCACGGCGGCTGAAGTTTCAGCTGCGTGACCGGGTTCCGATGACGACTGTGGCGTACCGGTCTTCGGAACTGACGACCCTGGGTGCCAGTCCCGCGCCAGCCATGCTCGCCACGGCCGTCTCGGCCTGGCGCTCGCTGGTCTCGACCAGCAGGTGGCCGCCGGAAGCCAGCCACCGGGGCGCTTCGGCGGCGACCCGCCGCAGGACATCCAGGCCGTCCGCGCCACCGTCGAGCGCCACCCGCGCCTCGTGGACGCGCGCTTCCGCCGGCAGCAAACCGATCTCGTCGGTGGGCACGTAGGGCACGTTGGCGAGCAGGATGTCGACGCGACCGCACAGCGACGCCGGCAGCGGCTGGTAGAGATTGCCCTGATAGACCCGGCCACCGGCGGCGGTGACATTGCGGCGAGCGCACCGGACCGCGGCCGGGTCGATGTCGGCGGCGTGCAACTCGACCCGATCGCCAACCGCCGCCAGGGCCACGCCCAGGGCGCCGGAACCGCAGCACAGGTCCACGACGACGGCCCGGACCGGGGCGAGCGCGGCAGCCTCGCCGACCAGGAACTCAGTGCGGCGGCGGGGCACGAAGACGCCGGGGTCGACGGCGATCCGCAACCCGCAGAACTCCGCCCAGCCCAGGACATATTCGAGTGGCATTCCGTCCGCCCGCCGCCGCACCATGTCGGCGAGTTCGGCCGGGGTCGGCGCGGCCGAGACGAGCAACCGGGCCTCGTCCTCGGCGAACACACAGCCGGCGGCGCGCAGCCGGGCGACCACTGTGGACAGTGACTGTCCTGTCATCGCCACCGGCACTCTCGGCGCCGCGGGAAATTCGGGTGGCAATGCTGGCGAAGCAGACATGGGAGCGCCTTTCCGGGATACCGATGGGCGCTCTGCCGGCTCACCTGTGCGGGGCGGACCCCGCACGGCACCGAGTGGAGAGCACCCGGCCTGACCTTGCGTTGATGGGTCTCACCTCCTCGCCAGATCCACTGCTGAACACCGCAACCCTACCCGAGCGGCTGCACCCGAGCCGCGCGGTGAATGGCCGAGCTGTGAATGTCGGTGGCTCCGGCGAGGATGAGGCGGTGTTGTTCGCAGACGTCGTGGCCGCTTCCGAGGCGGTGGCCGCCACCCGGTCCCGGCTGGCCAAGGTGGACGCCCTGGCCGCGGCGATCCGCCGGACCGACGGCCCGGACGAGGCGCGCACGGTCGTTGCCATGTTGGGCGGCCAACCCCGCCAGGGCCGGATCGGCGCCGGCTGGCGCACCTTGGCCGACCTCCGCGGAACGCCAGCGTCCGAGCCCGCCCTCACCGTTGCCGAGGTCGACAAGACGCTGGACGCCGTCGCCGGAGCCAAAGGCGCCGGATCCACCGCTCGACGCGCGGAACTGCTGTCGGCCGTGCTGTCCCGAGCCACCGCCGCCGAACAGGACTTCCTGATGCGGCTGCTACTCGGCGAGCTGCGCCAGGGTGCCTTGGAGGGCGTCATGGTCGACGCGGTGGCCAAGGCGACTGACGTTGAGGCGGAAACCGTCCGCCGAGCGTTCATGCTTTCCGGCTCCCTGCCCGACACCGCGACCGCCGCACTGGCCGGCGGATCCGCCGCACTGGCCGACTTCCGGCTGGAGGTCGGCCGGCCGGTCCGGCCGATGCTGGCCTCACCCGCCGAGTCACTGGACGACGCGCTCACCGAACTCGGCCAACTCGGCAGCGTGTGCGTCGAGCACAAACTGGACGGTGCCCGCATCCAGGTGCACCGCGACGGCGCGGACGTCCATGTATTCACCCGCACCCTCCGGGAGATCACCGCGCAGGTTCCCGAATTGGTGGAGTTGGTGCTCGGACTGCCGTGCCGGTCCATCGTGCTGGACGGCGAAACGCTCGCGCTGAACGACGACGGTCGTCCCCGGCCGTTCCAGGAGACGATGAGCCGGTTCGGCGCCACGTCGGCCCGGGAACTGTTGCTGCGCCCCTATTTCTTCGACTGCCTGCATCTCGATGGCATCGACCTCCTTGATATGTCGTTGGCTGACCGCAACGAGGCGTTGCGCGGCGTTGCCGGACCGTTCATGATCCCGGGCGGGTTGCGGCCCGATCCGGATCGGGCCGCGGAAATCCTGGCTGAATCGCTGGCCGCGGGGCACGAGGGTGTGATGGTCAAGTCATTGGCCGCTCCCTACGCCGCCGGCCGGCGGGGGCGCGGCTGGCAGAAGGTGAAGCCGGTGCACACCCTGGACTTGGTGGTGCTGGCGGCCGAATGGGGCCACGGCCGACGGTCGGGGTACCTGTCCAACCTGCGTCTGGGCGCCCGCGATCCGGACGGCGGCCCGCCGATCATGGTCGGCAAGACGTTCAAGGGGCTCACCGACAAGCTGCTTGCCTGGCAGACAGCGGAGTTCCCCCAACACGAAGTGCGCAGCGACCGGTGGGTCGTTCACCTGCGGCCGGAGATCGTGGTGGAGATTGAGTTGGACGGCGTGCAGGTCAGCTCCCGATACCCTGGCGGCGTGGCATTGCGGTTCGCCCGGGTACTGCGCTACCGACCGGACAAGGAAGCCGCCGACGCCGACACGATCGACGCCGTGCGCGCCCTGTTCCCCGGCGCCGGCCGTCCCTGACTTGGCGACCCGCTGTTGCGATTTGCTACGACCTGGCGGTGATCCGGGGGCGGAGCCCACCGGGCGGAGCTCGGGAGTCGCACACCCGAAAGCACCACGAACGACCTGGGCGCGCTCTCGACGCGCAGGCCTCTCTCCGGAAGCGAGCGCCATCATCGCGCACCTGCCCCGCGCAGGGCGCGTTCCGCGACCGCGAGCACCAGCCGGCGGGGAGCCAGCCGGGACATCACCGACAGGCCGGTGTTCAACAGGCCGGGCGCGACCATGAGGCGGCCCTGATCCGCCGCCCGCAACGCCGAGCGCACCACGTCCTCGGGCCGCGCCATCCGGCCCAACGCCGCCATCGACCGGCCCCGACCGTCCCGCCGGGCGCCGACCACATCGAAGAACTCGGTGTCCACCGGCCCTGGACACAGCGCGAGAACTCGCACGCCGTGCGGCCGGTACTCAGCCGCCAAGGCCTCGCTCAGCGACAGCACGAACGCTTTGGCGGCACCATAGGTCGCCATGTACGGCACCGGTTGGAACGCCGCCGTGGACGCTACGTTGATCACCAGGCCGGACCGCCGTCGCACCATGTCGGGCAGGAACTCCCGCGCCAGCCCGGCAACCGCGGCCACGTCCAGATCGACCTCGCGACGCAACCGCTGCGGATCGACATCGACAAACCGGCCCGCGCTGGCGAACCCGGCGTTGTTGATCAGAATGTCGACCGAGCGGCCCGCTTCGTCCAGCCGCTTGCGAACGGTCGCCAGCGAATCCGGCGCCGTCAGGTCGGCGGCGATGACCTGCGCCGGCACGCCGTGCCGGTCGGTCAGATCCTCCGCTATCTCCAGCAGCCGGTCGGCGCGGCGGGCGACGAGCGCCACCCCGGTGCCACGCCGGGCCAACTCCTCGGCGAACGCCCGGCCGATTCCGGACGACGCACCCGTCACCACGGCGAACTTGTCCTGGTAGTCCATCTCAGTGCTCCTTCAGCTCAAGTAATCGTCAGTGCTGCTGACTGTATAGTAGACTGACGATCAGTGCAAGGGCGATATAGTGAGGAGGTGACATCTGCTGGCGAGGTACCCCGATCGCTTCCGGAGCGGACGGGGCACGCGCTGATCAAGCTCGGCGAGACGCTGAACGTCCTCGCCGAGCATGCGCTCGCGCCATTGGGCCTGCGCGGCAAGCACCTGCACGTGCTCACCCTGGTCCGTGACCATCGGCTGTCCCAGCAGGAGTTGGCCGAACTGGTCGGCATGGACCGGACGTCCATGGTCGCGCTGATCGACGATCTGGAACGGCTGGGCCTGGCCACCCGGCAACGCAGCGAGACCGACCGGCGCCGGTATCTGATCGTGCCGACGCCGGCCGCCGAGGACACCTTGCGCGAGTGCGCCGAACTGCTGGACAGGGCCGAGGCCCGGCTGTTCGGCGAACTCACCACGTCCGAGTACCTGTTGTTGCGGGAGATCGTCAAGCGACTGCTGGTTCGGGTCAACGACGCCGGCACCCCGAACGGCACAGCGGATGGCACGGCGACAAGCACAGCGACAGGCGCAGCGGCCGACTCCGCTGGCGATCCGTAATCTGGAGTTCCGTGCGGCTACTCGACGGGCATCGGCCCAGCTACGACCTGACCTACGACGACGTGTTCCTGGTTCCGACGCGGTCGTCGGTCGAGTCCAGGTTCGATGTGGACCTGGCCACCGCCGACGGCACCGGGACGACCATCCCGGTCGTGGTGGCGAACATGACGGCGGTCGCCGGCCGGCGGATGGCCGAGACCGTCGCTCGTCGCGGCGGGCTCGTGGTGCTGCCGCAGGATGTCGACCCGGCGGCGGTCGCCGAGATCGTCGCCTGGGTGAAGTCCCGGCACACCACCTGGGACACCCCGCTGGTGCTCACCGCCGGCGACTCAGTGGCCGACGTGCTGAACCTGCTGCCGAAACGGGCGCACGGCGCGGTCGCCGTGGTGGACGGCGACGGCCGGCCGATCGGGATCGTGGACGAGGCTTCCTGCCTGGGCGTGGACCGGTTCGCCCGGGTGGCCGAGGTGCTGAGCACCGCCCGGGTGCTGCCGCTGGCCACCCCGCCGCGCGAGGTGTTCGACGTGCTGCACGGGCGGCCCGAGCCGATCGCGCTGGGCGTGGACGAACGCGGCCTGCTGGCCGGCGTGCTCACCGCGGTCGGTGCGTTGCGCGCGGAGCTGTACACGCCGGCCGTGGACACCGACGGCCGGCTGCGCACCGCCGCCGCGGTCGGCGTCAACGGGGACGTCGCCGCCAAGGCGAAGGCGCTGGTGGAGGCCGGGGTCGACGTGCTCGTGGTGGACACCGCGCACGGCCACCAGGAGAAGATGCTCACCGCCCTGCGGGCCGTCCGGGCGCACGCCCCGGACCTGCCGCTGGTCGCCGGCAACGTGGTCACCGCCGAGGGCGTGCGCGATCTGGTCGCGGCCGGCGTGGACGTGGTGAAGGTCGGGGTTGGGCCGGGCGCCATGTGCACCACCCGGATGCTGACCGGCGTCGGCCGCCCGCAGTTCTCGGCGGTCGCCGAGTGCGCGGAGCAGGCACGCCGGCTCGGCCGACACGTCTGGGCCGACGGCGGGATCCGGCACCCCCGGGACGCCGCGCTGGGCCTGGCCGCCGGAGCATCGGCGGTGATGGTCGGATCATGGTTCGCCGGCACCTACGAGTCCCCCGGCGACCTGCACCGCGACGAGAACGGCCGCCCCTACAAGGAATCCTTCGGAATGGCGTCCAAGCGCGCGGTCACCGCCCGCACCCGTGGCGACAGCGACTTCGACCGCGCCCGAAAATCACTGTTCGAGGAGGGCATCTCCACCTCGCGGATGCGGCTGGACCCGGCGCGGCCCGGCGTGGAGGACCTGTTGGACGACATCTGCTCCGGCGTCCGCTCGGCCTGCACCTACACCGGCGCCACCGATCTCGAGTCCTTTCACGAGCGGGCGGTGGTGGGCGTCCAGTCGGCGGCCGGTTTCGCCGAGGGAAGGCCACTGCCTGGCGGGTGGTGATCCGTTTCGGCTTACGCGTCGGGCGAACATCGGCGAACACTGACAAACGTCATGAGAAATGGCTGGCCGCGCCGAATAGGCTGAACAGGTGAATGTTGCGGTCACCGTTGATGGCCTGGTCAAACGGTACAAACGAAACGCTCCGCCGGCGGTCGACGGCCTGAGTTTCACGGTCGCGTCCGGCGAGGTGTTCGGTCTGCTGGGACCCAATGGCGCCGGCAAGACCACCACGGTCGGGGTGCTCACCACCCGGGTGAAGCGCACCGCCGGCCGGGCCGAGGTGATGGGGGTGGACGTCGATCGCGAGCCGATGCGCGCCCGCCAACTGCTGGCCGTGGTGCCACAGCGGAACAATCTCGACCGGTCGCTGAACATCCGCCAGAACCTGTTGTTCCACGCGGCTTATCACGGCGTTGGCCGGACCGAGCGGATCCGGCGGGCGAACGAGATCCTGGACCGGATGGGCCTGGCCAAGCAGGCCGACGAGCGGATCGACTTCGTGTCCGGCGGCCAGGCGCAGCGGGTGATGATCGCCCGCGCGCTGATGCACCGACCCAGGGTGATGTTCCTGGACGAGCCGTCGACCGGGCTGGATCCGCAGGCGCGGCTGTTCGTGCACGAGCGGGTCGCCGAGCTGAACGCCGACGGCGTGACCGTGGTGCTCACCACCCACGACATGGACGAGGCCGCCAAGCTGTGCGACCGGGTCGGCATCGTGGACCACGGCAGGCTCCTCGCCCTGGACACCCCGACGGCGCTGACCAGGAACCTGCCCGGCAGCACCACACTGAGCGTGACGGTCAATCTGGACGGCACCTCGGCGGAGCTGGTCGCCAAGCAGCTGTCCGACCTGCCCGGCATCGAGCGGGTGGAGCGGATCGCCGGTGGTGGATTCCCGGGCGCGCCCGGCGGACCGCCACCGGGGCTGTCACCCGGCGCGATTCCGGGCGCGGCGCCGACCGGGGCGGGCGGATCGGTGGGCAGCGGCGGGCAGTTCCGGCTTTACACCTCCGAGGAGCCGGCGACGGCCCTGCCGGTCGTGCTGAAGACGCTGGGGGCCATGGGTTGCGACGTGCGCGATCTGGCGATCGGCACACCCAGCCTGGAGGACGTGTTCATCCACCTGACCGGACGGGAGCTCCGTTGACCGCGATCGCCCCCACCCTTGAGCGGAACGCGCCGTCCACGATGGTGTGGACGTCGATCCGCACCTTCGGCGCCGTGCTGTGGCGGGACGTTTTCGTCACCTGGCGCGAACTCCTGCCGTTCCTCGCCCAAGTGATCATCCAGCCGTTCTTCATGCTGTTCATCTTCGGCAAGGTGCTGACCGGCATCGGCTACGTCGGCAACAACTTCACCGCCATCCTGTTGCCCGGCATCGTGGCGCTCAACGGCTTCCTCGGCGCCCTGCAGAACACCACCCTGCCGCTGGTGCTGGACTTCTCCTGGACCCGGGAGATCGAGGACCGGCTGCTCGCGCCCATCCCGATCGGGCTGGTGGCGGTGGAGAAGATGGTTTTCGGGGCGCTGCGCGGGATCGTGGCGGCGCTGATCATGGTGCCGATTGGGCTGCTGATCCTCTCCGACGTCTCCTGGCCACTGTCCAAGATCCCGGCGGTCGTCGGCATCGTCGTGCTGGGCGCGCTGGTCGGCGCCGCGATCGGCATGACGATCGGCACGCTGGTGTCGGCGCGCCGGATCAACATCATGTTCGCGGTCATCCTCACCCCGCTGATGTTCACCGGGTCGACCCAGTTCCCCTGGCGCGGTCTGGTGCACCTGCGCTGGTTCCAGGTGGTCTGCGCGATCAACCCGCTCACCTACATCAGCGAGGCCATGCGCTCGCTGCTGCTGCCCGGGTCGAACTCCATTCCACTGTGGATCGACATTCCGGTCGCGATCGTCGCGTGTCTGGTCTTCGGCGCGATCGGAATCTTCGGCTTCATGCGCCGGGCCATCGACTGAGAGCGGCCGGGCGGGGGCGGAATCACGCCACCCCCGCCCTGGCCGGTCAGCTCGCGTAGTCCTCGAGCACCTCGGTGACCAGTGCGGCGATCGGCGACCGCTCCGAACGGGTCAACGTGACGTGCGCGAACAGCGGATGGCCCTTCAGCTTCTCGATCACCGCGGCGACGCCGTCGTGCCGGCCGACCCGCAGGTTGTCGCGCTGCGCCACATCGTGGGTGAGCACCACCCGCGATCCGGTGCCCAGCCGCGACAACACGGTGAGCAGGACGTTGCGTTCCAGGGACTGCGCCTCGTCCACGATGACGTACGAGTCGTGCAGCGACCGGCCCCGGATGTGGGTCAGCGGCAGGACTTCCAGCATGCCCCGGTCGGTGACCTCGTCCAGCACGTTCTCGCCGACCAGCGCGCCGAGGGTGTCGAACACCGCCTGCGCCCAGGGCTGCATCTTCTCGCTCTCGGAGCCCGGCAGGTAGCCGAGTTCCTGGCCGCCCACCGCGTACACCGGCCGGAAGACCACCACCTTGCGGTGTTGGCCGCGTTCCAGCACGGCTTCCAGCCCGGCGCACAGCGCGAGCGCCGACTTGCCGGTGCCGGCCCGGCCGCCCAGCGACACGATGCCGATCTCCTGGTCGAGCAGCATGTCCAACGCGATCCGCTGTTCGGCGGACCGACCGTGCAGCCCGAACGCCTCCCGGTCGCCGCGGACCAGCTTCACCCGCTTGTCCACGGTGACCCGGCCCAGCGCGCTGGACGTGCCGGCCAACAGCCGCAATCCGGTGTTGCACGGCAGCTCGGCGATGCCCGACAGGTCGAACGCGGCCGGGTCGACCACGCCCTCCTTGTAGAGCTGGTCGACCAGCGGCTGGTTGACGTCGGCGTCGGTGATCCCGGTCCAGCCGGACGGGACGACGTCCTGGGCTCGGTACTCGTCGGCGACCAGGCCGACGGCGCCGGCCTTGACCCGCAGCGGAATGTCCTTGGTGACCAGGGTCACCGAGCCTTGCTGCTCGGCGGCGAGGTTCAGCGCGCAAGCGAGGATGCGCGCGTCGTTGGAGTCGGTGCGGAAGCCGGCCGGCAACACCTCCGGATCGGTGTGGTTGAGTTCGACCTGCAGGGAGCCGCCGGCATCGCCGACGGGCACCGGCTGATCCAGCCGGCCGTGCTGCACCCGCAGATCATCGAGCAGACGCAGGGCTTCCCGGGCGAACCAGCCCAGTTCCGGATGGTGTCGCTTGCCCTCCAACTCAGTGATCACCACGAGCGGCAACACCACGGCGTGTTCAGCGAACCGGGTGATCGACCATGGATCGGACAGCAGCACCGAGGTGTCCAGCACGTAGGTGCGGGACGGCGGCAGGCCACGCCGGGCGGCACTGCGGGATGAGCCGGAGGAACGGCTAGCGGGACGTCGTGCGGTCACGGCAACTCCCTCGCGAACGCGACACCCGCGCTCGCACCTCGCTGGGCCAGGCACCGACCTCGGCTGGTCCGCTCCCGCCGCCTTACGGCGTCAGGATCGCCGACCACGAGGGCCGGGTGCCGGCCCCCGCGTGCTCAGTGTCACCAAAGCTGACAACACGACCAGGGCCTCCCGGAGCGAGCCGCAGGTCACGACTCGCTGTCCGCAAGCTACCTGCGATCGGCCCTGCCGTGCAGGCAGCCACACAGGTGATTCACCAACTGGTCATCGTCGCGCCGGGTAGTCAGAGCTGCTGGCGGGGCCGCCGTCCGGGCGAAGATCCCAGGTCGAGGCCGGGTATCGGAACCAGTGGTGATCGACGTCGACGACGATCACCTCCGGTCGACACCAAACCGTGATGTGGGCCACATCGGTCACGCCTCGCGGTCGGTTCGCTACTACCAGAGTGATCTTGGTCGTGCAGGATGAGTTGAAATTGTCAACCGGAATAGGCGACCCGCCCACCCAAATAGTTCACACAATGGGGTAATGGCAGCAGCGCGATGACGAAAACACCGGTAACTTCCGTAGGGCAGGTTCCCGATCGTCAGAACGGGAACTGGCAGGAATCCCCACACTGGGAATCCCGGTACCGAAGGAGAGTGTTGTTGTGCTGAAGAAGGCTGGTGTCGTGGCCGCCGCCGCGGCTGGTCTGATGTTGCTGGGTGCGCCGGCATTCGCCAGCACCGCCCACGCATCCACCCCGCAGTGGGACCAACCGCAGGCCCCCCACGTGAACGGGCTGGTGAACGTCGGCGCGGTCGATGTGGCCCATAACATCGAGATTCCGATCTGTGTCACGAACCCGGCCGTGGGCGTCCTCGGCGTCGCGGTCAGTGCGCTCAACCCGACCGAGATCGGGAAGTGCGCGACGGCCGATATCTCGAACAACGACTCACACAACTGACGTAACACGAATGGTGGAGTCGTCGGCTTCGGCCGGCGGCTCCACCATTTCGTTGTGCTCGTCCGCTTTCGGTCCGCTCAAGATCCGAAGCGCCGGTGACGAATGGCGTAATCACGCAGCGCCCGCAGGAAGTCGATCCGACGAAACTCCGGCCAGTACGCCTCCGTGAACCAGAACTCCGAATGCGCGGACTGCCACAGCAGGAAGCCGGACAGCCGTTGTTCACCCGATGTGCGGATCACCAGATCGGGGTCGGGCTGACCAGACGTGTACAGATGTTCGGCGATGTGATCGACATCGAGCACCTCGGCGAGTTCCTCGATGGTCTTGCCCGTCTCGGCGTATTGGAGCAGCAGTTTGCGCACCGCGTCGGTGATCTCCTGGCGCCCGCCGTATCCGACCGCGACGTTGACCTCCATGCCGCCCCGGCCGGCGCAGCGGGACGCGGCCGAGGACAGCCGGGTGGCGACTTCCGGCGGCAACACGTCCAGCGCGCCCACGATGCGCAGCCGCCACGGGTTGGCCGGCTCGGCGAGCTCGTCCACCACGTCCGGGATGATCCGCAGCAGTGCCTGCACCTCGCTGTCCGCCCGGTTGAGGTTGTCGGTGGACAGCAGCCACATGGTGACCACCTCGACACCGGACTCGCGGCACCAGGTCAGCAGGTCGGCGATCTTCCGGGCGCCCACCCGGTGGCCCTCGGTGACGTCGGCGAACCCGGCCTCCCGAGCCCAGCGCCGGTTGCCGTCGAGCATGATGCCGACATGCCGGGGGGGCTGTGCGCCGATCAGCTGACGGCTCAGCCGCGCCTCATAGAAGTCGTAAAGTAGCTCCCGTAGCCACGCGCGAGGACCCACGTCGGGAGAGCGTACGCCGGCCGACCTGGGCGCCGGCCTCGGCCACTGCCACGAGGTCTCCATCGGCGCAAGTCGACACAAATCGATTCAGCACACTCGAATGGGTGAACATGACCACTCCGTCGCCGAACTGGCACGATCCCGAGGTCATCCGGCGGGTGGTCACCGGCGCCCGAACCGTCGCCGTGGTCGGCGCCAGTCCCGATCCGGGCCGGCCCAGCCATCAGGTGGCGGACTATCTCCGCCGGGCCGGGCTGCGGGTGTTCGCGGTGAACCCGGCGATCGACACGCTGTTCGGCGAGGTGGCCTACCCGTCGATCGAGGCGCTACCCGAACGGGTGGACGTCGTCGACGTGTTCCGCCGGTCGGAGCACGTGGGCCAGATCGCCGAACAGGCCGTCACGGCCAGGGCGGGCGCGCTGTGGCTGCAACTGGGCGTGATCGACCCGGCCGCGGCCCGGCTGGCCGGCGGGGGCGGGCTGGACGTGGTGATGGACCGGTGCCTGGCCGTTGAGCACCGACGTTTGCATAGCTGACGTAGCCTGGCGCCGTGACCGCCGCGACCTTTACCGAGTCCCCCGAGATCGGCCGGCCCCGTCTCCGCGGCTGGCTGCATTTCTGGTCGTTCTTCGTCGCGATCGCCACCGGGGCCACCCTGATCGCGCTGGCCGCCTCGACGGTCTCCGCCAAGGCCGCGCTGGCCACCTCGGTCTACGGCGCGACGGTGCTGGGCCTGTTCGGCGTCAGCGCGCTCTACCACCGGCGCACCTGGGTGACCGCGACGGCTCGCAGGTGGATGAAGCGGCTCGACCATTCGATGATCTTCGTCTTCATCGCCGGCACGTACACGCCGTTCGCGCTGCTGGCGATGGACACCGTCACCGGCTACGTCGTGCTGGGCGTGGTGTGGGGCGGCGCGATCGCCGGCGTGACCTTGAAGCTGCTCTGGCCGCAGGCGCCGCGCTGGTTCGGCGTGCCGATCTACATCGCGCTCGGCTGGGTCGCGGTGTTCGTCCTGCCGCAACTGGCGCACCACGCCGGGGTGACCGCGCTGGTGCTGCTGCTCGTCGGCGGCGCGCTGTACACGGTCGGCGCGATCTTCTACGCCACCCGCTGGCCCAACCCGAGGCCGAGCACCTTCGGCTATCACGAGTTCTTCCACGCGGCGACGGTGCTCGCGGCGATCTGTCATTACATCGCGATCTGGTTCGCCCTGTATCCGTAACCAGAATCCGTGACCAGAGAATACGAGAGTGAGAATGTCGACGTGAGGCACCTGTATGCCGGCAAGGTTCGTGATCTTTACGAACTGGACGACGGAAACCTGCTGCTGGTGGCGTCCGACCGAGTGTCGGTATACGACGTGGTGCTACCAACCCCCATTCCGCGCAAGGGCGAGTTGCTGACCCGACTTTCGCTGTGGTGGTTCGAGCGGTTCGCGGATGTTGTGCCGAATCACATCGTCTCCGCCACCGACGTGCCGGCCGAATTCGCTGGTCGCTCGATTCGATGCAAGCACCTGACGATGGTCCCGGTCGAGTGCATCGCCCGCGGCTACCTCACCGGCCTGGGCCTGCGCGAATATCGCAAGCAGGGCACGGTGTCCGGGGTCGGGCTGCCGGCTGGGCTGGTCGAGGGCAGCCGGCTGCCGGAACCGATCTTCACGCCGACCACCAAATCCGAAATCGGGCACGACGAGTTCATCACCTTCGCGGATGTGGTGAACGAGGTCGGCCAGGAAAAGGCGGAAAAACTGCGTGATCTGACCCTCGACGTCTACCGCCGGGGCGCCGAACACGCGGCCGAAAAGGGAATCATCATCGCCGACACCAAGCTTGAGTTCGGCACCGACGCCGACGACACGCTGACCTTGGCCGACGAAGTGCTCACCTCGGACTCGTCCCGATTCTGGCCGGCCGACCAATGGGAACCGGGCCGGCCGCAGTACGCGTTCGACAAGCAGGTCGTCCGGGACTGGAGCGATTCGACCGGGTGGGACCACACGCCGCCCGGCCCGGTCATTCCGCCGGAGATCGTGGCGGCCACCCAGGAGCGGTATATCAGCGCCTACCAGCGGATCACCGGCAACGCCTGGGTATAAGCCCTGGTCGGCTGACGGTCGGCTGACGGTCGGCCGACGGTCGGCGCTGCCGGTGATCCCCTGTCGGTGGTCTCAGCCCAGCCAGTCGAAGGTGGCCGGGTTCGGGCCGAATCGCTCGGCCCGGTCCAACCCGGTGATCTGCTCGACGTCCTCGGCGGCCAACTCGAAGTCGAACACGTCGATGTTCTCCTGGATCCGCGACGGCGTCACCGACTTGGGAATGACGATGTCGCCGAGCTGAAGGTGCCAGCGCAACACGACCTGGGCCGGCGACTTGCCGTACCGCTGCGCGAGCTTCTCCAACACCGGATCGTCCAGCAGGCCCTTGCCCTGGCCGAGCGGGCTCCAGTCCTCGGTGGCGATGCCGTGTTCGGCGTGGAAGGCCCGCATCTCCCGCTGGACCAGGTACGGGTGCAGCTCGATCTGGTTCACCGCCGGCACCACGTCGGTCTCCCGCAGCAGTCGTGCCAGCGTCTCCTGGGTGAAGTTGGACACGCCGATCGCCTTCGCCCGGCCCTCGGCGTGCACCTTCTCCATCGCCCGCCAGGCATCGACGTACCTGTCCTGGCTGGGCACCGGCCAGTGCATCAGGTACAGGTCGACGTAATCCAGGCCGAGCCGGTTCAGGCTGCCGTCGAAGGCGCGCAGCGCGGCGTCGTGCTCGTGGTCGGCGTTCCACAACTTGGTCGTGATGAACAGCTCGTCACGGGGGATGTCCGAGTCCTGGACGGCCCGGCCGACGCCACGCTCGTTGTCGTAGATCCGCGCGGTGTCGATGCTGCGGTAGCCGGCGGCCAGCGCGGTCGTCACGGCCGTCGTCGCCTCGTCGTCGGGAATCTGCCAGACGCCGAAGCCCAGCCGCGGCATCTCGACACCGTTGTTCAACGTGATGGTCTGCATTCCTCATTACCTTCCACTGAGCGCGCGGATGGCCGCGTCGATCGGAGTCTCGCCGCCGACCAACTCCGCGGTGAGCTGGCTGGCGGCCGGTTCGGACAGCAACGCGACGATGACGGCGGCGACATCGTCACGGGACACTTCGCCGGGCGAGCGAGGCTGCGCTGGCTGTGCTGGCGGCACTGCCAGCGTGACCAGGCCGGTGCCCGGCTCGTCGGTCAGCCGGCCGGGGCGGAGCACTGTCCAGTCCAGGTCCCGCCGGCGCAGATCGTTTTCCGCCTCGGTCTTGGCGTTGATATAGGCGGCCCAGACCTCGTCCCGGCCCGGCGCGGGCGGCCGGCCCGCGCCCATCGAGGAGATCTGCACGAAGCGCCGGACACCGGTGGCCTGGGCGGCGTCGGCCAGCAGCACCGACGCGCCCTTGTCCACGGTGTCCTTGCGGGCGGCGCCGCTGCCCGGCCCGGCGCCGGCCGCGAACACCACCGCGTCCGCACCGCTGAGCACGGCCGCGATCTCCTGCGCGCCGACCTGCTCCAGATCGGCCAGCACGGCTTCAGCGCCAGCCGCTTGGACCTCGGCGATGTGCGCCGGGTTGCGGATCAGGCCGACCGGCTTGTCCCCGTGGTCGGCAAGTTGCCGGGCCAGCCGCAGCGCGATCTTGCCGTGTCCTCCGGCGATCACCACACGCACGATCAGTTCCTCCGGTGCCGGTTCGATGACTCATGGTTCGGTTGGCGGGCCGGGATGTCCAACAGTCCGTTGATCAGGGCGTCGGCGGCCGGTTGCAGCAGCCGAACACCATCGGGCGCGTCCTCCAGGCCCATCACCAGCGCGATGCAGATCTCCGCGGCGTCCGCCGGGGTGACCGTGACGACACCGGCTTCGGCGAAGACCCCGGCCAGCAGGGCCTTCAGGTCGACCACGAACCGCGAGCAGATGTCCCCGAACAGCCGGGCCTTCTGGTCCAGCAGCTCGGCGGCGTGCGGCGAGTCGCCGGCGAGTTGGCGCACCAGTTCCAGCTTCGCCGCCAGCACGCCACGCACCCGGTCGGTCGGCGGCGCGCCCGAGCATGCCGCGTCCCGCGCCCTGGACAGTGCCTGGGCGTGCAGCCGCTCGGCGAGCTTGCGGAAGGCATCGTCCTTGTTGCGGACGTACTGGTACACGGCCGATCGGGACATTCCGGCCGCCTGGGCGATGTCGTCCATGGTGGTGCGCCGCACGCCGTGCAGGGCCAGGCAGGCGTAGGTGGCGTCGATGACCTTCGCCAGCCGGTCGCCGCCCATTCGCCTGTCCTCTCCGTCCTGGACAATCTGACGTTCTGTACGCACTTTGTCAGATCGGCCAACCCCCAACATAGGCGTCCACCCGGCCGACGGCAACTCATACCGCGTCGGCCGGGCGGACGCCTCCCCAGTCCCCTCGGTGGAGATGTGGCGAACAACCGCGACTCAGCCCAGTTCCGGGCCCTCCTTGCGCAGCTCGTCGACCTTGGACAGCGCCTCGCGCAGCTCGGCGAGCCAGGCATCGGCGTGCTCGCCGACCAGCCGAACCGCCCAGGCCAGCGCCTCGGACCGGGACCGAGCGACACCGGCGTTCACCAACGTGTCCAGCACCAGCCGCTCCGGCTGGCGCAACCGGGTCATCACCGGCGCGGACAGTGTGGTGAACAGCTCAACGGTGTCGCCGAGCCGCACACCCCAGGCGACCTTGCGGCCGTACCGGTGCTCGGCCTGCCGGGCGATCTCGATCCGCTCATCGCGGGTCTGCTCGCGGAACCGACTGATCCGGCCCGCGGTGGCCGCCGCCTTGGCCGCGTCGTCGGCGTACTCCTCGGTCAGCGGCGGCAGCTCGCCGACCAGAACGATCTCCTCGCGGTCGACGGTGATCTCCGGTGTTCCGGTGAACCACTCGTCGGGCAGTCGCCCGGAGAACCAGGCCGCCACATCGTCGGTGGGCGGCTGCTCGGCCTGCTGGCCACCACGGCCGCGACCACCCCACGCGCCCGGACCGCCCCAACCGCCGCGCATCCGTCCCATGCCCCCGTATCGACCGTGCATCACGCACCTCCGTTGATTACATCATTACGCTGCAATCGACGTTACGCGGACGACGCGAGGATGGACCGGGTGTTCGCCCCGGGCGGAACGACTTCGGCGTCAGGACTTCAGCCGGCTACGACTTCAACGCGGCCGCCAGTTCCTCGGCCGAGGTCACCGGGCGTTCGCACACATAGCCCCGGCAGACGTAGGCCGCCGGATGCCCGCCCACCAGCGGCCGGCCGGCCAGCAGCGGGACACCGGGCTGGTCCGGCTCGCCGGCCAAGAGCACCGAACCACCGGTGACCCGGGCCGCCGCCGCCGTGCGCAGCTCAGCCAGTTCCGGATGGTCGGCCGGACCGACGATGGCGACCTGCACCGGACCGGCGGCCAGCGCCTCGGCGACCGCGGCCCAGTGGCCGGCGAACCGGGGCGCGCGGGCCACCAGCAGCCCGGCCCTGGACAGCGCCTGCTCGGCCGCGCCCCGGTAGAGCATCGCGCGATCCGGCCCGACCAGGGCTGACGCGGTGAGCAGCGCGCCGGCCAGCGCCGACGCCCCGGCCGGGCTGGCGTTGTCGGACGGATCGGCCGGCCGGCGGACCAGTTTCTCGGCGTCGTCGGCGGTGTCGAAGAACGAGCCGGGGTTGTCCGGATCCGTGAAATGGCGCAGCGCGGTGTCCAGCAGTTCCACGGCCGCGGCCAGCCAGTGCGGCCGCGCGGTCGCCTGGTGCACGGCGAGCAAGCCGTCGGCCAGGCAGCCGTAGTCGTCCAGCACACCGGCCGACGAGCCGACCGCGCCCAGCCGCGAGGTCCGCAGCAGTCGCCGGCGCACCAGGTGGGTGTCGAGCAGGAACCGCGCCGCCTCTTCCGCCGCCGCGACCCAGTTCGGCCGGTCCAGCGTCATCCCGGCCTCGGCCAAGGCGCCGATCGCCAGGCCGTTCCACGCGGCGATCACCTTGTCGTCGCGCGCCGGTTGCGGTCGGCCCAGCCGAGCCGCGAACAGCACTGCCCGAATCCGTTGGAATCGCGGCTGGTCCTCGGGTTCGCGCGGCAGCCGCAGGGTGGACGCGCCGTGCTCGAAGGTGCCCTCGGCGGTCACCCCGAACAACTCGGCCGCCCATGGGCCGTCATCCGGGCCGAGCACGGCGGTCAGCTGCTCCGGCGTCCACGCGTAGGTAAGACCCTCGACGCCGTCGGCGTCCGCGTCCAGCGCGGCGGCGAACCCGCCCTGCGGCGTGCGCAGCTCGCGCAACAGGAACTCGGCGGTCTCGGTGGCCACCCGGCGGAACGACGGCGCGTTGGTGAGCCGGGCCAGGTGCGTGTAGGCACGCAGCAGCAACGCGTTGTCGTACAACATCTTCTCGAAGTGCGGCACCACCCAGCCGGCGTCCACGCTGTATCGGCAGAAGCCGCCGCCGAGTTGGTCGCACATCCCACCGGCGGCCATCGCGTACCCGGTGGCGCGGGCCATCGACAGTGCCTCGACCGAGCCGGTCCGCTCGTGGTGTCGCAACAGGAACTCAAGCACCATGGACGGCGGAAATTTCGGTGCCGGGCCGAAACCCGCGTTCGTGCGGTCAAACTCGCCGAGCAGGGAAACCACCGCCCCGGCCAGTGCCTCTTCGCCGACCGGCGCGGCCGGCAGCGGCTCCTGCCGTTCCCGCAGCGCCCGCACCACCTGAGCGCCGGCCTGCTCAACGTCCGAGCGCCGGCTCAGCCAGGCGTCGCCGACCGCTTCCAGCAACTGCCGGAACGACGGCATGCCGTGCCGGGGTGTGGGCGGATAGTAGGTGCCGCAGTGGAACGGCTGGCCGTCCGGCGTCAGGAAGCAGGTCATCGGCCAGCCGCCATGGCCGGACATCGCCTGGGTGGCCTCCATGTACACCGCGTCCACGTCCGGGCGTTCCTCGCGATCCACCTTGACGCTGACGAAGTTCTCGTTCATCAGAGCGGCGATCTCGGCGTCCTCGAAGGACTCGTGCGCCATCACGTGGCACCAGTGGCAGGCGGCATAGCCGACGGACAGCAGCACCGGCACGTCCCGCCGCTTGGCCTCGGCGAACGCGGCCGGCGACCACGGCCACCAGTCGACCGGGTTCTCCGCGTGTTGCAGCAGATACGGACTGGTCGCGTCGGCGAGCCGATTGGTCATGCGTCCAGACTAGGTTGCTGGCCGGGCCGTAGCCTGCACGGCGATGACCGGTGAGATCGATACCGAGGCCGCCGAGGCCAGTGCCGAGTTGGTGCGCCGGCACACCGTGCTGTCGGTGGTCGTCGGCCCCACGGCCAGCGGGCTGGACAGCCCAGACGCCGCCGATGATTCGGACGGTGCGCCGGTGCGCGGCGTGTTCGTGCCGCCGACCGAGCTGTTCTGGCGGTTCGCCAAGCCACCGTCCACTGTGGATGGTCCGGACGCCGGTTGGGCGAGTTGGGAGGTCGAGACGTTCTGCGTGGCCGGCCTGACGGCCGATCCGACGGCGCTGGAAGTGCTGGCATCGCCGCTGGTTCGCACCAGCACGGACATCGGCGCCGAGCTACGGGCGCTGACCGTGGCGTTCCTGTCCCAACGCGCCGCGGACGCGTGCCGCCGGGCGACGGCGGCGGACTTCGCCCGAGCCGAAGCGGCGATGGCCGCTGGTGGCACACCGCGCTGGCGGCAGGTGGCCGAGGTCATCCGGGTGCTGATGATCGGCGAAACGCTGGTGCGCACCGGCGAACTGACGATCGACCTGTCCGCCCAGGAAGACGAGCTACGTGCGCTGCGGGCCGGCGAGCTGCCCTGGCCGGACGTACGGCAGTGGGTGGACTCGCTGCGCAACCGCACCGCAGAGGCAGTGATCCGGTCACCGCTGCCGGCGCTGCCGAACAGGGCGGCTGTCCAGCACTGGCTGGCCTCCGTACGCCGCCGCGGCCTGACCGACTAGGACTTGTCGGCCTTCTGGCCCGACTTGTCGGTTGTCTCCGACTCTTCGGGCTGGGGCTCCGCTTCGGGCTGCTCGGAAGGCTCGAAACTGGCTGGCACCCGCTTCAGGTGCCGGGTCATCGAGCGGGCCAGGAACGCCACCGCGATGAAGAACAGCACCAGGACCACCAGCGCGATCGGCGAGGCCGAGCCGAACTCCTGGCCCTGCCCGCCCTGCTGGCCGCCGCCCGAGCCGGCGGCCACCAGCACTGGTGTCGCCCACTCCGTCAGGAGGCTCACACGGTCACCTTCTCGTCCACACCGGCGAACAGGTCGTCCTCCGGCAACGTCACGTCCACCAGCGAGCGGGCCAACTCGTACTCCTCGGTCGGCCACACCTCCCGCTGCACGTCCAAGGGTATGGCAAACCAGCGGCTGGTGGGGTCGATCTGGGTGGCGTGCGCCAGCAGCGCCCGGTGCTGCACGTCGAAGTAGTCGGCGCACTCGACCCGGGTGGTGACCCGCTCGATGACATCGGGCGCGTCCGACTTCCACTGCCGCAACCACTCCTCGTACGGCGACTCCAGCCCGCGCGCCAGCATCGCCTCATGCATGGCGAGCAGCTTCGCCCGGGAGAAGCCGTGCGAGTAGTACAGCTTCAGCGGCTGCCAGGGCTCGCCGGCCCCGGTGAACTGACCCGGGTCGCCGGCCGCGTCGAACGCCGCGACCGAGACCTCGTGGCACCGAATGTGGTCCGGGTGCGGATAGCCACCGTGCTCGTCGTAGGTGACCACCACGTGCGGCCGGAACTCGCGCACCACCTCGACCAGCGCCGCCGTCGACTTCTCCAGCGGCACCAACGCGAAACAGCCGTCCGGCAGCGGCGGCTTCGGGTCGCCCTCGGGCAGCCCGGAGTCGACAAAACCGAGCCAGCGGTGCTGGACGCCGAGAATCCGCGCGGCCTCGGCCATCTCCTGCCGGCGTATCTCGGCCATGTTCTCCAGCACGCCCGGTTTGTCCATCGCGGGGTTGAGGATGCTGCCGGCCTCCCCGCCGGTGCAGGTGACCACCATGACCTCGTGGCCCTCGGCGACGTACCGGGCCAGGGTCGCCGCGCCCTTGCTCGACTCGTCGTCGGGATGTGCGTGCACGGACATCAGCCGGAGTCTGTCGGCCATGGTCGCGCGGTCCCTTCTCTCACCTGCTGCTTGTGGGCGGCGGCCCGGATGGAAAAGGGCCTGCCCGCACGGGGATACTCAACGTGGATGGCGACCCCCATTGTTCCGGTCGCCTCTGACACTTCGGCGGAGGGCGGTGCGATGAGCGATCCGACGGGAGATGTGCTGGCGGCCCGGCGGCCGGTCGGTCGCTACCGCCGCGCGCCGCGCAAGCGATCCCGCTGGACGTACTGGGGCCTGCTGGCGGCGTTCGTGATCGCCGGCGTGGTGGTGGCCATCGTCGGCTACGACAATCTCGGCGCCACCCCGATCGACGCCGAGGTCAGCGCCTACAACGTGGTGGACGACCACACCATCACCGTCGCGTTGACCGTGGATCGCGACCACCCCGACCAGGCCGCCGACTGCGTTCTGTACGCGCCCGCCGCCGACGGTTCCGAGGTCGGTCGGATCGAGCTCTACGTCCCGCCCAGTGAGAGCACCGCCGTACTGAACGCCACCTTGCGTACAGTGAAACGAGCGACGACCGTCGAGGTCTACGGCTGCTCATACCAGGTTCCGGCCTATTTGACCAAAACCATACGGCCAAGCGGGTGAACTGCGGGTTCGTCTACCCGCTGGAAACAAAATTTCACGACGAGATGGTCATTTCCGTGCTAACCTCGACAGTCAGCACGGTCCCGGCGCGGGCCGTGTTTTTCCGTTCCAAGCCCACGGGTTGGGACGGCCGTTCCGCAACCCGTGGGACGGAGTTGGCGACGAGGAGTTGGTGACCGTGAGCGACACCCAGGTGACCTGGCTGACCCAGGAGGCCTACGACCGGCTCAAGCAGGAGCTTGACGAGCTGATCGCGAATCGCCCGGTCATGGCGGCGGAGATCAACGCCCGCCGAGAAGAGGGCGACCTCCGGGAGAACGGTGGATATCAGGCCGCCCGGGAGGAGCAGGGCAAGCAGGAGGCCCGCATTCGCCAGCTGCAGGAGCTGTTGCGCGAGGCCAAGGTCGGTGAGGCGCCGACCAGCGCCGGCGTGGCGGCGCCGGGCATGGTGCTGACCGTGCGCTACGAGGGCGACGACGACACAGAGGAATTCCTGTTGGCGACCCGCGAAGAGGGCGCGCACGGTTCGTTGGAGGTGTACTCGCCGGGTTCGCCGCTGGGCGAGGCGCTGCTGGGGGCGAAGGACGGCGAGACCAGGCAGTACAGCCTGCCCAACGGCAACACGCAGAAGGTGACGCTGCTCAACGCGGTGCCGTACAACGGCTGACAGCCGGCTGATGATCGGCTGACGATCAACGCGGCGGCACAACGCCAGTGGGCCCACCGGGAGGCGGTGGGCCCACTGGCGTGTCAGCGGAGGGACCGGACGAATCGCGACTCAGCGGAGTAGGCGCGCCAGCAACGGCCGGACTCGCGGCGGCACCGGCGTGGACAACGCGATCGAGGTGGACAACCGCTGCACCCCGGCGACATCCACCACCTCGTCAATAACCCGTTGCAGGTCGGCGTTCGACGTCGCCACCATGCGCACCAACAAATCACCCTGGCCGCTGGTGGCGTGCACCTCGCACACCTCGTCAATGGCGGCGAGCCGCTCGGCCACCTCGTGCCGGCGGCCCTGGGCGATGTTCAGGACGGCGAACGCGGTCAACCCGTAGCCCATCGCGGCCAGATCCAGCGCGGGCGGAAAGCCGCCGAGCACGCCCCGTGCGGTCAACTTGTCCAGCCTGGCCTGCACGGTTCCCCTGGCCACGCCGAGCCGACGGGAGCATTCCAGCACGCCGAGCCCCGGCTCGTCGGTCAACAGCAGCAGCAACCGGGCGTCCAGCGCGTCCACCGGTCCGCCGGGCATCCGGCCTCCTCCTGGTCAGTCTGCGCACGGCGGCCAATCCAGATCCGCCGACGACTGCGCACTCTGTACAGCGATCATCGCATCTATTGCTCATGATGTCCGGCAAGAACATGCTTTTGGTCATGACCGGAGCAATTGAGGACGTCAGCGCAGCACGATTGCGGCAACTTGTCGGGCTGGTGGACTACGACGCGTCGACCGACCCGTTCCCGGTGCTCGGGCTGGACGCGGTGGTGTTCGTGGTCGGCAACGCCACCCAGACCGCCTGGTACTACCAGCGGGCGTTCGGGATGCGGCTGACCGCCTATTCCGGGCCCGAGACCGGTGAACCGGACCACAAGGCGTTCGTGCTCACCTCCGGCGCCGCGCGGTTCGTGATCATGGGCGGGGTGCGGCCGACCAGTCCGCTGATGGACCGGCACCGCCGGCACGGCGACTCGGTCGCCGACATCGCGCTCGAAGTGCCGGACGTGGACCGATGCGTGGCGCACGCGCGGGCACAGGGCGCGACCGTGCTGGCCGAGCCGTACGAGGTCAGCGACGAGCACGGCACCGTCCGGTTCGCCGCCCTCGGCGTCTACGGCGACACCCGGCACACCCTGGTCGACCGCAGCCGTTACCACGGCCCGTACCTGCCGGGCTACCAGCCGCGCGAACGCCCCGAGTCGCGGCATCTGTTCCAGGCCGTCGATCACTGCGTGGGCAATGTCGAGCTGGGCAAGATGGACTACTGGGTTCGCTGGTACCACCAGGTGATGGGCTTCGTGAACATGGCCGAGTTCATCGGCGACGACATCGCCACCGATTATTCGGCGCTGATGAGCAAGGTCGTGGCGAACGGCAATCACCGAGTCAAGTTCCCGCTGAACGAGCCGGCGATCAGCAAGCGGAAATCGCAGATCGACGAGTACCTGGAATTCCACGCCGGCCCCGGCTGCCAGCACATCGCGCTGGCCACCGACGACATTCTGGCCGCGGTGGACGCGATGCGGGAGGCGGGCGTGGAATTCCTGACCACCCCGGACAGCTATTACCAGGACCCGGAGCTGCGGGCCCGGATCGGAGCGGTGCGGGTGCCGATCGAAGAACTACGCTCCCGCGGGATACTGGTCGACCGGGACGAGGACGGCTATCTGTTGCAGATCTTCACCGAGCCGATCGGCGACCGGCCCACCGTGTTCTATGAGCTGATCGAACGGCACGGGTCGCTGGGCTTCGGCAAGGGCAACTTCCGCGCGCTTTTCCAGGCGATCGAGCGCGAGCAGGAGCGCCGCGGCAATCTCTGATCACGGCTCTGGCCGCGGCTCTCGCCGTCAGTCCAGGACGGTGAATCCGGCGGTGGACAGGCCGTCGGCGAGCCGGCCGCGATGATCTGGGCCGCGGCACTCCAGGTTCACCGACACCTCGACCTCGCCCAGTCGCAGCTCGCCGGACGTGCGGGAATGCTCGACATCCAGCACATTCGCGCCGAGGTCGCCGACCGTGGCCAGCAACGCGGCCAGCGAGCCCGGCCGGTCCGGAATACGCAGCCGCAGTTCCAGGTACCGGCCGGCGGCGGTCAGGCCGTGCTGGATGATCCGGGACAGCAGCAGCGGATCGACGTTGCCGCCGGACAGCACGGCCACCACCGGTCCGGCGAATCGGCGCGGATGTTGCAGCAACGCCGCCACCGTCGCCGCGCCCGCCGGTTCGACCACCAACTTCGCCCGCTCCAGGCACAGCAGTACCGCCCGGGACAACGACTCCTCGGAGACGGTGATCACCTCGTCCACCAGGCCGGCCACGTGCGCGTAGGTGACCGGACCCGGCTCGCCGACCGCGATGCCGTCCGCCATGGTCTGCGTGTCGGCCAGCCGCACCGGAGCCCCGGCGGCAAGCGAGGGCGGGAAGGCCGCTGCCTGCTCGGCCTGCACCGCGACCAGCCGGACATCCGGCCGGCTCGCCTTCACCGCGACCGCCACCCCGCTGACCAGTCCCCCGCCGCCGGTGGACACCAGAACCGTTGCCGCGTGCGGCACCTGCTCGATGATCTCCAGGCCGACCGTGCCCTGCCCGGCGATGATGTCCGGGTGATCGAACGGGTGGATGAACACCGCGCCGGTGGCCGCCGCGAACGCCTTCGCCTCGGCCAGCGACTCCTCCAGCACCGCGCCGTGCAGATGCACCTCCGCGCCGTACGCCCTGGTCGCGGCCAATTTGGGCAGTGGGGCCTGGACCGGCATGAACACCGTGGCCTTGGTGTGCAACAGCGAGGCCGCCAGCGCGACGCCCTGGGCGTGGTTGCCGGCGCTGGCGGCGACCACGCCGCGGGCCCGCTCCGCCTCGGACAGCCCGTGAATGCGGACATAGGCGCCGCGAATCTTGAACGAGCCGGTGCGCTGCAGGTTCTCGCACTTGAGATACACCTCGTCCCCGCCCCGCGCGGCGGCCAACACCCGGGAATGCGCCATCGGCGTCTGGCGGATCACACCGTCCAGCAATCGCGCGGCGGCTCGAATTCGATCCACGCTGACAAGTTCCATATCCGAATCCTGCAAGACGTGCCGGCCGACGGCACGGGCGCGGTCGAACGAGTACGCTCGGGACTCGGTGAGTGGCCGTGGGGGCGCGTCGAGCCGCTCCAATTTGATCGTTGTCAGTGGGATGCGCTGTGGTGGTTGGGAGGTGACGTGGCTTTCGGGACTCGGGCCGGTGCGGTGCTGCCGCTGGTCGGCGCCGTCGCCACGGCCGCCGCGCTGGCCGGCGCGGCGGTGTTCACCGTCTCCCAGGCCGGCTGCGCCGACCCCGGCCGCTATGTGCCGGCCAACGGGCAACTGCACCTGGTCGGTGGCTGCGTGGACACCAACGACCTGACCCGGGCGGTCAACCAGCCGACCGGCGACGGGCAACAGGCCAAGCCCTGACCCGCCGCCCGGCGTCAGTGAACCGTCGCTGATCCAGCACCATCAGAATCTTGCGGGACACCCGCACCCGATCGACCAGGGCATGCGCAAAAAGCCTCGCATGCCCCCGTCTCAGGCCAGGGCGACTCGCAGGTCTTCGACCAGATCGGCCGGATCCTCGATGCCGACCGAGAGCCGGATCAGGTCGTCCGGGACTTCCAGCGCCGAACCAGTCGTGCTGGCGTGCGTCATCTGGCCCGGATGCTCGATCAGCGACTCGACGCCGCCCAGCGACTCGCCGAGCGTGAACACGGTGGTGCGGGCGCACACCGCCAGCGCGGCATCGACCCCGCCGTGCACCGCGAACGACACCATCCCGCCGAACCGGCGCATCTGCTTGGCCGCGATCTCGTGGCCGGGATGACCGGCCAGGCCGGGATAGCAGACCTGCCGAACCTTCGGATGCGCCGTCAGAAACTCCACTACCCGCTCGGCGTTGTCGCTGTGCCGGTCCATCCGCACCGCCAGCGTCTTGATGCCGCGCAGGGTCAGCCACGCGTCGAACGGGCCGGGCACCGCGCCCACGCCGTTCTGCAGGAAGGCGATCTGCTCGTCGAGGTCACGGTCGGAGGTGACCAGCGCGCCACCGACCACGTCCGAGTGGCCGCCCAGGTATTTGGTGGTCGAGTGCACGACCACGTCCGCGCCGAGATCCAGCGGCTGTTGCAGGTAGGGCGAGGCGAAGGTGTTGTCCACCACGAGCCGCGCGCCGGCCTCCCGCGCCACGCCGGCCAGCGCGGCGATATCAGCGATACCGAGCAGCGGGTTGGTCGGCGTCTCGCACCAGATCACCTTGGTGGCCGGCCGGATCGCCGCCCGCACGGCGTCCACATCGGACAGTGCGACCGGGCTGTACTCGACGCCCCAGTGCCGCAACACCTTGTCCAGCAGGCGGAACGTGCCACCGTAGGCGTCGTTGGGGATGATCACGTGGTCGCCGGGCCGGCACAGCACCCGCAGCGTCGCGTCGGTGGCCGCCATCCCGGAGGCGAACGCCCGGCCGAACCGGCCGCGTTCCAACGACGCCAGGCACTCCTCCAGCGCGGTCCGGGTCGGGTTCGCGGTGCGCGAGTACTCGTAGCCGCCGCGGGTCCCGCCGACGCCGTCCTGGGCGTAGGTGGACGTCGCGTAGATCGGCACGATCACCGACCCGGTGGTCGGGTCCGGAGCCTGCCCCGCGTGAATGGCCCGGGTCGCGAAACCCTTGCCCGCCGTACTGTCCGTCATGGACAAAAGCCTACGAGGTCCGGCAGACATGCCGATGGCCCCCGGTCATCCGAGGGCCATCGGCGGGCTGTGATCTCAACTGGTGGTCACCGATCGGTGACGGTCACCACTGTTGCGGCGGCTGCTGCTGACCGGGCTGCTGCTGGGGCTGTTGCGGCTGCTGGGGCTGGCCGTACGGGTTGGGCGGCTGCTGGAATCCGCCGGAACCCGGTCCCTGCTGGGGGAATCCGCCCGACGGCGTGCCCGGCTGCTGCGGGTGACCGCCCTGCTGGGGCTGCTGTGGGAAGCCGCCGGAACCGGGTCCCTGCTGCGGCTGGCCGTACTGGCCGGGCGCGGGCTGGGCCGGCGGCTGGTACTGACCGGGCTGGCCGTACGGGCTCTGCGGCTGCTGCGGCTGACCGTACTGCTGCGGCTGCTGGGCTTGGCCGTAGTGCTGCTGCGGCTGGCCCCACCCCGACTGCGGCTGACCGAACGCGCCGGCCTGACCGTAGGTCGGCGCGGCAGAACCGCCGCGGCCGAGAATCTTGTCGCCGAACTGCGCCCACGCGCCGGCCAGCGCGCCGATCACCCCGAAGATGACGTAGACCGTCCAGTGGCCCTGGTAGATCGACGGCAGGTCACCGGTGTAGCCCGCCGCGGCGGCCTGGTCGGACTCGTTCGCCGACGCGCCGACCCACAGCAGGACGTAGCCGAGCACGACCGCCACGCCGCCGCCGAGTATCACCCAGGGACCGAATGCCAGGTTGATGTTGTTCTTCAGCGCGTGCAGCACGCCGCCACCGATGAGCGCGATCGCGCCCAGCAGCAACAGAATCCAGGCGATCGTCACCAGGGCGCTGACATTGAAGATGCTCTGGCCGCCGTTGGAGGTGTCGTTGGCGAGCAGCACAATCGCCACGATGAGACCGCTGATCGCGGCGACACCGGCCACGATCCAGCCGATCAGCTGCTGCGAGTTGAGACCCGCGCCGGCCGGCTGGCCGTAGCCCGGGTACTGCTGGCCGTAAGGATTCTGCTGCTGGCCGTAGGGCTGCTGGCCGTAGCCGGGCTGCTGACCCGGCTGAACCTGCGGCGAGGCACCTGGCTGGGCAAAACCGGGTTGGGCCTGCGGCTGGCCATAACCGGGCTGCGCGGGCTGGCCGAACTGGCCCTGCTGCTGCGGCGCCTGCGGGTAACCCGGCTGCTGGCCCGGCTGCGGCTGCTGGCCATAGCCGGGCTGCGGAGCCTGCTGGGGCGGCTGCTGCCCGTAAGCCGGGGCGGGAGCCTCGCTGGCGCCGGTGTACTGGCCGTAGTTCGGGATGGCCTGGCCGGGCTGCACCACCTGGGTGGCCTCCGGCGGCGGCGCGGCCGGCTGCTGACCGGGCCGCACGACCTGAGTCGCCTCAGGCACGGCTTGCTGGCTGGGCGCCGGCGTCTCGGTGGGGGCCGGCTGCTGCGGCGGCTGCTCACCGGGGCGGACCACCTGGGTCGCCTCGGGATTGCTCAACGCCGATCCTTCCGGCGCGTCCGGCGATGGGAAGCCGCCGCCCTCTGGGTTCTCCGGCGGCTGTGGGGTGCTCATCGGGTCTCCAACTCCCCTACACGATGTGCGTCGGCGTGCTACTCACTGCCAAGTCCGCGCCCACGCTAGACCATCCGGCGCACCCCTGTCCGGCGAACCCCGGAGATCGTCTTGCGCCGTCTCGCTACCGGCCGGCGAGGAAACCCAGAATGTCCTGACGGGTCACCACACCGGCCGGTTTTCCGTCGATGAGCACCATCGCGGCGTCCGCGTTGGACAGTGCGGACATCGCCGCGCTGACCGGCTCGCCGCCACCGATGGTCGGCAACGGCGGCGACATGTGCGTCTCGACCCGGTCGGAAAGCTGGGCATGGCCGGCGAACAGCGCGTCCAACAGATCACGTTCCACCACCGCGCCGGCGATCTCGGCGGCCATGACCGGCGGTTCGGCGTTGACCACCGGCAGCTGCGACACCCCGAACTCGCGCAGGATCGCGACCGCGTCGCCCACGCTTTCGTTCGGGTGGGTGTGCACCAACTCGGGCAGCCCGCTGCCGGTGGCGCTCTTGCCGCGCAACACATCCCCGACGGTGGCGCCGGTGGAGTCGGGCGGCAGGAACCCGTGCGAGGCCATCCACCGGTCGTTGAACACCTTCGTCAGATAGCCGCGGCCGCCATCCGGCAGCAGCACGACGACGACATCGTCCGGACCGAGATCGCGGGCCAGCCGCAACGCGGCCGCGGCCGCCATCCCGCACGATCCGCCGACCAGCAGCCCTTCCTCGCGGGCCAGCCGGCGGGTGATCGCGAACGACTCCGCGTCCGACACCGCGATCACCTCGTCGCACACCGAGCGGTCGTAGGTGGTCGGCCAGAAATCCTCGCCGACGCCCTCGACCAGATACGGCCGTCCGGTGCCGCCGGAGTACACCGAGCCCTCCGGGTCGGCGCCGATGATCCGCACCCGGCCGCCCGACACCTCTTTCAGATAGTGTCCGGTGCCGGACACGGTGCCGCCGGTGCCGACCCCGGCGACGAAGTGGGTCACCCGGCCGTCGGTCTGCCGCCAGATCTCCGGGCCGGTGGAGTGGTAGTGGCTGGCCGGGTTCTCCGGATTCGAGTACTGGTCCGGCTTCCACGCGCCGGAAATCTCGGTGACCAGCCGGTCGGAGACGTTGTAGTACGAGTCGGGATGCTCCGGAGCCACCGCCGTCGGGCAGACCACGACCTCCGCTCCGTACGCCTTGAGCACGTTGCGCTTGTCCTCGGAAACCTTGTCCGGGCAGACGAACACGCACCGATAACCCTTGCGCTGGGCGACGAGGGCGAGCCCGACGCCGGTGTTGCCGGACGTCGGCTCGACGATCGTGCCGCCGGGTTTCAGCTCGCCGTCGCGCTCGGCTGCCTCGACCATCCGCAGCGCGATCCGGTCCTTCACACTGCCGCCGGGATTGAGGTACTCGACCTTGGCCAGCACCAGCGGACCGGGCCGGCCCTCGGTCGGGTCGGTGACCGCGCTCAGCTTCACCAGCGGGGTGTTGCCCACCAGGTCGATCACATGCTCGACGTACTCCACCGACGCTTCCTTCCAAGCTGTGACTCCCACGGCTCCCGAGACCCCGGAACTCTGGCCGACTCCGGCCGCAGCGTAACCGGGGGAACCGTCCGCCGCGTGCTACCGGCCGTCGGGCGACACGCGGGCGACACGGAGGTGGAACGGGAACGAACTGATCAGCGATGATGTTGTATACGACTGACTCGGTTCACCTTGGGCGAGGGGTGGGTCGCATGATGGAGATGCGGATGGTGCGCGCGGCGGCGGTGGTCGCCGGCGCGGTAGGTGGTTTGTCGGGCGCCGCGTACGGGCTGTTGTCCGAGCAGTCCCGGCGGGCCAGGCTGTTGATCGGCGTGCCCGAGCGGTCGCCGCTGCGCGCTGACGGCGTCTATTTTCCGGACGGCCGTTATCTCCCGGACGGCCGAACGCCGCTGTGCGCACGCGACACCGACCCGCGGGCCGACGCGCTGCGATTCGTGGTGCTCGGCGACTCGTCGGCGGCCGGACTCGGCGTGGATCATCCCGAGCAACTGCCCGGCGTGCTGCTGGCCCGCGGTCTGGCCGAAGAGACCGGCCGGTCGGTGCGGCTGCTGACGCTCGCCGTCAGCGGGGTCAACACCCATGGCCTGCCAACCCAAATCGACCTGGCCTTGACTGACCGGCCGGACGTGGCGATCGTGATGATCGGGGCGAACGACGTGCGGGACCGGCTGCCGGTGCGGGTGTCGGCGGCGGTGCTCGGCGGCGAACTCCGCCGGCTGCGCGCCACCGGCGTGCACGTGGTGGTCGGCACCTGCCCGGACTTCGGCATGATCCGGCGGATTCCGCAGCCGCTGCGCACCATCGCCCGGACCTGGAGCACGCTGTTGGCCAGCGCCCAACGAGTGGCGGCCGAGCAGGCCGGCGCGCTCGCCGTGCCGCTGGGCGACCTGCTGTCCCCGGAGTTCCTGGCCCGACCGGCGGACCTGTTCAGCCAGGACGGTTTCCACCCCAATGCCGCCGGCTACGAGGCCGCTGCCGCGGTGCTGCTCGCCCCGCTGTGCGCGGCGGCCGGGCTGTGGGGCCCCGAGCCGTCACCGGCACAGGTCCGGTCGGCGACGGCGGACCGGCTGCGCGGGCTGGTTCGGCGGGTCGAGTCCTGGCTGGACGATCTCGGCCACAGCGACGCTCCCACCGACGAGGGCGAGGCGGCCGCGGCTCGGGCCGCGAGCTGACCAGCATCACATCCGTCGAACATTTCCCGAGGTGTTGGGCCACACTAGGTTGGACGCCACTGGATATCGAGACGAAGGAGTCTTGTAATGACCGAAGCCGTGATCGTCGCAACGGCGCGCTCCGCGATCGGACGTGCCGGCAAAGGCTCCCTCGTGGACGTCCGTCCCGACGACCTCACCACCCAGATCGTGCGGGCCGCCCTGGCCAAGGTGCCGGAGCTGGACCCAACCGAGATTGACGACCTGATCCTGGGCTGTGGCCTGCCCGGCGGCGAGCAGGGCTTCAACCTCGGCCGGGTGGTCGCCGTCGAACTCGGCTTCGACCACCTGCCCGGCTGCACGGTGACCCGGTACTGCGCGTCCAGCCTGCAGGCCATCCGGATGGCGTTCCACGCGATCAAGGCCGGCGAGGGCGACGTGTTCATCAGCGCCGGCGTGGAGACGGTGTCCCGGTTCGCCAAGGGCAGCTCGGATTCCTGGCCGGACACGCACAATCCGCTGTTCGCCGACGCCGAGGCGCGCACCGAGCGGGTCGCCGCGGCCGGCGCCGACGAGTGGCACGACCCGCGCGCCGACGGCGCCGTGCCGGACGTCTACATCGCGATGGGCCAGACCGCGGAGAACCTGGCCCGGCAGAAGAACGTCAGCCGCGAGGAGATGGACGAGTTCGGCGTCCGCTCACAGAACCTGGCGGAGAAGGCGATCGCGGACGGGTTCTTCGCCCGCGAGATCATCCCGGTGACGCTGCCCAACGGTCAGGTGTACAGCACGGATGACGGCCCCCGGCCGGGCGTGACGTACGACAAGGTCTCCGGTCTCAAGCCCGTTTTCCGGCCCGATGGCCGGGTCACCGCCGGCAACTGCTGCCCCCTCAACGACGGTGCGGCCGCGGTCGTGGTCATGTCGGACACCAAGGCGCGGGAACTGGGCCTGACCCCGTTGGCCCGGATCGTGGCGACCGGCGTGTCCGGGCTGTCCCCGGAGATCATGGGCCTCGGTCCGGTGGAGGCGTCGCGGCGGGCGCTGGCCAGGGCCGGCCTGGGCATCGACGACATCGACCTGGTGGAGATCAACGAGGCGTTCGCCGCGCAGGTCATCCCGTCCTACCAGGATCTCGGCATCCCGCTGGACAAGCTGAACGTGAACGGCGGGGCGATCGCGGTCGGCCACCCGTTCGGGATGACCGGCGCGCGAATCGCCACCACGTTGATCAACTCGTTGCAGTTCCATGACAAGCGGTACGGCCTGGAGACCATGTGCGTCGGGGGCGGTCAGGGCATGGCGTTGATCCTGGAGCGGCTCAACTAGTCAGAACTGTCCCAGGTAGAACCGGCTGCCCTGGTCGTCGGAGCACAGCGACTCCAACCCGTACGGGCGTTGGGCCGGGTCGACGGCGGTGCCGCCGGCCCGGCGCACCCGGCCGACCGCGTCCTGGATGTCGGTGACCTGGTACATCGGCAGGATCGTCGGCCGATCGCCGGCCCGGTGCACGCCCATCATCGGCCGCGCCTCGTTGACGCCCCAGCCGTCGTTGATCCGGCCAGGTGTGAACGTCCAGCCGAACACCGCGCCGTAGAACGCGCGGAACCGGGCCGTGTCCGGCACCTCGACGGTGATGTAGACCAGCTCGCCCGGTCGGCTCTGCGCGGGCACGTCCGCCGCGCCCTCATACACCGAGAACCGCAGGCCCTGGTCGTCCACGCAGTCGCTGATCAGCCCGTAGGGCTGTTGGACGGGCTCATCGGCCTGTCCGCCGGCGGCGTGGATTCGGCGCACCGCCGCCCGGACGTCGGGAACGGCGTGCGCGAGGAACAGCGAAGAGTGCTCGACGCCACCGGCCATGCCCATCCTCGGCCGCACGTCCTCGATCTGGCGTCCGTGCTCAATGGAGCCGGGCGCGAACGACCAGCCGAGAACCGCGCGATAGAAGGTCTCGGCGCGCTCAATGTCCGGCAGCCATACCGAGGCGTATCCCACGTGTCCGGCGGTGGTCTGGGTAGCGCTCATCTCGTCTCCTCTGATGACGGCACGCTCCAGTCGGGCGCGCAGGGCGGCGGCGAATCGTGGATCCGGCGTGATCAGCACGACCGGCTCCCGGAGGGCGTCCAGCGGATCGGTCATCGCCGGCCCTCCCTTCCAGTGGACGGCCGCCCCGCTGATCGCTGCGTGTAGCTGCGCCGGAAGGCGGCCTTGGCCCTGGTCAGCAAGGCCTCGGTGGCGTGTGTGGTGCGGCCGAGACAGTCGGCTACCTGGGCGACCGGCAGGCCGTCGAGGTAGCGCAGGGTCAGCACGGCCCGGTGGTGTGGACCGAGCACGGCCAGCACGTCCCGGGCCATCAGCACATCGAGCCGGTCGTCCCAGGGATCGTCGGGCTCACTCGCCTCGCCGGCCACCAACCGCAGTCCGCGTTCCTCGCGGGCCGCCCGCCGCCAGTGGTCGACCAGCTTGTGTCGGGCCACTCCGATCAGCCAGGCGGTGCTGAGTTCGGGGGGCATCGACTGAGATCGCCGCCAGGCTGTGACGACCGCGACGGCAGCCAGGAAGGTGTCGGCGGTCAGGTCCTCAGCCAATGCTCGCTGGCCGCAGCGGGACAACAAGTAGCCATAGACCTGGGGCAGCGCCGCGTCGTAGAGCCCAAGCAGCGCGAACCCCGGGTCCGGCTGAACACCTGACCGCTCGCTCACGACTGTTCATCGTCGCGCGACCGACGTTTCCAACGGAGTCGGCCAGGAATTTTTCAGCCGAATAGGTGGCGCCGGCCGCGCGCGCGAAGGGCGCCGGCCGGATCGGCTCGGCGCCCTCCTCCTTCAGGGAAGGTCAGTTGCTGCGCTGCAGATAGGACAGCAGCCGCAGGATCTCCAGGTAGAGCCAGACCAGGGTGACCATCAGCCCGAACGCGGCGTACCAGGCCCACTTGGCCGGCATTCCGGCGCGGATCATCGCGTCCGCCTGGTCGAAGTCGAGTAGCAGGTTGAACGCCGCGATCCCGATCACCAGCAGGCTGAACACGATCGCCACCGGGCCGCCGTCGCGGATGCCGAGATCGCCGCCGAACATCCGGATCACCAGATCGGCCAGCATCACCACGGCCGCGCCGACGGTCGCGCCGATCACCCACTTGGTCAGCCGCGGAGTCACCCGGACCGCGCCGGTCTTGTAGACGATGAGCATCGCGGCGAACACGCCGAAAGTGCCGGCGATGGCCTCGAACGCGATGCCGGGGTACAGGTGCTCGAACAGTCCGGTGATCGCGCCGAGCAGGATGCCCTCGGCCGCCGCGTAGGTGAGCACCATCGGCGCGCTCGGGCTGCGCTTGAAGATGATGATCAGGGAGGTGACCAAGCCGACGATCAGCGCCGGCAGCGCCAGCCAGGACAGATTGAGCGCCACCGTGAGCCCGCCGGTGACGAACGCGACAGCCAGCGTGATCGCCGTCTTGGTGATCACATCGTCGATGGTCATCGGCCGCTCGGCCGCGCCACCCTGCGGATAGCCGCCGTAACCGCCGGCGGGGCCGTAGCCAGGCTGGGCCGCCCCAGGCTGGGCCGCCATGCCGCCACCGGTGTAGAAGCCGGCGTAGTTACCGGCGCCGTTACGCGGCAGGTTGCGGAAAGCGGGGTTGCTCGTCGAACGCACGTGATCCTCCTGGGCGGTTAACCCTGCACCCGATTGAACGCGGCGACGCACCGGCGAGTTCCCGGTGATCGGCGATCACCGTACCCGTTCGGTCTAGTCGGCGGCGGAGGGTAGCCGGTCGGCCAGCGGTACCGGCCGAAGTGCTGGTCGCCTCACCTGAACGGACCAGTGAGGACGGATATCAGCACGAAGCGATGTGAAATTCACGTGTCGAGCGACACCCCGTCGGAGGCTTGTCATCCGTCGGTGATCTCGGAATGCTCACTGCGCGATCACATTCCGTCCACCAGACACAGCCCGTCGTGACGAGGGCGCGGGAGGAGCCTGATGGGACTGCACCGACTCGTCGGCCGATTGGCCGCCGGCCTCGCCGGGGTTGCGCTGCTGGCCGGAGCATCGGCCTGGGTGACCCCCGGACTGGCCGCCGCGGCGGTGACGAACGGGCACGGCTACTCGGTGCCGGCCCAGCCGTACCTGCACAATCCGGATCCGACCGACTGGCTCGGATCCTATGTGGTGAACGGCAATCAGGTGTGGTGCATCGACTTCGCGCTCAAGGCGCCGGACGCCAACGAGCCGTACCAGCCCGACGGCGCGCTGACCACCAAATGGGGCACCCCGGTCGACCCGACGACGGCGGCAGAGATCTCGTATCTGCTGCTGCGCTACGGCAACACCACCTCGCCGGACGTCGCGGCGGCGCTGGCGCACCTGCTGCACTCGTGGACCGCGGCGCCGCAGAACCCGTCCCAGCTCAGCCCGAACAACACGTACCTCACCGTCGCCTATGACGCGCCGACCCATCTCCGTGAGCTGCCGGCCGGTGCACAGGCTCAGGTGCAGGCGTTGCAGGCGGACGCGGCGGCCAACCACGGCCCGTGGACGGCCGCGCTGAGCACGCCGTCGGGCAAGCAGACCATCGGCACCAAGGCCAACTGGACCGTGCAGGTGCACAACGCGGCCGGCAAGGAGGTGCCCGGCGTTCCGGTGACGCTCACCGCGACCGACGCGACGCTGTCCGGCGGCAAGAACACCACGGTGCTGTCCACGCCGGCCGACGGCCCGCTGACCGTCGCGGTCACGCCGACCGGGCCGAACCCGAAGGTGGTCGCCAGCCTCGCCAGCCCGGCGGCGCAGCCGAAGGTGCTGAACCCGGTGGCGATCAACACGCAGAAGGTGGTGACCACCGGCGGCCAGCAGCAGATCACCACGACCGGCGGCACCACCGCGCAGACCGCGCCCGGCAGGGTCACGGTCAGCAAGATCGACGCCAGCACCAAGTCGCCGATCGCGGGCGCGTCGCTGGAACTGACCGGCGGCGACCGGACCAGCTCGGCCGTGCAACAGGACGGCTCGCCGGTGCAGGGGACCGACGGCAAGCCGCTGGTGCTGCACACCGGCTCGGACGGCACGGCGACCTTCGTCAATCTGAAGACGCCGCAGGATGTGTGCGTGATCGAAACGGCGCCGGCCGCCGGCTACGACCAGTCGTTCAACCCCACGTCGCCGCCGACCGCGTGTGGCACGGTGACGCCCGGTGGCACGCTGACCTTGAGCCTGACGAACGTGGCCAACAAGGTGCCCGTCGCGATTCCGGCCGGTGGCGGGCCGGCGGCGATCGCCACCACGAGCGCGGTGATCAACCAGGTCGATCCGGGCACGATGATGGGTCTCGGATTGCTGCTGATCGTGGTGGCCGGCGCTGGATCATGGCTGGCCAGCAGGGCCCTGCGTCGATGAGTTGCCGATGAGCCGATGACTCGGCAGCAGCGTCCCGGCCGCTCGCTCACGCACCCGATCGCCGCGTTCGTCGCGGCGATCGGGTTGCTCGGCGCGGTGCTGCTGATCGCCGGTTCGGTGCAGGCGGCTCAGGCGAACACGATCGTCGGCATTCCGGCCGCGGTTCCCGACACCCATCCGGCGCTGCCCGCACCGGGTGATCGCCACCAGCAGGCGGCGACGCCGCCGGCCCCCGCGCCGATCGCTCCGCCGTCGAACTCCAGTTCCCGGCCGTCCCCGCGTTCGTCCGCCGCGCCGGGGCCGCAACCGGCGAACACGATCCGGTTGCCCCACGGCGACGTCGCGGCGCTGGTCCAGGAGCCGGTCGCCGCCGACGGCAGCCTGCCGATCCCGCCCGGCGTGCACGAGGCGACCTGGTGGGGCGTGGGGTTCGACGCGAGCAGCGGCGCGACTCTGTTCGCCGGCCATGTCAACTGGGCCGGCTCGATCGGGCCGTTCGCCGAGCTGTGGCAGGACACCGTCGGTGGGATCGTCACGGTCGCGGACGG
>DASZLR010000221.1:0-7964 GCA_035552275.1 Pseudonocardiaceae bacterium | reverse complement strand
ACCCACTCCTGTGCCGGCGGTTTCGGTGGCACGGTGGCCGCACCGACGTTCTTCAACGCGTTCAACCAGATACTCGCCGGGGTGCCGGACATGCCCCTGCCCGGTCCTGATCCGGCGTACTTCAACTCGACGCCGCACGGGCCGATCGTGCCGGTCGTGGTGTGCCCGGTGGTCACGCCATGCCCGTCGGGCGATGCGGCGAAGCAGACTGTGCAGCAGGCGGGCTACCAGGTGACAACCCAGGAGATCAGCTCAACGCAGCCGGCCGGCACGGTCGTCGCCGAGACCCCGCAAGGCAACCAGCCACCCGGCACAGTGATCACCCTGTACCTGAGCACCGGCGTCCTACCGCCGCCGCAGAGCCCACCACCACCAGCCTCCGCCCTGCCCGGTTCCGGGCTAGGCACCGGCGGCGGTCATTGATAGCCAGAATCTCGGCAGTTCGATAGTCTTCGGATAGTCGAATATCGCGATGCGGCCACCTTGCGTGATCGCATTGTCGGCACCCCCGGCGATATGCCCGGCGGTCTACGGTTCGGCCTGCGCCATGCACCGCTGAGTAACGCGTTCACGGTGTCGGAATCGGCGTCGTCGCCGCAGTGGCTATTTGCGTGATCGGCTTCGCGCTGATCCAGGTGCGGGCGATGGCACCGAGCGCGTTGATGGCAGCGATCGCCACATGGCAAGTAGCTTTCGCGCTCATCGCCCTGGTATCCGCAGCGATAACTGAGATATGGCGGATACGGCGAACGAGCCATAGGGCTCGACCCGGACGTGCTCCATTGCGTAGCCGAACGGTCAGCCCTGTAGGCCGGCCTTCACCAACGCGGCCACCCGACCGCCCTCGGCGCGGCCGGCGACCTTGGCGTTGGCCGCCTTCATCACCTGGCCCATCTGCTTGATCCCGGGCCGCTCGCCCAGGGCGTCGGTCACCTCGGCGATGGCCTGGGACACCAGTTCGGTCAGTTCGGCGTCGTCCAACTGCGCCGGCAGGTAGCCGGTGAGCACCTCGGCCTCGGCCAGTTCGGCGGCGGCCTGCTCGGCGCGACCGGCGGCATCGAACGCCTCGGCGGCCTCCTTGCGCTTGCGGACCTCGCGGGCCAGCACCTTCCGCACGTCCTCGTCGGACAGCTCGCGCGCGGCCTTGCCGGCGACCTCCTCGGTCTGCACGGCCGCCAGCGCCATCCGCAGGGTGCCCAGGGTCGTCGTGTTTCGGCTTTTCATCGCCGTTGTCAGATCGGCGCGCAGGCGATCTTTCAGCTCACTCACGTCGGGCAACGCTACCGGGCTCGGGTGCGGTCTCGGCACACGGCGGGTGTGCCGAGGTTTGGCCGCGCCGTACGCTCGATGGCGTGAACACGCTCGCTCGGATCGCGGTGGGGTCCGCCGCGCTCGGTTCCGCCGCGGTCGGCTACGCGGCGGCGATCGAACGCCGGCACTGGACGCTGCGCAGGGCCACCATGCCGGTGCTCTCCGAAGGTGCCCGCCCGCTGCGGATACTGCACATCTCCGACCTGCACATGCTGCCTGACCAGCGGTCGAAGCAGCGGTGGGTCGCGGCGCTGAACGAGCTGGAGCCCGACCTCGTGATCAACACCGGGGACAATCTGGCGCACCGGCAGGCGGTTCCGGCCGTGGTCCGCGCGCTCGGCCCGCTGTTGCAGCGGCCGGGCGTGTTCGTCTTCGGCAGCAACGACTACTACGCGCCCCGGCCGAAGAATCCGGCCCGCTACCTGGTCAACAGCAAGCGCCGGATCCACGGGCTGCCGCTGCCCTGGAAGGACCTGCGCGCCGCGTTCGCCGAGCACGGCTGGCTGGACCTCACCCACCGCCGGCGCGGATTCGCCGTTGCCGGGCAACAGATCGTCGCGGCCGGGGTGGACGATCCGCACCTGCGCCGTGACCGGTACTCCGAGATCGCCGGAGCGCCGGACCCGGCGGCCGCGCTGCGGCTGGGCCTGACCCACTCGCCGGAGCCGCGAGTGCTGGACGCGTTCGCCGCCGACGGCTATGACCTGGTGCTGGCCGGACATACCCACGGCGGGCAGTTGCGGCTGCCCGGCTTCGGCGCCCTGGTCACCAACTGCGCTCTGGACCGCTCCCGGGCGCGCGGTGCGTCCCGCTGGGGCGCGCACATGTGGCTGCACGTCTCGGCCGGTCTGGGCACCTCGCCGTACGCACCGGTGCGGTTCGCCTGCCCGCCGGAGGCCAGCCTGCTGACCCTGGTGCCCCGGCCGGCCACGGTCGAGGCGCCGAACGCGGCGCAGCGGGCCTCGGCCCGGTTCGGGGCGAAAGCCGATACCCGGTAGCCCCGGATATCCGGTAGTCACCGTCCGGTAGACTGCCAGAGGCAACAACGTCTCGGGGTGTGGCGCAGCTTGGGAGCGCGCTTCGTTCGGGTCGAAGAGGTCGCAGGTTCAACTCCTGTCACCCCGACGTGAGAGCCGGCCCTGTCCACTGGACAGGGCCGGCTCATTTTTTTCTGGGCTCAGCTGTAAGTGATCTGGATGGTGTTGGACGCGCTGTACCAGGTGATCGTGCCGTGCTGGAAGTTGTTCCGGCGGCCGCCGGCCACGCCGTACTCATCGCTGGTCGGGTAGCCGAGCCGGCCACGCTCCCAGCCCTGGCCGGCCCAGGCGTCTCGAATCGCGCCATGGACCGACCAGACGTCGCTGCCCGGCGACCAGTAGACCGACGCGTCCTTCGAGAAGTGGTTAAACCGGCCGACACCGTCGGGAGTTCCGGTCTCGTCGGTGGTCGGGTAGCCGAAGGCGGCTTCGCCACCCAGCGCTGTCCAGTGGCCGTAGATCGCGCCCTGCACTTCACGGGCTCCGCTGGCCGAGGTCCAGTAGATCGCCGATCCACCGGTCCCGGCAAATGTGTTGTACCGGGCCACGCCATCAGCGGTGCCGGACTCGTCGCTGGTCGGATAGCCGAGCGCGCTCCGCTCCCAACCCAGTGCGGACCATTTGTCCCGAATCGCCCCATGAATCGACCAGGCGCCGGTGGCCGGCGTCCAGTAGATCGAACCACTGTCGGCGAAATGGTTGTATCGGCCCACGGTATCCGGCGTCGGCGTCTCATCGGTGATCGGGAAACCCAGGAATCCGGTCGGACCGCCGAGTTGCTGATAATGGGCGAGGATTTTGCCGAGCACCGCGTGCGCGCCGGTCGGCGGATAGTAGAAGATCACTCCGCCCTGGTATTGCCTTTCCCAGCCGCTGCCAATACGCACCGGATAACCGACGACCGTACCCAGGTGCGATCCGGCGCCACCCATCTGGTTGTAGCGCAAGGTGATCATGTCGTTGCCGTCGCCGGTCGCGAACGAGGTGAGCGCCTGCAGGTCGGCGCCGTTGAACACATCCTCATCGGTGGACGGCGGAATGTCGGCGCTGCCACTGACCCCGTATTGCCAGAACGTGTAGGACGACCAGCCGACCGGCAGGACACCCACTGTCGGATTGGGGCTGGCGATCCACAAAGGGTCATGGGCGCCCAGCGTGGTGTCGCCTCCAGTGCAGTCCGACCACCACTTCGCCGTTGTGTAAACAACCGGCCACCGGTTCGTCTCGGCGTGCACGGTGTTCGAGAAGTCCGCCAGCCAGGAGACCGTCTGCGACGGGCTCAGCCCGTAGCATTCGCCATCGGTCGGCGTCTGATACGGATTGTTCTCGATATCGAGGACCGGCGGCAGATTGCCGCCATCGGCGACCCAGCCGCTCTCGGTGACCAGAAAGAACTTGGCTTGCGCGGCTCCGGATGACTGGTCCGGTAGGGCGAAATGGTAGCCGCCGCGAAGAACTCCGGCAGCGTCGGCGCCGGCGAAATTGGTGGCGTAGTTTGGATCGACAAAGGTCGCTCCTTCAGTCGCCTTGATATAGGCGAATTTGATTCCGTTGGCGGCGATTCCGGGCCAGTCCAGCGTACCCTGGAAATGGCTGACATCGATGCCCGGAACACCACTGGGCGGAGTCACCGAAGCGGTCGCGGTATCGGGTCTCTCGGGTGCCCCGATCGTCGATCCCATGAAGTCGTCGTCGGGATGCGTCAGCCGACTTGCCGGCTGGTAAGACGGCTGGCTCGATCCGGTGGACACTGCTGTGGTTGTGGCGTTCGCCACGGCCACTACTCCCAGTACCGGAACAACAGCGGCCAGTCCCACCACGAACAACCGCCGACGTTTTGTCGGCGTGCCGTTCACATTCACAACAAACCTCCCCTGAAACGGACAAAAACACCCCCAACAAAGGTGTCGGTCCTTTATCGAAGCACGCCATGCTCATCGTTACCGGCGGCCTGGCAGGATCAACGGTGTGACCAACCACGCACCCGCCCTGGCTCCCGACACGCTGTTCGATGACCCCGAGCGCGAACAGCGGTGGCGGGCGCGGTTCACCGCGGCCAGGGTGTCACTGCCGGACTGGGCACGGGACGAGCCCGAGCACACCGTGTACGTGTCGAACGTGAGCGGGGTCTGGGAGATCTACGCCTGGGACCGGCGCGCCGGCAGCCACCGCCAGATCACCGACCGGCCGCACGGCACCTCGCACGCCACGGTCAGCCCGGACGGCAAGCGGATCTGGTGGTTCAACGACACTGCCGGCGACGAGCACGGCAGCTGGGTCAGCGAGTCGTTCGACGACGCCGGCAGCCGGCTGGAACCGGCGATCGCCGGCACCGCGCCCGGATACCCGGCCGGGCTGGAGATCGGCGACCGGGTGATCGCGGTAGGCGCGGACACCGACGACGGCACCACGGTCTGGCTGTCCCGCGACGGCGCGCCGGCCGAGGTCGTGTACCGCAGCGAGCACAACGCCGGGGTGGCCGCACTGTCGCGGGACGAGCGGCTGCTGGCCATCGCGCACTCCGAACACGGTGACAGTCGGCATCTCGCCCTGCGCGTTCTGTCCACATCAGACGGCGCGCCGGCCGCGGAGAAGTGGGACGGGCCGGGCCGGGGCCTGGACGCGCTGTCCTTCTCGCCGGTGCCCGGCGACGCTCGGCTGCTGGTCGCGCACGAGCGCCGAGGGCGCGACGAGTTGCTGATCTGGGACGTCGAGCGGGACACCGAGACACTGATCGAGCTGGACCTGCCCGGCGACGTGACCGCGGACTGGTATCCGGACGGCAACGCGCTGCTCATCGCGCACACTTTCCAGGCGCGGAACACCTTGCACCGCTTCGACATCGCCACCGGCGAACTGTCCACTTTGCCCATTCCGGCCGGCACCATCGGCGCGGCGAACGTGCGGCCGGACAGCACCGTCGAGTACTCCTGGTCGGCCGCCGCGCATCCGCCGGTGGTCCGCGAACTGCTCGCCGACGGCACCGACCGGGTGCTGCTGGAGCCGGCCGGGCCGACGGCGCCGTCATCGGTTCCGGTGTCCGACGCGCTGGTTGACGGCCCCGGCGGCCCGGTGCACGCGCTGGTGTCCCGGCCGGCGGAATCGCCCGATGGCCCGCTGCCCACCGTGTTCAGCGTGCACGGCGGGCCGCACGCGGCCGACGAGGACCGGTTCTCCGCGTACCGGGCGGTGTGGCTGGACGCCGGTTTCGCCGTCGTGGAGGTGAACTACCGCGGTTCCACCGGTTACGGCTCGGCGTGGCGGGACGCGATCGAGGGCCGGCCGGGCCTGACCGAACTGGACGACATCGCCGCGGTGCACGACTGGGCCGTCGAGTCCGGGCTGGCCGATCCGGCGCGGTGCGTGATCGAGGGCGCCTCCTGGGGCGGCTATCTCACCCTGCTGGCGCTGGGCACCCAGCCGGACCGCTGGGTGTGCGCGGTCGCGGCGGTCCCGGTGGCCGACTACATCGCCGCGTACGCGGACGAAATGGAGCCGCTGCGCGATTTCGACCGCGCGCTGTTCGGCGGCTCGCCCGAAGATCTGCCGGACCGGTACCGGGAATGCTCGCCGATCACCTACGTGGACCAGGTGCGCGCGCCGGTGCTGATCGTGGCCGGCGAGAACGATCCGCGCTGCCCGATCCGGCAGATCGACAACTATCTGGGCCGGCTGACGAAGCGCGGCGCGAGCCACGAGGTGTACCGGTACGACGCCGGGCACGGCTCGCTGGTGGTGGCCGAGACGATCAAGCAGACCGCGATGGCCGTGCATTTCGTGCTACGACACGTGAACAGCGACTCAGACCGCGTGGGCTAGCGCGAATTCGACCACCTGGGCGCCGATGGTGCGCAGGGTTTCCGCGACCTTCGGGTCCGAGCAGCCGCCGTCGGGGTCGAAGGTGACCTGGCCGGAGTTGACCGCCGCGCCCAGCGGAGTCGGCCAGCCGCGCAGCGCGTGCACGATGGACCGCAGGGCGGTGAGCGTGCTCACCGCCGCCTGCCAGCCGTAGGCGGCGGCCACGCAGCCGACCGCGCGGCCGTCCAGGTACGGCCGATCGTCGCCGCGCAGGTCCTCGACGTAGTCCAGCGCGTTCTTCACCAACCCGGAGATCGTGCCGTGATAGCCGGGCGCGGCGAGCACCACGCCGTCGGCGGCCCGCAGGTCCTCGATCAGCCGGGCGGCGGCGTCCGGCCGGTCCGGCACGGACGGGTCGTAGAACGGCAGCAGCAGGTCGGCGCCGGTGAACAGGCTGATCTTGGCGCCGGCTTCCTCGGCGCCGGCCAGCACGATCCGCAATGCCCGCTCGGACTGCGAGTCCGCCCGGATCGATCCACCGACGCCCACCACACTGACCGTCATGCCCCCGATCCTGCCACCGTTGTCACGATCGTCATGTGATCCATGGCGGCGTCCCACATCGTGACGTGCGTCTCCGGTGCACACTGTTCCCTGGTCGCGCGACGATGACGGCTGGTCGAGACGCACGGGAGATGGCATGGCAGGCACCCAGACACTGGTCCAGCGGATACCGGCGCAGTGGCAGGCGGCGGTGGTCCGCGCGCTGTTCCAACTCCCCCGGCCGGTGCGCCGGCTGATCGCCGGACCGCAGATCATCCGCGACGGCCAGCGGCTCGATCTCGACCTGCAGATGCTGTTGCGGCTGTCCCGGATCGAGGGGAACGCGGAGCTCGGCGGCGGCACCACCGAGGCCGCGCGGGCCCGGCTGGAGGCCGGCTCGCTGCTGATCGCCGGCCCGCGGATCGAACCGGTCAGCACCCGCCCGATCGGCATTCCGACCGCGGACCGCACCATCCCCGCGCGGCTGTACACCCCGACCGGGCTGGCCGCCGGCTCGCCGCTGTTGATCTTCTATCACGGCGGCGGCTGGGTGGTCGGCAGCCTGGAGAGCCACGACAACCTGTGCCGGTACCTCGCCCAGCAGGCCGGGGTGCGGGTGCTGTCGGTGGACTACCGGATGGCGCCGGAGCACGCGTTCCCGGCCGCGGTGGACGACGCGCTCGCCGCCTTCGGTTATGCCGCCGGCAATGCCGAGGACCTGGGCATCGACCCGGCCGCCATCGCGGTCGGCGGGGACAGCGCGGGCGGCAACCTGGCCGCCGTGGTCGCCCACACCGCCGGCCTGAACGGGACGGCTCGGCCGGTGTTCGCGCTGCTGCTGTATCCGGCGACCGACGGCACCACCCGCCGGCCGTCCCGGGAGAAGTTCGGCGAGGGCTTCATGCTCACCGACGCCAATATGACCTGGTTCATGGACCACTACGTGCCCGACGTCGAGCAGCGGTCCGATCCTCGGATGTCCGTGCTGCTCGCCGATGACCTGCGCGGTTTCCCGGCGACTTACCTGGCCACCGCCGGCTTCGACCCACTGCGGGACGAGGGCGAGGCGTTCGCGGAGAAGTTGGCCGCCGCCGGCGTGCGGGTGGTGGCTCGCCGGCATCCGGACCTGATTCACGGGTACGCCAGCATGTTGGCCGCCGGCTCGCGCTGCCGGGAGGCGGTCGCCGAGGCGGCCGGGGCGCTGCGGGTCGGGCTGGCGCTGTCCCGGCCCAAGCCCCGCGCCCGCCGCAAACCGGCCGCCACCAAGTCCGACGC